>NZ_MOWM01000016.1 GCF_016082275.1 Variovorax sp. E3
CCGGCGCGTGGCGACCGAGGTCGAGTGGGAAATCGCCGCGCACGCCGCCGCGCGGCGCGGCTTTCGCTGGGCCGACGTGCATGAATGGACGGCGGGCACGCTGCAGCCGTGGCCCGGTTACCAGGCCGACCCGTGGAGCGCGGGCGGGGAGTTCGATCCGGCGGCCGCGTTCGGTCGGGCGCGCGTGTTGCGCGGTGCGTCGTTCGCGACGCGTGCGCGCCTGCGTTCGCTCAAGCGGCGCGGCTTTGCACTGCCGGAGCGCGACGACGGGTTCTTCGGCTTTCGCACCTGCGCGCTGTAGCCCGGCTCTGCCTCAGCGCTCGCCGCCGGCCTCGGACGCCAGCGGGGGCGCCACCTCTTCCAGCGGCTTGCGCTCCGCGTCGGCCGCGTAGCGCAAAGCCAGCAACCCCGCGACGATGACCAGCACCGCGCCGACGCCGTAGCCCACCATCACCGCGCTGCGGCTGCCGGTCTCGATCAGCAGGCCGAAGAGCAGCGGCGCCGCGAAACCGCCCGCGCCCATGCCGACCGCGTAGAAGATCGCGATAGCCATGGCGCGCATCTCCAGCGGGAACACCTCGCTCACCGTGAGGTACGCCGAACTCGCCGCCGCCGATGCCAGGAAGAACACCGCCGACCAGCACAGCGCCTGGCTGCGCGCGTCGAGCCAGCCCATCGTGAAGGCCCAGCCCGTGAGCGCGAGGCCCACGCCCGCGAGCACGTAAGTCAGCGCGATCATCTTGCGTCGCCCCAGGCTGTCGAACAGCGGGCCCAGCAGCAGCGGCCCGAGCACGTTGCCGAGCGCGAACGGAAAGATGTAGAGCGCCACGCGGCCTTCGGGCACGCCGTAGAAGCGCGTGAGCACCAGCGCGTAGGTGAAGAAGATCGCGTTGTAGAAAAAGGCCTGCGAGATCATCAACGCCAGCGCGACCACGCTGCGCTGCCGGTAGCGCTTGAACAGCACGCGCGCCACCTCGCGCATCGACGGGCTGGCCTGGCGCGCGGCCGGGTAGCTGACGTGGCCCAGCGGCGCTGGCAGCGGGCCGTGCTGCGCTTCCACCTCGGCCTCGATTTTGTCGACGATGCGCCTGGCTTCGTCGGCGCGCCCGTGCGCGATGAGCCAGCGCGGGCTCTCGGGCACGTCGCGCCGCACCAGCAGGATGGCCACCGCCAGCACTGCGCCCAAGGCGAAGCCCGCGCGCCAGCCCCACACCGGGCCGATCACGCGCGCGTCGAGCAGCACCAGGCTGAGCGCCGCGCCCAGGGCCGCGCCGATCCAGAAGCTGCCGTTGATGGCGAGATTGACGCGCCCGCGCACCCGCGCCGGAATGAGTTCGTCGATGGCCGAGTTGATGGCCGCGTACTCGCCGCCGATGCCCAGCCCCGTGACGAAGCGGCACAACGCGAAGAAAGCGAAGTCGGGGGAGAAGGCCGTGGCCAGCGTGCCGATGGTGTAGACCACCAGCGTGACGAGAAAGAGCTTCTTGCGCCCGAGCTGGTCGGTGAGCCGCCCGAAGAGCAGGGCGCCGATCACCGCGCCCGCCACGTACACCGAGCCCGACAGGCCGATTTCGCCGGCCGTGAGCCCGAGCGTGTCGGGCCGCTCCAGCACCGCGCCGATGGAGCCGACCAGCGTGACCTCGAGCCCGTCGAGCACCCAGGCCACGCCCAGCGCGATCACCACGCGCCAATGCCAGCGCGACCACGGCAGGCGGTCCAGGCGCGCGGGGATGTCGCTGCGCAGTACCGTCATGCCGGTGATTCTGAAAGGCGGCCGGCGCGCCGCCTGTAGGACCCGGCCTCCGATCAGGCCGCGCCGGGAGGAAAGGCTCAGGCCGTTTCCGCCAGCGCGTCGGCCAGCGCGTTGACCATGCGGTCGATCTCGGCCTTCTCCGCGATGAACGGAGGCGCGAGCTGGATCGTGTCGCCGCCGTAGCGCACGTAGAAGCCCTTCTTCCAGCAGTTCATGGCGATCTCGTAGGGGCGGCGCGCGGGCTCGCCCGGCAGCGCGGCGATGGTCAGGCCGGCAGCCAGGCCGAAGTTGCGGATGTCGCTCACGTGCTTGCTGCCCTTCAGGCTGTGCACGGCGTTCTCGAAGTGCGGGGCCAGCGTCTGCACGCGGCCGATCATGTCTTCCTTCTGCAGCACGTCGAGCGCGGCGATGCCGGCGGCGCAGGCCACCGGGTGCGCGCCGTAGGTGTAGCCGTGCGGGAACTCGAGCATGTAGTCGGGGCCGCCTGCCGCCATGAAGGTGTCGTAGATCTCCTTGCTGGCGACCACCGCGCCCAGCGGCTGCGCGCCGTTGGTCACCTGCTTGGCGATGTTCATGATGTCCGGCGTCACGCCGAAGGCCTCGGCGCCCGTGAGCGCGCCGCAGCGGCCGAAACCGGTGATCACTTCGTCAAAAATCAGCAGGATGTTGTGGGCCGTGCAGATGTCGCGCAGGCGTTTCAGGTAGCCCTTGGGCGGAATCACCACGCCGGCCGAACCCGCGAAGGGCTCGACGATCACGGCCGCGATGTTCGATGCGTCGTGCAGCGCGATCAGGTCGAGCAGGCGGTCGGCCAGTTCGGCGCCGTTGTCGGCCATGCCTCGCGTGAAGGCGTTCGCGGCGAGCTGCGTGTGCGGCAGGTGGTCGGCCTCGACGCCCTGGCCGAACAGCTTGCGGTTGGCCGCGATGCCGCCCACCGAGATGCCGCCGTAGTTCACGCCGTGGTAGCCCTTCTCGCGGCCGATCAGGCGGGTCTTGCTGGCCTGGCCCTTGGTGCGCCAGTAGGCGCGCGCCATCTTCAGCGAGGTGTCGGCGGCTTCGGAGCCCGAGCCGGTGAAGAACACGTAGTCCAGGCCGGCGGGCGTCAGTTCCTTGATCTTGTTGGCCAGCTCGAACGAGAGCGGGTGGCCGAACTGGAAGGCGGGCGAGTAGTCGAGCTTGGCGATCTGGCGGCTCACCGCCTCGGTGATTTCGGGGCGGCCATGGCCCAGGCCCGAGCACCACAGGCCCGAGAGGCCGTCGAAGATCTTGCGGCCGTCGCGTCGGTGAAGTAGGCGCCCTTGGCCTCCACGATGATCCGCGGATCGGCCTTGAAATTGCGGTTGCCGGTGTAGGGCATCCAGTGCGCGTCGAGCCAGGCGGCGTCGGTGCGCAGGGCGGGCGTGGGTTCGATGGCGGGGGTTGCAAGGGTCATGGCGTTCCGCCGGGGGCGGGCTCCGAAGGAGGGTTATGGGATGCGCCGATTGTTCGCAGACCCTTCAGTGTGGAGAATGGCGCAATATCAATGTTCACTTGACACTTCATGCAAGTAAAGGCGCAAGCCAAAAACAGCGCCAGGAACCGTGCCGTGCTGGGGCAGATCAGCGACATGGACCTGCGCCTGCTCAAGGTGTTCAAGAGCGTGGTCGACTGCGGCGGCATGGCGGCCGCCGAGCTGGAGCTGAACATCGGCACCTCCACCGTGAGCCGGCACGTGAAGGACCTGGAAACGCGGCTCGGGTTGGTGCTGTGCCGGCGCGGGCGCGCGGGCTTCGCGCTCACCGCCGAGGGCCAGCGCGTGTACGACGAGACCCTGCGCCTGCTGGCCTCGGTCGATGCGTTTCGCGGCAGCATCGACGACATCCACAACCGCATGGGCGGACAACTCGAGGTGGCGCTGTTCGACAAGACCGCCACCAACCCGAAGGCGCGCATCGGCGAGGCGATTGCGCGCTTCACCGAGATCGCGCCGGAAGTGAACCTGGCGGTGCATGTGGGGTCGATCAACGCCATCGAGCAGGGGGTGCTGGACGGCAATTTCCAGATCGGCATCATCCCCGCGCACCGGGCCTCGCAGAGCCTGGTGTATGCGGATCTTTTCGACGAGACCATGCTGCTGTATTGCGGCAAGGGGCATCCGCTGTTCGACAGCAGCCACGCCAAGCTCACGTGGGCGAAGCTGGGGGCGCATCACTTCGCGGGGCTGGGGTATCACTCGCCGAACATGGAACTGAGCCACCGCGCCAGGCTGTCGCGCAAGGCGACGGGGTTCGACCAGGAGGCGATTGCGACGCTGATTCTTTCGGGGCGGTTCCTGGGCTTCTTGCCGGACCACTACGCGCAGGTGTTCGAAGAGCGCGGGTTGATGAAGGCGGTGCTGCCGGCAAGGTTCAACTACGTGTGCCGGTTCGTGAGTTTGCTGCGCAGGTCGCCGAAGCCTTCGCGGGCGGTGCTGGCGTTTCAGGAGTGCCTGGCGTGGGCGCACGGGTAGGGGGTGGGGGGGCGTGAATTTGCCACGGTCGTGCGGATTGATTTCCTCTGATGACCGCTGAGTGACTATTGTTTGCAGTGTGAGTCGCCGGGGTGCCGCAGACTTTTGGATCACCAATTCGTCAGTGGTCCATGTCGGCTCTTACTGTTTGTTCCCCAGCGATTCTCTCCATAGTCCGCGTGTTATGGAATGAGCCTTTAGCGAGACTCGCGCAGTGATGGCCTTCCTGATTTTCTCAAGAAGGACCTGGGGCCATTTAGCGACTCCGGTCGCTGTATTTGTTTTCACCATTCTCTTGGCAGGTTGCCCAACGAACGATGACCGTTCCGCGGCGCCCGTGCTTCTCCGTTTTTCCAAGCTTGATGCATTTGATCCTCATCGTCGAAGCTTTGAATGCATGCACGAAGAAGATGCCAATCCACCATTCACGGCGGATGCCCAAACGCTGTTCGAACAAGGTATGACCGCAACGAGCCATGACTTGTGGCCTGACGACCGTGACTACACAAAAGCGGCGCGACTTTGGGTGCAGGCGTCCGAGCAAGGCCATTGGAAAGCGCAATTCAATCTTGCCGGACTTCATCTGAAGGGGTTGGGCGTGCCGCAGAACATCGAGAGGGCGATTGAACTTACCGAGGACTTGATGCGCAGGGGCGTTCCAGCGGCTTGGGACAACATGGGCGCCTACCACATGGGCGGGGTCGGCCCGTTAAAGCAGGATGCAAATGTGGCCTATGCCTTTTGGCAAAAGGCGGCGGACATGGGAAGCATCGCGGCACAGGCGCATCTCGGCGAAAAGCTGAATGCAGGGCATGACGAGCCCCCGTTTTTTGGGGAAACGCGACTGTCGGCCTCAGGATGTTGGAGTGCGCGTTTGCACAAGGTTCGGGAAATGCCGCATACCAACTTGCAATGACTCAAGGCCGCGACGCCAAGCAGCAGGACGACTACTCGCGTGCGCTGGGGACTTTTCAGGCAGGTGCCAGACTGGGTAGCGAGAAGTCAGCGAACAGTTTGGCCGTTGCCTTCTATTTTGGACGCCCCCTCGTTGACCTCCATGTGGACTTGGCACGCGCCGAGCGCTATTCGGTCTTGGGTGATGCCCTTTGGCGCAATCCCGATCTTCGCTTCCCCAGTCTCGACGAGGTATTGCCCCTGCCTCCGGCGCAACTGCCCCAGTGGAACGGCGACAGGCAAACGCTGATCGACGCAGCCGAAGCCCTCGTCGTGCAGCCCGCTGCGCGGCCCATGCCAAGCTCCGGGGGCACCGGCCGAGCGCGACTTCCCCTGAGCCACGAGTTGCTGACAGAGATCCGCCGTGTAGACGTTGAGGCCAAGAGCCATATTTCCCGCACCAACTACTGGCAGTCCCGGTCGTATCAGCAAAAGGGCCAAGCATGAGCGCACAACAAATCATCCTGGATCACGACAAGTGGCGCAAAGGCGTGGGCGGTGCGCCGGCCGGGCTGAGTGGAGAAAGCGATGCCAACGCCTATGCCGGGCTCGACCTCAACCTGATCACCTTCTCGGCCAGCACGTTCACCGGCAGCAGCTTTTCCGCGACGACATTCAAGGACGCGAGTTGGTCTTCGTGCCAGTTCCAGGGCTGTACTTTCAGCAAGTGCGACTTCGAGCGCCTGCGCATGGCGGGGTGCACCTTCACGGGCTGCACTTTCGAGAGCGCCGCGTTTCAGGGCGCTGAATGGAGCCAGTGCAGCTTCAGAGGCTGCACCTGGACGAACCTGAATTTCGACAACTGCCAGTGGCAGGCCGTAGGCATCCTCGACTGCGGCGGTACCTCCATCACGGGCACCAACCTGCGAGGCGCTCAGGTGGATTTCACGGGCAGCAACTTCCAGCACATGGAACTCACGAACGCGCGCATCAACTGACCGATTGATTGATTGATTGATTGATTGATTGATTGATTGATTGATTGATTGATTGACTACCGCTGCCCGCTCGGCAGCAACAAATGCTTCGCCCCGATGTGCGCTTCCATCTCGTGCATGTGCTGCTCCGCATCGATCATGTGCTCAGCCATCAGCCGCCGCACCTCCTCGGCGTCTTCCTTGCGGTAGGCGGCCAGCAGTTGGGTGTGATAGTCCACGTTGGTCTCGCCGAAGTGGTGGTGGTCCAGCGCTTTCTTGTAGACCACGAGGTCGCGCAGCAGGTCGTTGAGAAACCTGCACATGAAAGACAGCACCGGATTGGGGCAGCTCTCGGCCAACATGGTGTGAAAAGCCAGTTCGGCCTCGCGCTGGATGCGCAGTTCGTCGTCGTTGCCGGGCTCGATGGCGCACAGGCGGATGTTTTCTTCGAGCTTCTCGAACTGCGCCGGTGTCAGTTTGCCGACCACGCTCACCGCCAATTCGGGCTCCAGCGCCTTGCGCAGCTGGTAGATGTGGTGGCCGTCGAGGTGGTGAAAGTGCAGGAAGTTGCGCAGCGGCTCCGACGCGTGGTCGACCGACACCTGCTGCAGGTACGCACCGCCGCCGGGGCCGGTGCGAATGGAGATCAGGCCGCGCACCTCCAGCGCCTTCAGCGCCTCACGCACGGTGCTCTTCGAATAGCCGAACAGCTCGATCAGCTCCTTCTCGTTCGGTAGCCGGTCGCCCGGCTGCTTGCGCTCCGCAACGATCCAGCGCTTGACGTCTTCGACGATGACGTCCGAGAGCTTTTGCCGCTTTGGGCGGTGTTGCCCCACTGTCATTCGCGCACTCCATGCCCATCAAGAGAAGCGCGGACTGCGCAACCACGCGCGATCTTAATCAACTGCATCGGGACGAAGACTCTGGTTTTGGGCACGGCGTTTGCTAGCGGGTTTTTACCAGCATATTAATCCTATTTATCCGCTTAAATTCGCCGCCATCGCGGATCACGCCTTTTTCCTTACTTCCACACCACGACCGGAGAACTCCATGCAACGCAGACACCTTCTTCAGCTGGCCGCCCTGTCGGCCGCCCCCGCATCCCTGCTGGCGGGCCGCGCGGCTTTTGCCCAGTCGGCCGACGCGATCCGCTTCGGCTGCCCGGTCCCGATGTCGGGCGCCTTCGCGGCCAACGGCAAGTTCGCCGACCTGGGGATGAAGCTGGCCATCGAGCAGTACGGCAGCGTGCTGAAGCGGCCGCTGGCCTACACGGTGCTCGACACCGAAGGCAAGCCCGCGACGGCCGTGCGCAAGGTGCAGGAAGCCTCGCAGCAGCAGGGCACGAAGTTCTTCGCGGGCGGCATCCTGTCGTCCGAATCGCTGGCCATGGGCAAGGAAGCCGAAAAAGCCGGCGGCCTGTTCATCACCACCGCCGGCGCGGACGAGATCACGGGCAAGGACTGCAACCCCGCCACCTTCCGCTGGTCGGTGCCCACCTTCGGTGCGATCGAGCAGACCGTGCGCCCGCTGATCGCGTCGATGCCCAAGGCCAAGCGCTGGTACACCATCACGCCGCAGTACGTGTTCGGCGACGGCCTGCTGAGCGCGGCCAAGGCCATCTTCCAGGAGAAGGGCATCGAGCACGTGGGCAACAGCTACCACTCGCTCAACGAGAAGGAGTTCAGCGGCTACCTCACCAACGCCGCGGCCGCCAAGCCCGACGTGCTGCTGCTGCTCAACTTCGGTGCGCAGTCGTCCGACGCGCTGCGTCAGGCCATCAGCTTCGGCATGAACAAGAACATGACGATCCTCATGGCCTGGGCCTCGGGCCTGGAGCAGTTCGAGTCGCTGGGCGCGGACCTGTGCGACGGCGTCTACTTCGGTGCGCAGTACTGGCACACCGCCGACACGGCGCTGAACAAGGACCTGGTCAAGCGCACGGCCGACAAGCTCAAGATCGTGCCCAACTACAGCCTTGCGGGCTCGTATGTCTGCACCAAGATCCTGATCGACGGCATCGTGAAGGCGGGCACGGTGGACCAGAAGGCCGTGATCGCCGCGCTCGAGGGCATGAAGTTCGACGGCCTCACCGGCACCGAGGAAATCCGCAAGGCCGACCACCAGGTCATCAAGGACTACTACCTGCTCAAGGGCAAGGCCAAGTCGAAGATGCAGAACCCGGCGGACTTCGTCGACGTGATCAGCTCGGGCAAGTCTTTCCTCCCGGTCGACAAGACCGGCTGCAAATTGGGCTGACCCCCAGGCTTGCCCACTGCGTGTGGCCTCCCACCCCCTTGCCGGGGGCAACACCTGCGGCCCGGCGAAGCCGGTTCCGCGGTGTTCCTGGAAGGCGCACTGCTTTCGTGTCCGCGATCACTCACACCTATGTCCGTCTACCTGCTCCAGACCATCAACGGAATCGGCATCGGCATGCTGTATTTCCTGCTGGCCGTTGGCTTGTCCATCGTGTTCGGCCTGCTGCGCTTCGTGAACTTCGCGCATGGCGCTTTCTACCTGCTGGGCGCCTACCTCTGCTACCAGGCCACGCAATGGGGGCTGAACTTCTGGGCCTCGCTGGTGCTGGTGCCGCTGTGCGTCGGCGCGCTCGGCTGGCTGGCCGAGAAGCTGCTGCTGCGCCGCGTGTACGCCAAGGCGCACGAGTTCCACATCCTCGTGACGGTGGGCCTGGCGCTCGCGGTGCAGGAGATCGTCATCGTGTTCTGGGGCCCGCTGGGCAACAGCGTGCCCACGCCTGACTTGCTGCAGGGCGTGGTGATGTGGGGCTCGTTCGTCTATCCCAAGTACCGGCTGTTCGTGATCGGCTTCACCGCCGTGCTCGCGATCATCCTGTGGTGGGTGCTCGAAGGCACGCGGCTGGGCAGCGCGGTGCGCGCGGGCAGCGAATCGACCGAGATGGTGTCGCTGCTGGGCATCAACGTGTTCCGCGTGTTCAGCCTGGTGTTCGCGCTCGGCGCGGCCACGGCGGCGCTGGCGGGCGTGCTGGCCGCGCCGATCCGCGGGGCCGAACCGTTCATGGGCGTCGAGGCGCTGAGCGTCGCGTTCGTGGTGGTGGTGATCGGCGGGCTCGGTAGCTTCGGCGGCGCGCTCGTGGGCGGCCTGCTGATCGGCATCGTGCAGAGCCTCATGAGCACCATCTGGCCGCCGGGGGCGAGCCTGATGGTCTACATCGCGATGGCGGCCGTGCTGCTGCTGCGCCCGCATGGCCTGCTCGGCCGCAAAGGATGAACACCGCCATGCCGAGAAAAATCACTTTCCTTCTGGCGCTGATCGCCGCGCTGGGCCTGCCGCTGGTGCTGCGCTCGGGCTCGCTCGCAAGCGAGGTGCTGATCTATGCGCTGGCCGCGCTGGGCTGCAACCTGCTGCTGGGCTACACGGGGCTGCTGTCCTTCGGGCAGGGCATCTTCTTCGGGCTGGGCAGCTACACCATCGCGATCCTGCTCACGCGGCTGCACCTGCCGATGCCGCTTGCGCTGCTGGCGGCCATGGGCATGGGCGCGCTCGGCGCGGCGGTGGTCGGCTGGGTCGCCATCCGCCAGCGCGGCACCTACTTCGTGATGCTCACGCTGGCCTTTGCGCAGATGTTCTATTTCATCGCCTACACCGCGACCGAGCTCACGGGCGGCGACAACGGCCTGCTCGACGTGCCGCGTCCCGGCTTCATGGACACGCCGTGGAAGTACTACGCCTTCGTGGCCGTGGTCTTTCTGATCGCGTTCGCGCTGCTGCTGCGCGTGACCGACTCGGTCTTCGGCCGCACGCTGCTGGCCATCCGCGACAACGAAGACCGGGCGGCCGCCGTGGGCTACAACCTCAAGCGCTTCAAGCTGCTGGCCTTCGTGATCTCGGGCGCCGTCACCGGCCTGGCGGGCGGCCTGCACGCGATGATGACCGGCATCGCGCCGCTGTCGAACGCCGAGTACCACACGAGCGAAATGATCCTGGTCATCGCCGTGATCGGCGGCACCGGCAACCTGTTCGCCTCGGTGCTGGGCTCGGCCTTCTATGTGCTGCTGGCCGACTGGCTTTCCACGCTGTGGCCGCGCTGGCTGCTGTTGCTGGGGCTGTTGCTGATCGGCGTGAGCATCGGCATGCAGCGCGGGCTCTGGGGCGTGGGCGAGGCCGCATGGCGCCGCATTTTCCGCAGGACGCCGCCGGGCGCTCCCACACCTTCCGCGCAGGGAGACAAGGCATGACGCAACCCGTACTCATCGAAGCCGTCGGCGTCACCAAGCACTACGGCAAGTTCGCCGCGCTCGGCGGGGTCGACCTGAAGATCAGGCGCAACACCGTGCACTCGGTGATCGGCCCCAACGGCGCGGGCAAGACCACGCTGTTCCACATGCTCACGGGCACCGGCACCACCACGGGCGGGCGCATCGTGTTCGACGGCCATGACGTGACGCGCGAGCCCGACCACAAGCGCGTGCAACGCGGCATGGCGCGTTCGTTCCAGGTCACGGCGCTGTTCGCGAGCCTGTCGGTGCGCGAGAACCTGCGCGTGGCGGCGCAGGGCGTGTCGCCGCGACAGGCCATGAACTGCTGGCGCGCGCCGGTCGGCGAACTGGCCTGCACGCAAACGGTGGACGAGGTGCTGCAGCGCGTGGGCCTCGAGCGGCTGGCGAACACGCCGGTCGGCGAGCTTTCGCACGGCCAGCAGCGCCGGCTCGAAGTGGGCATGGCGCTGGCCGCGAAGCCGAAGGCGATCTTTCTCGACGAGCCGACCTCGGGCATGGGCATCGACGACCTCGACGACATGAAGCAGCTGATCCGCGGCCTGCGCGACGCGCACACCGTGGTGCTGATCGAGCACAACATGAACATCGTGATGGACATCTCCGACACCGTGACCGTGATGCAACTGGGCCGCGTGCTGGCCGAGGGCTTGCCGGGCGACATTCGCGCCGACGCGCGCGTGCGCACGGCCTACCTGGGCAACATGATCACCGGAGGCAAGGCATGAGCGCTGGAAACATCCTCGAAGTGGAAGCGCTGCACGCGCACTACGGCAAGAGCCACGTGCTGCAGGGCGTGTCGATGCGCGTGGGCGAGGCCGAACTCGTCACGCTGCTCGGGCGCAACGGCGCGGGCAAGTCGACCACGCTCAAGAGCATTGCCGGCGCGGTCACGCCGTCCTCGGGCCGGGTGCGATTCCAGGGCGCCGACATCGCCGGCCAACCGCCGCACCGCATCGCCACGCGCGGCGTGTGCCTGGTGCCCGAGCACCGCGGCATCTTCAAGCTGCTGACGGTGGAAGAAAACCTGCTGCTCGGCCTGCGGCGCGAATCGCCGTGGCAACTGGCCGACATCTACCGCATCTTTCCGCGGCTGAAGGAACGGCGGCGCAACGGCGGCGGGCAGCTGTCGGGCGGCGAGCAGCAGATGCTGGCCATCGGCCGCGCGCTCATGAACCACCCGCGCCTGCTGATCCTGGACGAGCCGGTCGAAGGCCTGGCGCCGGTGATCGTGGAGGAGATCGTCGCGCAGCTCAAGACCATCAAGGCCGCCGGCGTGGCCATCCTGCTGGTCGAGCAGAACCTGGAGGTCTGCGTGCAGCTGGCCGACCGCCACTACATCGTGGAGCAGGGCGTGATCGTGCACGAAGCCGACAACGCCGCCTTCATGGCCGACCACGAAGTCAAGGACCGCTATCTGGGCGTGGGCCTCGCCTGAGGCGCCGCGCATCGCATCTCTTTTTTCAAAGTCATGAACTCATCACACACTGAACTGCGCATCGACGGCCAGCGGCTCTGGAACTCGCTGATGGAGCTGGCGCAACTCGGCGCCACCGAGAAGGGCGGCGTCTGCCGCATCGCGCTGACCGATCTCGACCGGCAGGGCCGCGACCTGTTCACGCGCTGGGTGCGCGAGGCGGGCTGCGAGGTCCGCGTCGACGCCATCGGCAACATCTTCGCGCGCCGCGCGGGCCGCAACAATGCGTTGCCGCCCGTCACTACCGGCAGCCATATCGACACGCAACCCACGGGCGGCAAGTTCGACGGCAACTACGGCGTGCTTGCGGGGCTGGAAGTGATTCGCTGCCTGAATGACGCCAAGGTCGAGACCGAGGCGCCGCTGGAGGTCGCGGTCTGGACCAACGAGGAAGGCTCGCGCTTCGTGCCCGTGATGATGGGCTCGGGCGTGTTCGTCGGCGCCTTCACGCTCGAACATGCGCTGGCGCAGCGCGACAACGACGGCGTGAGCGTGTCCGAAGCGCTGGACGCCATCGGCTACGCAGGCAGCACGCCGGCATCGGCGGCCGCATCTCCCGTGGGTGCGTACTTCGAGGCGCACATCGAACAGGGCCCGGTGCTCGAAGCCAACGCGCGCGTGATCGGCGTGGTCGAAGGCGCGCTGGGCCAGCGCTGGTACGACGTGGTGGTGCAGGGCATGGAAGCGCATGCAGGCCCCACGCCGATGGAGCTGCGCAAGGACGCGCTGCTCGCCGCTTCGCAACTCGTGATCGAGGTGAACCGCATCGCGCTGGCGCACGCGCCGCATGCGCGCGGCACGGTCGGCTGGATCGACAACTATCCCAACTCGCGCAACGTGATTCCGGGCCGCGTGAAGATGAGTGTCGACCTGCGCGCGGCGGACGACGCCACGCTGTCGGCCATGGACGCCGAACTCAAGGAAGCGGTGAAGCGCCTGGCCGCGCAGGGCAAGGTCGCGATGACCGCCGAGCAGGTCGTGTACTTCCCGCCGCAGCCGTTCACGCCGCACCTGGTGTCGGCCATCCGCGAGTCGGCGCAGGCCCAGGGCATGACCTGGATGAACGTGATCAGCGGCGCGGGCCACGACGCCGTGTACCTGGCGCGCGTGTGCCCCACGGCGATGATCTTCGTGCCCTGCCTGGACGGCATCAGCCACAACGAGATCGAGGACGCGCAGCCCGATCACCTCGAGGCCGGTTGCAACGTGCTGCTGCAGGCGATGCTGCAAAGCGCGGGAGTGGCGAAATGAAAGTGCTGATCGCACGCCTGAACCACGAGACCAACACCTTCTCGCCCGTGCCCACGCCGCTCGCGGCCTTCGGGCCCGACGGGCCGACCTTCGGCGCGCAGGCCTACAGCGACAACAAGGGCATGCGCACCGCGATGTCGGCCTTCATCGACCTGGCCGAAGCGGCGGGCGCGTCGGTGGTCACGCCGGTGTCGGCCTCGGCCAACCCGAGCGGGCCGGTCGATGCGCTGGCCTACACCACGCTCACGCAGTGCATCGTCGACGCGGCGCCGGGTTGCGACGCCATCCTGCTCGACCTGCACGGCGCCATGGTCGCGCAGAACAGCGCGGACGGCGAGGGCGACCTGCTGCTGCGCCTGCGCGCGGTGGCGCCCGGCGTGCCGATCGGCGTGGCGCTCGACCTGCACGCCAATGTCACGCCCGCGATGGTGGAGAACGCCGACGTGATCGTCGGCTTCAAGACCTACCCGCACATCGACATGTACGAGACCGGCGCGCATGTCGGGCGCCTGCTGCTCGACCTGCTGGCCGGGCGCAGCCAGCCAGCGATGCGCTGGCGCCAGTTGCCGCTGATGGCGCACACGCTGCGCAGCGCGTCGTTCACCGGCGCGATGCAGCGCGCCATCGAGGCCGCGCGCGAGGCCGAGAAATCGGAGTCGCTCGCGGTGTCGATCCTGGCGGGCTTCTCGCTGTCGGACATCGAGGCGCCGTGCATGAGCGTGATCGTGGTCGACGCGCACTCGCCCGAACGCGCGCAGGCCACGGCCGACCGCATCGCCGCGCAGATGTGGAACGAGCGCGAAGCATTCATCTACCGCAGCGAGCCGCTGGCGGAATCGGTGGCGCGCGCCAGGCTGATCGCCGAAGGCGCGACGCGCCCGGTGCTGCTGCTGGACCACGGCGACAACTGCATGTCGGGCGGCAGCTGCGACACCATGGACGTGCTGCAGGAGGCCTTGGCGCAGGGGCTGCACGGCATCGGCGTGGGCCCGCTGTGCGACCCCGAGGCGGTGGCGCAGCTCATCGCGGCGGGCGAGGGCGCACAGGTGACGGTGGCGCTGGGCAACAAGGTCTCGCTCGCGGGCATCGGCCTGGCGAAGACGCCCGTGCGCCTGACCGGCACCGTGCGCAGCGTGAGCAACGGCGAGTACGTGATCACCGGCCCGACCTACACGGGCCAGCGCAGCAGCATGGGCCGCACAGTGCTGTTCGACATCGGCGCGGCGCGCATCGTGGTGACGGAGCGCACGCAGGAGCCGTGGGACATCGGCGTGTTCGAGTGCGCGGGGCTCGACCCGCGCACCGAGCGCTTCCTGCTGCTGAAGTCGCGCATGTACTGCCGGCCGGTGTTCGAGCCGCTGTCGGCCGCGCTGGTGGAGTGCGACAGCCCCGGCGTGACGAGCTCCGACTACAGCCTGTTCCCGTTCAGCAAAGTGCGCCGCCCGGTGTTCCCGCTGGACGCGGACGTGGCGATGGCGCAGGCGGCATAACCTCCCACGTCATCGACGCTGCGCGCGTGCGGCGCGACCATTCATTCACCCCGCGATGTTGCGGGGCCAACCCCCGAAAGGAATGGTCATCATGAACACCGCCGCACACGACGCCGCCACGATCGCCCAAGGCTACATCGCCGTCTGGAACGAGACCGACGCGGCCCGCCGCGCCGCGCTCATCGAAGCCGGCTGGACCGCCAACGCCAGCTACATCGACCCGATGGCGCAGGCCAGCGGCCACGAGCAGATCAGCGCGCTGGTCGGCGCGGTGCACCAGCGCTTTCCGGGCTTTCGCTTCAACCTGCTGGGCAAGGCCGATTCGCACGGCGACCACCTGCGCTTTTCGTGGACGCTGGGCCCCAGCGGCGCGGAAGACCTGATCCAGGGGACCGACTTCGCGCAGGTGGAGGCGGGCAAGCTGCGTTCGGTGACGGGTTTTCTCGACAAGGTGCCGGTCGGCGCCTGAACGGGAGCTGAACGGCGGGGCCGGCCGGTCAGTCAGTCCGGCGCGCCCGCCGGCCGCCCGCGCCACAGCTTGCGATACACCGTCGCCCGGCTGATCCCCAACGCCCTTGCGGCCTCCGCCACGTTGCCGCGCGCATCGGCCACCGCCTTGCGGATCAATGCGGTCTCCACGTCGCGCAGCCGGGGCCGGGTGTCGACCACGGGCTGGACCGGCATGCCGCCACCGCCGCGCTGGGGCTGCACCTGCACCCGCAGGCCCGACCACAGCGGCACCTCGAGCATGGCGTCGCCGCGCCGCGCGGCGTCGAACATCATGTGCAGGGGCAGGGCGAACAGGTCGTTGAAGTGCAGCGCGTGCTGGCTGCGCGCCAGCGGCTGGTGCAGCATTTGCCGGGCCGCGGCATTGGCGCCGGTGACGTGCCCGTCGGCGTCGATGCACAACAGCCCCTCGGTGGCTTCGCTGGCCGTGCTGCCGGGCCACGCCAGGTGCAGCAGCAGCTCGCAGGGTTCGTGCAGCACCAGCATGTTCTCGATGCTGCGCGTCGACAGCGTGGCCAGGTGGCGCAGCTCCGGCCGCTCGACCACCTGTACGCCCGTGAGGTCGAGCATGCCGATGCAGTCGCCTCGGGGACCGAAGAGCGGGGCGCCGGCGCAGCTGTAGACGCTGGTGTCGTCGAAGAAGTGCTCGCCGCGGTGCAGCCATACCGACTCGTGCTCGGCCAGCGCCGTGCCGATGGCGCTGGTGCCGATGGCCCTTTCGGACAGGTCCACGCCGATGCGCCCGATGTCGCGCGCGTAGCGGCTGGCGGCGTCGGTGCCGTCGGGCAGGTTGCCCACGTCGACCACGATGCCGTCGGCGTTGGTCAGGATCGCGAAATAGCGGGTGTCGGCAATGGCGCGCGAGAGCCGCTCGATCACCGGCCGGGCGGCCGTGACGAGCGCCCTGTTGCGCTCTGTTGCATCACGGCCGGCCGACGGGCCCACCGGGTCGAAACTGACGCGCTGCTGCGGGCGCCGGCCGGCCTCGATGCAGCGCTGCCACGAGCGGGAGATCCAGGAGTCGACACAGGGGTTGGCATGCGCGCGCGGCGATTCGCCGTGAATCAGTTCGCGGCGGGCCTGGGCAATGGCCAGGGAGCGTTCGGGGGCAGGCGAAACGACAGAGGCAGACATCGTGGGGTGTTCGCGCGTGTGGGGTGGCTTTTCCCGGCTCGCCGGATGGCAAGCTGTTTCATTTTGAGAATTTCGCGCGGTCTGTGCAAGTGTCAAGGGTTTTGCCTAGGATAGTGCGAAAGGTCGGCATCCAAGATGCTTTTGCTGAATCAGCCATCACCTTTCACGGAGACAGCCAAATGCAGGTCGCTTTCAAAGTCAACGGCCGCCAGGTCACGGTCGATGCTCCTCCCAACACCTTCCTTGTCCACGCCATCCGGGAGCACCTCCATCTGACAGGCACGCACGTCGGTTGCGACACCGCCCAGTGCGGCGCCTGCACCGTCCATGTGAACGGCCGGGCCGTCAAGTCATGCAATGTGCTGGTCGCCCAGGCGGCCGGCGCCGACATCACCACCATCGAAGGCATTGCCGAGGCCGACGGCACCATGCACCCCATGCAGGCGGCCTTCAAGGAGTGCCACGGCCTGCAGTGCGGCTTCTGCACCCCGGGCATGGTCATGAGCGCCATCGACCTGTGCACCCACCACCCCAAGTCGAGCGAGTCGGAGATCCGCGAGCTGCTCGACGGCAACCTGTGCCGTTGCACGGGCTACCAGAACATCGTGAAGGCCGTGAAGATGGGCGGCGAGGCCATGGCCTCGGGCACACCCGTGAAATCAACCGCCACGGCGTGAAAGGAGCGGCATCATGGGCGCTTCCGACTTCTCCAACCTGCCGCACATCGGCGAGGCCCTGCGGCGCAAGGAAGACTATCGCTTCCTGACCGGCGCGGGCAACTACACCGACGACATCACGCTGGCCAACCAGAGCCATGCGGTGTTCGTGCGCTCGCCGCACGCGCATGCCGCCATCAAGTCGATCGACATCGCCCAGGCCATGAAGATGCCCGGCGTGGTCGGCATCTTCAGCGGCAAGGACATCGAGGGCAAGATGGGCGGGCTGCCCTGCGGCTGGCTCATCAACAACCCCGACGGCACCCCCATGAAGGAGCCGATGCACCCGATCCTGGCGATCAACAAGGTGCGCTACGTGGGCGACCACGTGGCCATGGTGGTGGCCGAGACGGTGGAGCAGGCCAAGAACGCGGCCGAGGCCGTGGTGGTCGACTACGACGTGCTGCCCGCGCTCGTGAGCGTGGCCGACGCGGCCAAGAAGGCCGGCGGCGTCACGCTGCACGACGAAGCGCCCGACAACCAGTGCTACAAGTGGGCGCTGGGCGACAAGGCGGCGGTCGACGCGGCCTTTGCCGGCGCGGCGCACGTGACCACGCTCGACCTCGTCAACAACCGCCTGATTCCCAACCCGATCGAGCCGCGCGTGGCCATCGGCAGCTACAGCCGGGGCACCGACGACTACACCCTGTACGTGTCGAACCAGAACCCGCACGTCGAGCGCCTGCTCATGACGGCCTTCGTGCTGGGCCTGCCCGAGCACAAGGTGCGCGTGATCGCCCCTGACGTGGGCGGCGGCTTCGGCTCCAAGATCTTCCTGTACGCGGAAGACGTGTGCCTGACCTGGGCCGCCAAGCAGCTCAACCGCAACATCAAGTGGACGGCCGAGCGCTCCGAGTGCTTCCTGTCGGACGCGCACGGCCGCGACCACGTGAGCCACGCCGAAATGGCAATGGACAAGGACGGCAAGTTCCTGGCCATGCGCGTGCATACCGACGCCAACCTGGGCGCCTACCTGTCGACCTTCTCGACGGCGGTACCGACCATCCTCTACGCCACCCTGCTGGCGGGGCAGTACACCACGCCGCAGATCTACGTCGAGGTCGATGCGTGGTTCACCAACACCGCGCCGGTCGATGCCTACCGCGGCGCGGGCCGGCCCGAGGCCACCTACCTGCTGGAGCGGCTGGTGTCGCGCTGCGCCTGGGAAATGAACCTGGGGCAGGACGAGATCCGCAAGCGCAACTTCATCTCCACCTTCCCGTACCAGACGCCGGTGGCGCTGCAGTACGACACGGGCGACTTCCATGCCTGCATGGACAAGGCCCGCGTGCTGGCGGAAGTAGACGGCTACGCGGCGCGCAAGGCGGCGAGCCAGGCCAAGGGCAAGCTGCGCGGCATGGGCTACTCCAGCTACATCGAGGCCTGCGGCATCGCGCCGTCGAACATCGCCGGGGCGCTCGGTGCGCGGGCCGGCCTGTTCGAGTGCGGCGAAATTCGCGTGCACCCGACCGGCAGCGTGACGGTGTTCACCGGCTCGCACAGCCACGGCCAGGGCCATGAAACCACCTTCGCGCAGGTCGTGGCCGCGCGGCTGGGCATTCCGGTCGAGAACGTCGACGTGGTGCACGGCGACACCGGCCGCGTGCCCTTCGGCATGGGCACCTACGGTTCGCGCTCCATCTCGGTGGGCGGCGCGGCCATCATGAAGGCGCTCGACAAGATCGAGACCAAGGCCAAGAAGATCGCCGCGCACCTGATGGAGGCGAGCGACGCCGACATCGAGTTCGCCAACGGCGAGTTCACGGTCAAGGGCACCGACAAGAAGATTCCGTTCGGCCAGGTGGCGCTCACGGCCTACGTGCCGCACAACTATCCGCTGGACAAGCTCGAGCCCGGCCTGAACGAAACCGCCTTCTACGACCCGACCAACTTCACCTTTCCGGGCGGCACCTACATCTGCGAGGTCGAGGTCGACAAGCAGACCGGCGAGGTGCGCGTCGACCGCTTCACCGCGGTGGACGACTTCGGCACCATCATCAACCCGATGATCGTCGAGGGCCAGGTTCACGGCGGGCTGGTGCAGGGCATCGGGCAGGCGCTGATCGAGAATTGCGTGTACGACAACGAGACCGGCCAGCTGCTCACCGGCAGCTTCATGGACTACGCCATGCCGCGCGCCGCCGACTTTCCGCAGTTCAAGCTCGACACCGTGTGCACCCCGTGCACGCACAATCCGCTGGGCACCAAGGGCTGCGGCGAGGCGGGGGCCATCGGCTCGCCGCCGGCCGTGATCAATGCCGTGCTCGACGCGCTGGCGCCGCTGGGCGTCAAGGATTTCGACATGCCAGCCTCGCCCAGCCGGGTCTGGGAAGCCATGCAAGCCGCCGCCAATCATTGAAATAACAAAGAAGGAATCACCACCATGTATGCCTTCACACTCGAACGGCCCTTGTCCGTGGCCGATGCGGCCAAACTCGTCGCTGCCGGCGCCAAGCCGCTGGCGGGCGGCCAGACCCTGCTGGCTTCCATGAAGCTGCGCCTGTCCGCCCCCGAACAGCTGGTGGACCTGAGCGGCATCAAGGAACTCACCGGCATCCGCAAGGACGGCAACGCCCTTGTCATCGGCGCCATGTCGCGCCACCTCGACGTGGCCAACAACGCCGACGTGAAGGCCGCGTTCCCGGCGCTGGCCGACCTGGCCTCGCGCATCGGCGACCGGCAGGTGCGCGCGATGGGCACCATCGGCGGCTCGGTGGCCAACAACGACCCGGCGGCGTGCTACCCGAGCGCAGTGCTGGGTTCGGGCGCGACCGTCATCACGTCGAAGCGCGAAATTGCCGCCGACGATTTCTTCCAGGGCCTGTTCACCACGGCGCTGGAAGAAGACGAGCTGATCACCGCCATCCGCTTTCCCATTCCGAAGCGCGCCGTGTATGAAAAGCTGCGCCAGAAGGCCTCGCACTTCCCGCTCGTGGGCATCTTCCTCACGCAGTCGGACAGCGGCGCGGTGCGCGTGGCCGTCACCGGCGCAGGCAACGGCGTGTTCCGACACGCGGGGCTCGAAGCCGCGCTGAACCAGAGCTTCACCGCCGCATCGGCCGCCACGGTGAAGATCGACGCCAGCGACCTCAACAGCGACCTGCATGCCTCGGCCGCCTACCGCGCCAACCTGATCAGCGTGCTGACCCAGCGCGCCGTGACCAAGGCGCTGGGCTGAGCCGGCCGGCGCGGTTCATCGCAGGGCGGAAGGCGCGGCATCCACGCGTCTTCCGCTACGCTTCGCCATGATCTTTCCGACCATCGATTCCCTGTCCGACGGTTTGATGCAGGCCGGCTACTTTGCCGACCGGCGCCTGGCGACGGCCGTGTTCCTGGCGCTCAAGCTGCAGCGCCCGCTGCTGCTCGAAGGTGAACCCGGCGTGGGCAAGACGGAGCTGGCCAAGGCCTTGTCGAAGGCGCTCGGCCGCGAGCTGCTGCGCCTGCAGTGCTACGACGGCCTGGAGCAGCGCGAGGCGCTCTACGAATGGAACTACGCCGCGCAGCTGCTGCACATGCGCGCGGCCGAGGCCACGGGCGCGGCGCGCGACGTCGAGGCCGAGGTCTACCAGCCCCACTACCTGATCCGCCGTCCGCTGCTGCAGGCGCTGCAGACGCCCGCGCCCGGCGCCGTGCTGCTGATCGACGAGGTCGACCGCGCCGACGAGCCCTTCGAAGCCTTCCTGCTGGAGTACCTGGGCGAGTACCAGGTGAGCATTCCCGAACTGGGCACGGTGCGCGCCGTGGTGCCGCCCGTGACCATTCTCACGAGCAACCGCACGCGTGAGCTCAACGATGCGGTCAAGCGCCGCTGCCTGTACCACTGGCTCGACTACCCGGAGCGCGAACGCGAACTGGCCATCGTGCGGGCGCAGGTGCCGCAGGCCGGCGAGAAGCTGTCGGCGCAGGTCTCGGCCTTTGTCGCGCGGCTGCGCGAGGCGCCTTTCGTCAACGCCTTCCAGCGCGCCCCCGGCATCGCCGAAAGCGTGGAGTGGGCGAGGGCGCTGATCGCGCTCGACACGGTGGAACTCGACCCCGAGGTGGTGGTCGACACCGCCGGCATCCTGTTCAAGCAGCGCGACGACGTGGCCGCGCTCACGCAAGAGCTGGCGTCCGACCTGCTGCGCCCCGAGGAGCCGGCCGCGCGCTGAGCGCGAACGGTCGAGGCAGGCAGGCACTTCGCATGGCCGGCATCCAGCAACTCGGCGATGTCCGCAGCGGCAAGCTCGCGGGCAACATCACCGCCTTCGGCCGCGCACTGCGCCGCGCCGGCGTGCGCACCGACGCGGCGCGCATCGCGCTGGCCGCGGAAGCCGCGACGCTGGTGGGCGTGGAAGACAAGCTCGACCTGGGCGCCGCGATGGAAGCCGTGATGGTCAGCCGCGAACAAGACCGCATGGTGTTCCGCGAGCTGTTCGACGCCTGGTTCCGCGACCCGAGCTGGCCAACAAGCTGCTCGCGCAGATGCTGCCCAGCGCCGAAGGCAAGGCCGAGCCGTCGAAGCGCCGGCCCCGCGTGCGCGAAGCGCTTACGGCGCCGCGCAACGCCGCCAAACCGGCCGAGCTGGCCAAGCCCGACCGCGAGGTCGAGTTCGACGCCGCCATGACCTCGAGCGACCGCCAGCGGCTGCAGCATGCGGACTTCAATGCGCTCGGCGCGTCCGAATACCGGCTGGTCGAGCGGCTCGCGCGCGACATCGCGTTGCCGATTCCGTCGCTGCCCTCGCGCCGCCTGCGCGCGGCGGGCGAGGCCGGCCGGCAGCATGCGCGCATGCACTGGCCCGGCGTGCTGCACGAGGCCGCGCGCACCGGCGGCGAGATCCTGCGGCTGCCCCGGTTGACGCGCCGCGCGCAGCCCTTGCCGCTGCTGGTGCTGGTCGACGTGTCGGGCTCGATGGAGCGCTACGCGCGCCTGCTGCTGGCGTTTCTGCATGCCGCGACCCGCCGCGCCGGCCGGCGCGACGTGTTCGCCTTCGGCACCGGCCTGACCGACCTGACGCCGGCCTTCCGGCTGGCCGACACCGACGCCATGCTCGGCGCCGCCAGCGTGGCCATCGACGATTTCGCGGGCGGCACGCGGCTGGGCGCTTCGCTGGCCGAACTGCGCCGTGCGCATGCCCGTCGCCTGACCGGTCGCCGCACGCTGGTGCTGGTGATCAGCGACGGCCTGGACACCGGCGAGCCCGCCGCGCTGGAACAGGAGCTGCTGTGGCTCAAGCGCCATTCGCGCCGGCTGCTGTGGCTCAACCCGCTGCTGCGCTTTGCCGGCTACGCCCCTCTGGCCCGTGGGGCCGGCGTGCTGCACCGCCATGCAGACGCGATGCTGGCGGTTCACAATCTCAACGCGCTCGAGGAACTGGCCGCCAGCCTCGCCGCCCTGATGCGCTCCGGCCGCTGACGCCCCCGCGCAGGATTCGAAAAAAGGAAGCCCACCATGGAAATGCTCGGAAACCGCCACCTCGGCATCACCCAACAACAGGCCTGGGAAGCGCTCAACGACCCCGAGACGCTGAAGAAATGCATTCCCGGCTGCGACAAGTTCGAGCTCACGGGCGACAACACCTACAGCGTCGCGCTGGCGGTCAAGATCGGCCCCGTGTCGGCCAAGTTCAACGGCAAGGTGATGCTCTCGGACATCGTGGCGCCCGACGGCTACAAGCTGAGCTTCGAGGGGCAGGGCGGCGTGGCGGGGTTTGCCAAGGGCTCGTCGAGCGTCACGCTGAAGCCGGCGAGCGCCGATGCGGCCGCCGCCGCGCCCGAGGCCGGCTGCGAACTCGACTACACCGTGCAGGCCCAGGTCGGCGGCAAGATCGCCCAGCTCGGCCAGCGCCTGATCGACGGCGCCGCCAAGTCCACCGCCGACGATTTCTTCAAGCGCTTCGAGGCCGAGATGCAAAGCCGCTACGGCCCGCCGCCGGCCGCCGTGCCGGAAACCGCCGAGGCGCCCGCTGCCGAGAAGACCGGCGTCATGTCCGGCCTCATGAAGAAGATCGGCCTGGGCAAGAAGGACGAGCCCGCAGCACCCGGCGACGCCGCCTGAGAGGCCGACGGAGCGCATCGTGGAAAACCTCGACGTCATGGTGCTGCGCACGCTGCGCGACTGGCGGCGCGCCGGCAAGCGCGCGCTGCTGACGACGGTGGTGCGCACCTGGGGCTCGTCGCCCCGGCCGGTGGGCTCGATCATGGCCCTGGCGGAAGACGGCGCGGTGGTCGGTTCGGTCTCGGGCGGCTGCATCGAGGACGACCTGATCGCGCGCTACAGCCACGCCCACGGCAAGGGCGAAGACGTGCCGCTGGGCGCGCCGCCCGCGCTCGTCAAGTACGGCATCACCGCCGACGAGGCGCACCGCTTCGGCCTGCCCTGCGGCGGCACGCTGGAGCTGCTGCTCGAATACGCGCCCGACGCCGCCTCGCTCGACCTGCTGGTCGCGCAGCTGGAGCAGGGCAAGCTGATGCGGCGCACGGTCACGCTGGCCACCGGCGCGGTGCGGCTGGCCGAAGCCAGCGCCCCCGACGAACTCGTGGTGAACGACACCGAGCTGACCAACACCTTCGGCCCCGAGTACCGCATGCTGCTGATCGGCGCCGGCCAGCTCGCCGAGTACCTGGCCACGATGGCCAAGTTCAGCGGCTTCGCGGTCACGCTGTGCGACCCGCGCGCCGAGTACCGCACGGCGTGGTCGCTGCCCGGTGTGCACATCACCACCGAGATGCCCGACGACGCGGTGCTGGCCTTCAGGCCCGACCGTCGCAGCTGCGTGGTGGCGCTCACGCACGACCCCAAGCTCGACGACCTCGCATTGCTCGAGGCGCTGCAGACCGAGGCCTTCTACGTCGGCGCCATCGGTTCGCGCCGCAACGCCGACGCGCGGCGCGACCGCATGATCGAGCACTTCGACCAGACGAACGAGTCGCTGGCCCGGCTGCGCGGGCCGATCGGCATCTACATCGGCAGCAAGACGCCGCCCGAGATCGCGGTGAGCGTGATGGCCGAAATCCTGGCGGTGAAGAACGCGGTGACGCTGCCGCGCGAGGTCGCGGTGGCCACGGCCAAGGAGCGCGCGGAAGCCGTCTGAGCTTGCGCGCGCGGGGGCGCCGCCGCGGCGCTCGCCTTCAGGGCGCGGCGATGCCGATGTCCGACAGCCGCTTGCCCAGTTCGCGCGTTGACGGAATCCGGCGCTTGGTGCCCTCGGCCGCCGCTTCGTCCGCCGCCAGCGCGGCATTGATCGCGAGCAGCACGCGGCGCGTGGTTTCCACGTCTTCGGCCGAGATGCCGCTCACGCTGACCTCGTTGACCTCTTCGGCCAGCGGAACGAGCTTGCGCTCGAGCTGCTTGCCCGAACGGGTCAGGTAGACGTGGATGTTCTTGTTATTGCCCGGCAGGTGCATGCGCTCCACGTAGCCCAGCGTCTCCAGCGCCTTAACCGCCGCGAACGTGGTCGGCTCGGCGATGTTGGCCTGTTCGCTGAGTTCGCGCTGCGTGAGGCCGTCGCGCGACCACAGCACCCGCAGGATCGACCAGTGGCCATAGGACACCGCATGCGGCGCGAGCCGCATCTGCAGCGCGCGGACGTACGCGCGCGCCGCGTCCTTGACGATGTGCGCGAGGCGCTCCTGCGTCGGGTCGGCGGTGGGGGCGGCCGGCGCCTGTTGTCGGTCTCTCATGGCGTGCAAGGCGAAGGGTGATGAAGAACGCGGAAGGAAGGCCCGCGGGGCCGGGCAAATGATAAGGGTTCGGGGCGGCGGTCCGATTGCGCGCGGTGCCCGGCTTCGAGTGAATTTAAATTAGAGATCAAATAATAGTTGACATGGAGGCCCACAGGTCTAGGATTGCGTATAAGTTTCGATCCCTAAGTAAATTCAACACCTGCAGGAGCAAGCCAAGATGTACGACACCTTCTCGACCGATCGCCTGATCGACCAGTGGCTCATGGAAGACATCGGGGGTTGCGACCTCACGGTGCAGACCATGATCGGCAAGGACGAACGCGGCGCCTTCGTCATGAATGCGCGCGAGCCGATGATCGTCGCGGGCATCGACGTGGCGGCCCAGGTGTTCCGGCGCTACGACCCCACGCTCGAGGTGAAGGTGGCCGTCTCGGACGGCGAGCGCGTGGCGTCGGGCGCGATCCTGGCCCGGGTGAGCGGGTCGGCGCGCAGCCTGCTTACGGCCGAGCGCACGGCGCTCAACATCATGCAGCGCCTGTGCGGCATCGCCAACGAGACCGCCCGGTACGTGGACGCCATCGCCGGAACGCGCGCCCGGCTGATCGACAGCCGCAAGACCACGCCCGGCTTGCGCATGCTCGAGAAGCACGCCGTGAGCTGCGGCGGCGGCCTCAACCACCGGCTCGGCCTGGACAGCGGCGTGATGATCAAGGACAACCACATCGCCGTCTGCGGCAGCATCTCGGCCGCGGTCGAGCGGGCGCGCAAGGTGCTGCCGGTGCTGACCAAGCTCGAGGTCGAATGCGACCGCCTCGACCAGGTGAGCGAGGCTTTGGAGGCCGGCGTCGACGTGATCATGCTGGACAACATGTCGGTGCCCGACATGAAGAAGGCGGTCGAGATGGTGAACGGGCGCACGAAGATCGAGGCCTCGGGCGGCATCCGGCTCGAGACGATCCGGCCGATCGCGGAAACCGGCGTCGACTACATCTCGACCAGCAAGATCACGCAGGCTGCCGTCGCGGTCGACATCGGCCTCGACGAGGCTTGAGCGTGACGGTCCCCGGTCTTTTCTTCCTGGTCGTCGGGCCGAGCGGTGCGGGAAAGGATTCCCTGATCGACGGCGCGCGCGAACGCCTGTCCGATGGCCATCGCCATGTGTTCGCCCGGCGCGCGATCACGCGGGCCGCCGATGCGCCGGGCGAGGACCACGAGAGCATCTCGCAGGCCGAGTTCGAGCGGCGCGAGGCCGCCGGCGAATTCCTCGTGACCTGGCAGGCGCACGGGCTCAGCTACGGGCTGCCGGCGTCGCTGCTCGCGGCAATGGCGCAGGGCGCGAACGTCGTCGCCAACGGCTCGCGCCGCATCGTGGGCGCGCTGGCCCGCAAGCTGCCGGACCTTTGCGTGATCGAGGTGAGCGCACCGCCAGAGGTTCTGGCGGCACGCATCGCGGGACGCGGTCGCGAGAGCGGCGACGCGTTGCTGCAGCGGCTCGCGCGGCGCGTCGATCCGATGCCCGATTCGGTGCTGTCGCTCGCGGTGGACAACGACGCGACGCTGGCCGAAGGCATCGACCGCTTCGTCGAAGCCATTGCGTCGTTTCGCGGCCGGCTGGCCGTTCGCGCGCTCGACATTCGCGGCGGCACCGACCGCATCGCCTACCTGCCGGCCTCCGGTGCGCCCGAAGGCCTTTGCGAACTGGCCGGCCACGCGCGCATCGAACTCGTGGCCACGGGCGGGCGGCGCCTGCAGGCGCGCGTGCATGTCTGCGGGATCGAGGGCGCAACGAAGCCCGGCGAGATCGGGCTTTCGGTCGAGTCTTTCGAAGCCCTGGGCGTGGCCGAAGGCACGCCGGTGACCGTGCGCGCAATCCCCGCGCCGCGCAGCCGCGAACTCCTGTCGCGCAAGATCCGCGGCGAGGCGCTCGACGAGCCGCAGTACCGCCAGGTGCTGCGCGATGTCGTCGAAGGCCGCTACAGCGACCGCGAGCTCACCGCCTTTCTCGTCGCGGCCACGCGCCATCTGAGCGATGCCGAAGTGCTGAGCCTGGCGCGCGTGCGCACCAGCCTCGCGCACCAGATCGCCTGGGACGAGAAGATGGTCGTCGACAAGCACTCGATGGGCGGCATCCCCGGCAACCGCTTGAGCCCGATCGTGGTGCCGCTGGTGGCGGCGCACGGGCTCGCGATGCCGAAGACCTCGTCGCGCGCCATCACCTCCGCCGCCGGCACGGCCGACACCATGGAAGTCGTCGCGCGCGTCGACCTGAACGCGCAGGACGTGCGGCGCTGCGTCGCGCAGGCGCGTGCCTGCATCGCCTGGAACGGCCGGCTCAGCCATTCGCTGCTCGACGAGGTGATGAACGCGATCACCCGGCCGCTGGCGATCGACTCCAACCGCTGGTCGGTGGCCTCGATCCTGTCGAAGAAGAAGGCGGCGGGCGCCACCCATGTGATCGTCGACCTGCCTTACGGCCCGCACGCCAAGATCCACGGCGAGCAGGAGGCGCTGGCCCTCGCTGCGCTGTTCGAGGCCACGGGGCGCGGCATCGGGCTGCAGGTGCGCGCGCTGGCCACCGACGGCAGCCAGCCGATCGGCCACGGCATCGGGCCCGCGCTGGAGATGCGCGATGTGCTGCAGGTGCTCGACAACGATGCGCGCGCGCCGGCCGACCTGCGCGAGAAGGCGCTGCTGTTCGCGGGCGTCATCCTGTCGTGGGACCCCGCCGTCGGCTCGGTGGAAGCCGGGCGCGGGCTGGCGCAGTCGCTGCTGCAGTCGGGCGCGGCGCGGCGGGCCTTCGAGCGCATCGTCGACGCGCAAGGGCGCAACGAAGCGCCGCCGGCGGCGCCGAGCGCGCTGGTACACGTCGTGCGTGCGCCACGGGCCGGCAAGGTCGTGGCCATCGACGGATGGGCCATTGCCGGCATCGCGCGCCGGGCCGGTGCGCCGGGCGACCCGGGCGCGGGCATCGACCTGCGGTGCAAGGTCGGCGATGCGGTCGAAGCGGGCGATGTGCTCTACCGCATCCATGCGGCCTCGCCCGAAGACCTTGCCGCCTGCAGGGCGTGCCTGGAAGCAGGATCCTTCTGCCGGGGCGAGGCCGTGGGCACGCCGGGCATCCGTATCGAGGCGCAGCGGATGGCCGCCGCCGGTGTTGCAATCAGCCATCCGACGATCGGGCGGCCGTGTGAAATGAACCAAGGAGTCGGGCATGAATCGCTGCTGCAGTCCCATGGTCCGGATCGCGATGTTCGCGGCGGCCTGCGTGTTCGCCTTGCCGTCGACGGCCGGAGGCAACGGCGCCGCCAGAAGCTCGGCCGCCGGCGCGCCGATCGAGATCACCGTGACCTTCCCGCCGGGCGGCGGCACCGACATGCTCGCGCGGCTGATCGGCAGCCACGCCGGTGAGAGCCTGGGCAAGACCGCGATCGTCGAGAACCGGCCCGGCGCCAGCGGCAACCTCGGCGCGCGCTATGTGGCGGGGCGGCCGCCCGACGGCAGCGCGCTGCTGATGGTCAACAGCTCCTTCGCGGTCAACCCCGGCGTCTTCAAGTCGCTGCCCTTCGACCCCAAGGCCGACTTCGCGGCGATCATCAACGTGGCCTACATCGCGAGCGTGGTCGTGGTGCCCGTCAACTCGCCCTACAAGACGCTCGCGGACGTCCTGGCCGCGGCGACGCCCGAGAAGAACACGCTCTCGTTCGGCTCCTGCGGCGCGGGCACGCCGCAGCACCTGGCGGGCGAGCTCATCAACATCCAGGCCAAGGTGCACCTGCTGCACGTGCCCTACAAGGGCTGCGGGCCGGCGCTCACCGACATCATCGGCGGGCAGGTGGCGCTGGGCGTGGTCACCACCTCGAGCGCGCTGCCGTTCATCAAGGCCGGCAAGCTGCGCGCGCTCGCGGTGTCGTCGAAGGAGCGGCTGTCGCAGTTGCCCGAGGTGCCGACCGTGGCCGAGCAGGGCCTGCCGGGCTACGAGCTGAGCCAGTGGCACGGCCTGCTCGCGCCCAAGGGCACGCCGCCCGAGGTGCAGATGCGGCTTTACGAAGGCATCGCGAAGATCATGGCGCGCGAGGACGTCAGGCGCACGCTCGCCGGCCTCGGCTACACGCCCGCGAACGACGGACCGGCCGCGTTCCAGAAGATCGTCGACGGTGACGTCGACCGCTTCGCGAACATTGCCAGGAAGATCGGTCTTTCCGCAGAATGAGGGCGACGCCCACGGGCGATTTATTTGCAATGGTCTCCATGAACCCGACCCCGCTTCCAGGCCCCGATGCCATGCACGAGCTGCGCCTGCGTTCGTGGGCCGAGTTCGTCGACTACTGCAACCGCCGCGACGGGTGGGCCTTTCGCGGCCAGGCCGATCCGGGCTGGCCGCTGTTCAGCTCGTTGTCGCGCCGGCTGTTGCGCGATCCGGCGGGCCGCAGCGAATGGCAGGCGCGCGAAGAGCGCTCGATCCGCATCTTCCGGCGCAAGGCGCACGTCTACCTGCCCGACCGCTCGGTGCTGCAGGACGAACTGCGCTGCCTGGCGCTGATGCAGCACCACGGGGCGCCGACCCGGCTGCTCGACTTCACCAAGTCGCCTTTTGTCGCGGCCTTCTTCGCGGTCGAGCAGGCGGTGGGCGATGCGGTGGTGTACGCGCTCAACACGCCGTGGCTCTGGTCGGCCGCGCCGCGCCACGATCCGACGCTCACGCGCGAGCAGATCGACCCGCGCGTGCAGGGCAACTTCGAGCGCTATTTCGCCGAGAACCACCATCCGATGGTCTGGTTCGGCGAGCCCTCCGAAATGGACCGGCGGCTGGTGGCGCAGTCGGGCCTGCTGGTGATGCCGGGCACGCTGGAGATGCCGCTGGACGACGTGCTGCGCAGCTACGACAGCGAGCAGCCGCTGATCGAGAAGGTGGTGCTCGGCCGCGAGCTGCGCTCGGAGGCGATGCACGCGCTGTACCGCATGAACATCACGCAGGCCACGCTGTTTCCGGACCTCGAAGGCCTGGCGCGTTCGATCGGCTACGAGCTGGAGGAGATGTGGCAGCGGCGGATCTAGGCCGCGCGGCCGCCGCCGGGGCCGGGCGCGCTATTCCGGCTTGGCGGCGGGCGGCACCTCGCCGCCCTTTTGCCGCTCGCGGAAGAGGGCGGCGCGCATCAGGAAGATGGTCGTGATGGGCGCCGTGAGCGCGATGAACAGCACGATCAGCACCGCGTGCAGGAACAGGCTGAAGCCCTGCACCGAGAAATAGACGATCGTGGCGATCGTCATGCACCACACGCCCACCGTCGCGCCCAGCGTGGGCGCGTGAATGCGCCGAAAGAAGGTCGGCAGGCGCACGAGGCCGAAGGAGCCGATGGCCGCGAAGGCCGCGCCCAGCACCGCGAACACGGCGGTGATGATTTCGGCCCACAGCGGCAGCGGGCCCACGATGAAGTCGTTCATTCGATCACCTCCCCGCGCAGCAGGAACTTGGCCATGGCCGTGGAACCCACGAAGCCGAACAGCGCGATCAGCATCGCCGCCTCGAAGTACACGTTGCTCGCGTAGATGATGCCGAGCACCAGCATCATGAGCATGCCGTTGACGTAGAGGCAGTCCAGCGCCATCACGCGGTCTTGCGCGGTGGGGCCGACCAGCAGCCGCGAGAGCGCGCACAGCATGGCCACGGCCAGCAGGAACAGCGCGAACTTCAGGGCCCAGAAGAGGATGGGTGTCATGACTCGAAGATCTCCATCAGGGGGCGTTCGTAGCGCTTCTTGATCATCGCGACGAAGGCCGCCTCGTCATCGAGGTCGAACACGTGGATGAGCAGGGTGCTGCGGTCGAACGACACTTCGCCCCAGGCGGTGCCGGGCGTGAGGCACATGATCATGGCGAGCACGGCCAGGCCGTTGGGGTCGCGCATGTCCAACGGGATCTGCACGAACTTCGAGCCGATGGCCGGCGTGCGGCGCGTGAGCAGCAGCCGGGCCACGTCGAACGCCGACTTCAGCATGTCGAAGGTCACCAGGAACGACAGCCGCAGCGCCACGCCGGGCCGGCGCATGCGCACGGCGGCGGGGCGCAGGCCCTGGGTCAGCAGCGGCACGGCAATGGCCAGGATCAGTGCCGACAGCAGCGTGGCCGCCTCGAGCGACTGGTTCAGCAGCAGCCAGACGACGAACAGCGCGAACGACAGCGGCGGGGAAGGAATCAGGCGCTTCATGGAGCCGGGGCTTCCTGCTTCTTGTCCGCGGGGGGCACGGGGTTCGGCACTTGCCTGGCGCCGAACACCGCCTGGCGATAGGCCACGGGGTTCTTCAGGCCTTGCGCGGTGGCCTTGGCGTGCTGCATCACGGGCTCGGCCCACACGGTGAGCGCGACGCAGGCCGCGAGCAGGCCGGCCACGGGCAGCACCTCGAGCGCGGGCAGCGAGGGCATGGTGGCGTGCGGCTGGGTCCAGAAGTGGCGAATGCCGGTGCGGCTCAGCGCGATCAGCGTCAGGAAGCCCGAGACGATCAGCAGCGCAAGGAAGGTCCAGCCGGCGGCGCTGACGCCCGGCGCGCCGAGCAGGCCCGAGAGCATCGCGAACTTGCCGACGAAGCCCGACAGCGGCGGCAGGCCCGCGAGCAGCAGCGTGCAGCCCATGAAGCTCAGGCCCAGGAAGGCCACGCCGGCGGGAATGGCGCGGCCGTAGAGCGCCTGCGCCTCGTCGTCGAGGTTCACGTCGGCGAGCGCGCTCAGGTCTTCGGCCAGGAAGGGCGCGTTGCCAGCGGCTTCGTGCGGCGCCACGCTCATGCCGGCATTGCGCCAGCGCTCGATCATGTCGGTCAGCAGGAAGAAGGCGCTGACCGCGAGCGTGGAGCTCAGCAGGTAATACAACGCACCGGCCCACACGGCCGGCTGCCCGAGGCCGACCGCCGCGAGCAGCGTACCCGCCGACACCAGCACGCTGAAGCCCGCAAGGTTGGACAGCCGCTGCGTGCCGACGATGCCGATGGCGCCCACGAACAGCGTGGCCAGCCCCATGCCCACCAACGCGGCCTGGCCGAAGGCGGCGGAGTCGCCGGTGTCGGGCGCGAACAGCACGGTCCACAGCCGCAGGATGGTGTAGATGCCCAGCTTGGTCAGCAGCGCGAACACCGCGCCCACGGGCGACACCGCCGCGCTGTAGGCCGGCACCAGCCAGAAGTTGAGCGGCCACGCGCCGGCCTTGGCGAAGAAGGCGGTCGCGAGAATGGCCGCCGCCGCATGCACCAGGCCGCGGTCGCCCGCCGACAGCTCGGCGATGCGTACGCCCAGGTCGGCCATGTTCAGCGTGCCGGTCACGCCGTAGAGGATGGCCGCGCCGATGAGGAACAGCGACGACGCCGCGAGGTTGATTGCGATGTAGTGCAGCCCGGCCTGCACGCGCAGCCGGCCCGAGCCGTGCAGCAGCAGGCCGTAGGAGGCCGCGAGCATCACCTCGAAGAACACGAACAGGTTGAACAGGTCGCCCGTGAGGAACGCGCCGTTCAGGCCCATCAGCTGCAGCTGCAGCAGCGGGTGGAAGTGCACGCCCGCGCGGTCCCAGCGCGAGGTGGAATAGATGGACGCGGCAAAGGCGATGACGCCGGTGAGCGCCACCATCATGGTCGAGAGCCGGTCGGCCACCAGCACGATGCCGAAGGGCGCGCGCCAGTTGCCCGGCAGATACACGCCGATGGAGCCGGGGCCGCCGCCGGTTTCGGGCGCGTTCACCCAGCGCAGCAGCGCCAGCGCGGCCAGCAGGCCGACCAGGCCCGAGACCACGCTCAACGCCGACTTGGTGCGGCGGCGGTTCTCGCCCAGCAGCAGCATGAGCGCGGCCGTGAGCATGGGCACGAGGATCGGCACCGCAATCAGGTGCGGCATGCTGAACTCGAGCAGTTGGTCGAGCAGGTGGAAGATTTCCGTCACTCCGCCGCCTCCTGCCGCTCTTCACCGTCCACGTGGTCGGTGCCGGTGAGGCCGCGCGAGGCGAGCATCACGACGAGGAACAGCGCCGTCATGGCGAAGCCGATCACGATGGCCGTGAGCACCAGCGCCTGCGGCATCGGGTCGGCCGTGTTGGCGAGCGTGGCCTCGAAGCCCTTGACGAGCACGGGCTCGCTGTCGACCTTGAGCCGGCCCATGCTGAAGATGAACAGGTTGACCGCGTACGAGATCAGCGTCAGGCCCATGATGACCTGGAAGGTGCGCGGGCGAAGCAGCATGTAGACGCCCGAGCCGGTGAGCACGCCGATGGCGAGTGCGAGCACGATTTCCATGTCAGTGCGCTCCCTCGGCGCCTTCGGCCGCGGCGGCCTCGGCTTCTTTCTCGGCCTGTTCGTCGGCCCAGCGGTGGCTTCGTATCGCTGGTGGGCCAGCGCGGTCAGGATCAGCATGGTGGCGCCGAGCACCAGCGCGAACACGCCGATGTCGAAGAAGAGGGCGCTGGGCACGTGCACCTCGCCCAGCAGCGGCAGGTGCAGGTGCGCGGTGTGCGTGGTCAGGAAGGGGTAGCCGAACGCCACGGCGCCGCTGCCGGTGGCCAGCGCGAACAGCAGGCCGATGGCGATCCAGCGGCGCGGGTAGATGCGCAGGTGCTCCTCGACCCACTCGGTGCCCGAGACGATGAACTGCAGCACCAGCGCGACCGACATCACCAGCCCGGCGACGAAGCCGCCGCCCGGCGCGTTGTGGCCGCGCATGAAGAAGTAGACCGACACCAGCACCGCCAGCGGCAGCAGCAGCCGCACCAGCACGGCCGGCACCATGAGGTAGCCGACGGCGGTGTCCTTGGCGCGGCGCGGGTTCAGCAGGTCGCTGCTGCCGTCGTCGACCTGCAGGCGCTGCTGGATCGGCAGCGCCATCGACTCGATGGCGGGGCGAAAGCGGCGCAGCAGCGCGTAGACGGTGAGCGCGACCACGCCGAGCACCGTGATTTCGCCGAAGGTGTCGAAGCCGCGGAAGTCGACCAGCATCACGTTGACGACGTTGGTGCCGCCGCCCTCGGTGAGCGCGCGTTCGAGGAAGAAGGGGGAAATGCTCTGCGGGAAGGTCCGCGTCATCATGGCCCAGGCCAGCGCGGCCATGCCGCCGCCGGCGATGGTGGCCACCAGCAGGTCGCGGCCGCGGCGCCCCCAGGGCCGCAGCCGCGCGCGGGCGGGTTGGACGGCGTCCTTGCTGCGCATCGGCAGCCAGCGCAGGCCCAGCAAAATCAGCACGGTGGTCACGGCCTCGACCACCAGTTGCGTCAGCGCGAGGTCGGGCGCGGAGAACCAGATGTAGGTCACGCACGACACGAGGCCCGCGCCCGCCGCGAGCATGAGCGCCGCGAGCCGGTGGAACTTGGCCTGCCACGCGGCGGCCAGCGCGCAGGTGCCGCCGATGATCCAGGTCATGGCGAACATCGGCGAGAAGGGCAGCAGCTCGCGCGTGCCCGGTGCGGCGGGCGTGGCCCACAGCGATGCGGCGGCGCCGGCCACGGCCACCACCACGAGCAGCAGCAGTTGCCACTGCATGCGGCGCGTGCCGAACAGGCGGCGGCTGCGGCGGCCGGCTTCGCTCAGCAGCGCGAGCAGGTGCTCGAAGATGACCTGGCCGTCGAAGCGGTGCAGCAGCGGCGTGTTTTCGAGGCCGCCGCTGGCGCGCCGGCGGCGCTGCAGCAGGTACAGCGCGGCGCCGCCCAGCAGCGCGACGAAGCTCATCACCAGTGGCAGGTTGAAACCGTGCCATACGGCCAGGCTGTATTCGGGCAAGGTGCCGCCGACCACGGGCGTGGCGGCGGCAGCGAGCATCGGGCCGACGGACCACGCGGGCGCCACGCCCACCACCAGGCACAGCAGCACCAGCAGCTCGACCGGCACGCGCATCCAGTGCGGCGGCTCGTGCGGGTGCTTGGGCACGTCGTTGCCGCAGGGCGGGCCGAAGAACACGTCGAACACGAAACGCGCCGAGTACGCCACGCTGAAGATGCCCGCGATGGTGGCGATGACCGGCAGGCTGAAATCGACCCACGGCGTGGACTGGATGAACACCGTCTCGGCGAAGAACATTTCCTTCGAGAGAAAGCCGTTGAGCAGCGGCACGCCGGCCATCGAGGCGCTGGCGATGATGGCCAGCGTGCCCGTGATGGGCATGAGCCGCATCAGGCCGCTGAGCTTGCGGATGTCGCGCGTGCCGGTCTCGTGGTCGATGATGCCGGCCGCCATGAACAGCGAGGCCTTGAAGGTCGCGTGGTTCATCACATGGAACACGGCGGCCACGGCGGCGAGCGGGCTGTTCAGGCCCAGCAGCAGCGTGATCAGGCCCAGGTGCGAAATGGTCGAGTAGGCCAGCAGCGCCTTCAGGTCGCGCTGGAACATGGCCGCGAAGCCGCCCAGCAGCAGCGTGATCGCGCCCGCGCCGCCCACCAGCCAGAACCATTGCTCGGTGCCCGAGAGCACGGGCCACAGCCGCGCCATCAGGAACACGCCCAGCTTCACCATGGTGGCCGAGTGCAGGTAGGCCGACACCGGCGTGGGCGCGGCCATGGCGCGCGGCAGCCAGAAGTGGAACGGAAACTGCGCGCTCTTGGTGAAGGCGCCGAGCAGCACCAGCACCAGCGCGACCGGGTAGAGCGCGTGCGCGCGAATCAGGTCGCCCGAGGCCAGCACCACGTCGAGCTCGTAGCTGCCGACGATGCGCCCCAGCACCAGCACGCCGGCCAGCAGGCACAGGCCGCCCGCGCCCGTCACGGTAAGGGCCATGCGCGCGCCGCGCCGCGCGTCGCGCCGGTGGTGCCAGTAGCCGATGAGCAGGAAAGAGAACAGGCTGGTGAGCTCCCAGAACAGCACCATCTGAATGAGGTTGCCCGAGAGCACCACGCCCATCATCGCGCCCATGAACGCGAGGAAGAACGAGAAGAAGCGCGGCACCGGGTCGGAGGCCGACATGTAGTAGCGCGCATACAGCACCACCAGCGCGCCGATGCCCAGCACCAGCATGCAGAACAGCCATGCGAAGCCGTCCATGCGGAACACGAGATTCAGGCCCAGGGCCGGCAGCCATTCGATCTGCTGGCGCAGCACGTTGCCGTGCGCGATCTGCGGAAAGAACCATGCGGCCTGGATGGCGCAGCCCAGCGCGACGAGGCCCGCGAGCGTCGACTCCCTGTTTCGCGCGTTGGAAGGCATCAACGCGGCCAGCACGCTGGCGATGAATGGGAGTGCGACGAGAAAGACCAGGGGCATTGGGGTTGATTCTATCGGTGGCCCCTATGAAAGGGCTTATCTATAACCGCAAGACATAAGGCACTTTTCGGGACATTCAGGCCGCGAAAGCCTGCACGGAGCGGATGCCCAGCCAGGTGAAAAAGAGCGAGCCGCCCAGGTGGGCCGCCGCCGTGAGCATGGCCACGCCGAGCCGGCCTTCGAGCAGCATGGTCGTGACCTCGGCCGAGAAGCTCGAGAAGGTCGTGAGGCCGCCGAGGAAGCCGGTCACCAGCGCGAGCCGCCAGATCGGGTCGAGGTCGGGCAGCAGCTGGAAGCTGGCGATGGCGATGCCGATGAGGTAGCCGCCGATCAGGTTGGCCGCCAGCGTGCCCCATGGCATGAGGCCGCCGGCGCCGAACCAGAGCGCGAGGCCCCAGCGGGCCAAGGCGCCGATCGACGCGCCGATGCAGATCGCAAGAACCGGAAGAAGCATGCGTCTATTGTCGGCGCGCCCCGCCGGCTTCAGGGCGCCATCTGCTGCGGCAGCCATGTCACCAGCTGCGGCACGAAGTAGATGATCAGCACCGCCGCCACCATCAGGAAGAACATCGGCAGCGTCACGCGCGCGATGTAGAGCAGGTCCTTGCCGGTCATGCCCTGCAGCACGAAGAGGTTGAAGCCCACCGGCGGCGTGATCTGCGCCATCTCGACCACCAGCACGATGAAGATGCCGAACCAGATCGGGTCGATGCCGGCCGCGGTGACGGTCGCATGATCACGCCCATGGTCAGAACCACCATCGAGATGCCATCGAGAAAGCAGCCCAGCACGACGTAGAACGCCGCCAGCATCAGGATGAGCTGGAACTTCGACAGGCCCAGCGAGCCGATCCATTCGGCCAGGTGCCGGGGCAGGCCGATGTAGCCCATGGCCAGCGTGAGGAAGGCCGCGCCCGCCAGGATCAGCGCCATCATGCAGTACAGGCGCGTGGCGCCCAGCAGCGCTTCCCTGAAGCTGTGCCAGGTGAGCGACCCCTGCGCGCCGGAGATGACCATCGCGCCGACCACGCCCACGGCGGCCGCCTCGGTGGCGGTGGCGATGCCCGCGTAGATCGAGCCGAGCACCGACAGGATCAGCAGCGCCACCGGAATCAGCGACATCGAGGCCTTGAGCTTCTCGCCGAAGGGCAGCCTGGCGTCGGCCGGCGGCACGCGGTCAGGATGGCGCAGTGCCCAGAACACGATGTAGCCCGAGAACAGCAGCGCCAGCAGGATGCCCGGAATGACGCCCGCGATGAACAGCCGCGCGATCGACACGTCCGCGCTCACCCCGTAGACGATCATGATGATCGAGGGCGGGATCAGCAGGCCGAGCGTGCCGGCGCCTGCCAGCGTGCCGATGACCATGTCGTCGGGGTAGCCGCGGCGCTTGAGCTCGGGCAGGCTCATCTTGCCGATGGTGGCGCAGGTGGCCGCGCTCGAGCCCGAGACCGCCGCGAACACCGCGCAGCCCACCACGTTGGTGTGCAGCAGCCGGCCCGGCAGGCTTTGCATCCAGGGCGCGAGGCCCTTGAACATGTCCTGAGAGAGCCGCGTGCGGAACAGGATCTCGCCCATCCACACGAACAGCGGCAGCGCGGTGAGCGTCCAGCTCGAGGCCGAGCCCCAGATGGTCACGGCCATGGCGTCGCCGGCGGGGCGGGACGAGAAGATCTGCATGGCGATCCAGGCCACGCCCGAGAGCGTGAGCCCGATCCACACGCCGCTGCCCAGGATGAGAAACAGCGCGGCGATCAGCAGGCCCGCAACGGCGATGTCACTCATGGCGAAGCGCCTCCGTCTCGGCGGCCTTGGCGGGGCGGCCGCGCCATTCGATGACGAACTCGTCCAGCGACGCGACGGCGAAGACGATGGCGCCGAGCGCCATCGACAGCTGCGGCATCCACAGCGGCGTGGCGTCGTTGCCGGTGGAGATGTCGTGAAAGTCGAACGACTGCCACGACAGGCGCACGCTGTACCAGGCAAACAGCAGCGAGAGCAGCGCCGCGGCCCCCATGGCCCAGCGCTCGAGCCAGCGCCGCGCCGCGGGCGAGAGGTTCTGCATCACCAGCGTCACGCGGATGTGCTCGCCGCGCTTGAGCGTGTGCGCGAGCGCCAGGAAGCCGGCGCCGGCCATGAGGTAGCCGGCGTAGGCGTCGATGCCCGGAATGTTGAAGTGGAGCTGGCGGCCGACGATGGACAGCAGCACCATCACCAGCAGACCGACCATGAAAAGCGCCGCCAGTGCGGCGGCGCTCATGTAGAGAAGATCAAGCGTCTTGCGCATCGGATGCAGTGCGAGTCCGCTTCACATCTTCTTGTAGGCATCGACCACGGCCTGGCCTTCGGGGCCGGCCTTTTCGGTCCACTCCTTGATCATGGTGTCGCCGACCTTCTTCATGTCGGCCTTCAGCTGGGCGGAGGGCACGTGCACCGTCATGCCGTTTTTCTTGAGCAGGTCGAGGTACTCGAGGTTCTTCTTCTTCGACAGGTCCCAGCCGCGCTTCTCGGCATCGGCCGCGGCCTTGAGCACCGCATCCTGCGTGGGCTTGTCGAGCGCGTCGAAGGCCTTCTTGTTCATGAGCACCGCGTTCTTCGGCAGCCAGGCCTGGGTGTCGTAGAAGTTCTTGATGTACTCGTAGGTCTTGGTGTCGTAGCCGGTGGAGCCGGAGGACATGTACGACTCGATCACGCCGGTGGCCATGGCCTGCGACAGCTCGGCCTGCTGCACCGTGACGGGCTGCGCGCCCACCAGTTCGCCGATGCGCGCGGTGGCCGGGCTGTAGGCGCGCCACTTCACGCCCTTCAGGTCGGCGGCCGAAGCGATTTCCTTCTTCACGAAGATGCCCTGCGGCGGCCACGCCACCGTGTAGAGCAGCACGATGCCCTGCTCGGCCAGCTTCTTCTCGAGCACGGGCTTTTGCGCCTGGTAGAGCTTCCAGGCGGCGTCGTAGCTGTCGGCCAGGAACGGAATGCCGTCGGCACCGAACATCTGCCATTCGTTCTGGTAGTTCACCAGCAGGATCTCGCCGAGCTGCGCCTGGCCGCCTTGCACCGCGCGCTTGATCTCGGGCGCCTTGAACAGCGAGGCGTTGGCATGCACCGTGATCTTGAGCTTGCCGCCGCTGCCCTTGTCCACGTCGCTTGCGAACTGGGTGATGTTCTCCGTGTGGAAGTTGCTCGCCGGATAGGCGGTGGGCAGGTCCCACTTGGTCTGTGCGAAGGCTGCTGCGCCGAGGGTCAGACCAGCGAGGGCAATGCCGAACTTGTGATTCATGAGCGCTCCGGAACGTATGAAAGTGAAAACGAAAATGAGCATACGTGCAAATTTCGGGCCATCTCTGAGGCATTTCCCTGCCTTGGCGCGCGCATGAAAAAGCCGCCTCGAGGGCGGCTTCGTGTGGCTTGCGAGTTCGCGAGGCTCAGGACTTGGGGGCCTTCGCGGGCTTGTCGGCCTTGGCCGATTTGGGCGCCGTGGCCGGCTCGCTGAAGGCCTGGCCGTTGACCGTCAGGCCTTCGGCCGACAGCTTGGCGGCCTTCTTTTCCTTCACGCCCTTCACGCGCTGCATGAAGTCGGGCCAGTCCTTGAACTCGCGCTCCTTGCGCGCGTCGATGATGCGCTGGGACATGGCGGGACCGACGCCCTTGAGGCCGTCGAGGTCGGCGGCGCTGCCCTTGTTGGCATCGACGGCGGCGAACGAGGCGAACGCGAACAGCATGGCCGTGGCGGCCAGGAACTTCTTGAACATGGTTGAAAACTCCCTCTGACTTGTTGATATGACTGACAGCCGGCAAGCTTGCCGGCTTGGGCTCAACGGGGCTCGAAGGAGGGGCGTTGACGCGTGGCGGCCTTGTCGGCGTCCACGTGACCATTGTTCAGAACCGTGATCAGAGTTCTTCGACGCGGCGGGGCGGGTAGCTGTCCCACGCCTGGCAGCCGGGGCAATGCCAGAAGTACTGGTGGGCCTCGAAACCGCAGGCGGCGCAGCGGTAGCGCATCAGGGGCCGCGTGGCCTGGTCGAGCGCGCGCTGCACCTGCGGATGGAACTGCTCGTGCTCGAAGCGTTCGCCCGCGAGCCAGCGCGATGCGGCCACCAGTGAAGGCTGTTGCGCGAGGTGCGCGATGTAGCCGTCGCGCGGCGTGGGCTGCGGGTCTTCGGCGGTGGCGTTCGGCGTGCCGCCGAGCGCGATGAGTGCCTCGAGCACGTCGATCGACGGCGACTCCACGTAGCGACGCTGCAGCAGCGCGAGCGCTTCGCCTTCGCGGTGCGCGGCCACGGCGGCCTGCTGCAAGGCGGCGGCGTAGAGCGGCAGCGCGAGCGGGGCGGTGTCGCTCAGCGCGACCAAGGTGTCGAAGGCCGCAGCGGCATCGCCCTTGCGCAGCTGGAGGTTGGCGGTGTCGATGGCCGGGCGCGGGGCTTGCGGCGCCAGCTCGACGGCCTGCGCGAGCAGCTTGGTGGCGCCGGGCAGGTCGCTGGCGGCCACGCGCTCGGTGGCTTGCTCGCACAGGTGATGCGCGCGGCGCGTGGCGTAGCTGGCCTGGTCGGACTCGTCGAGCTTTTGCGCCACGTCGGCGGCCTGGGCCCATTCGCGCGAGCGTTCGTAGATGGCCAGCAGCGACAGCCGCGCCTCGTTCTCGTAGCGCGTGCCCTCGAGTTTTTGCAGTGCGGCCTCGGCGCGGTCGAGCAGGCCGGCGCGCAGGAAGTCTTGCGCCAGCGCGTGCTGTGCGCGTTCGCGGTCGGTGCGGCTCAGGTCGCCACGGCCCAGCAGGTGCTCGTGCACGCGCACGGCGCGCTGGTACTCGCCACGGCGGCGGAACAGGTTGCCGAGCGCGAAGTGCAGCTCCTGCGTGTCGGGGTCGTTCTGCACGGCCTCGATGAAGGCGTCGATGGCCTGGTCCTGCTGCTCGTTGAGCAGGAAGTTCAGGCCGCGAAAGTAGGCCTTGGGGGCTTGCCGGTTCTCGAGCTTGAGCTGGCGGATGTCGAAGCGCGATGCGAGCCAGCCCAGCACGAAGGCGACGGGCAGGCTGATCAGCAGCCAGCTGGGATCAAAGTCCATGTTGACGTACGGCGGGAAGGTCGGTGGCGGAAATGGACGGCGCCGCCGCGGGAGCGGTGGCGGCCGCCGGTGCCGTGGTGGTCGGGGCTTCGGAGGCGGTGGCGGGTAGTTGCGCCGCCGCGGTGCGGTGTTTCCACCAGCCCGGCAGCATGCCGAGCGCGCCCACCACCAGCCCGCCGGCAAAGGCCGCGAGCACGACGAGCACCAGCGGTGCGCGCCAGTGGGTGCCGAAGAAGAAATACACGGTCGCGTCGTGCTGGTTGTTCAGCGCGAAAGCGAAGAGCGTAAAAAAAATGGCTGCCTTGAGCAGCCACAGGAGGTATTTCATTGCCGTTCCCGTTGCCGGGAGCATTCTACGTTTGCAGACATTCGTGTCGTCCGCGTCTCAGGCCTTGCGGGCCTTGGCTTCCTTGCCTGCGTCGAGCTCGGCGGTCTTGGCGTCCACGGCCTCGCGCAGCGCCTTGCCGGGCTTGAAGTGCGGCACCCGCTTTTCAGGGATCTGCACGCTCTCGCCCGAACGCGGGTTGCGGCCGATGCGCGGCGGACGGCGGTTGACCGAGAAGCTGCCGAAGCCACGGATCTCGATGCGGTGCCCGCGCACCAGTGCGTCGCTCATGGCGTCGAGGATGGTCTTGACGGCGTATTCGGCGTCGCGGTGCGTCAGTTGCGCAAAGCGGGCTGCAAGTTCTTCGACGAGGTCTGAGCGGGTCATAGGCCAAACAAAAACGTGGACGAAAAAGACAGAGCGGCCCCAGGGCCTGCTCTGTCTTCGGACTCAGCTTACTTGTTGTCGCTGTTGTCGAGCTTGGCGCGCAGCAGTGCGCCCAGGCTGGTCGTGCCCGCGTTTTCGCGTGCCGACTGCTGGCTCAGGCTGGCCATGGCGCCTTGTTCGTCGACCATGTCCTTCTGCTTGATCGACAGCTGGATGTTGCGGGTCTTGCGATCCACATTCACGACGATGGCGGTGACTTCGTCGCCTTCCTTGAGCACGTTGCGGGCATCTTCGACGCGGTCACGCGAGATTTCCGAAGCACGCAGGTAGCCGAGGATGTCTTCGCCCAGGTCGATTTCAGCGCCGCGGGCGTCAACCGTCTTGACCTTGCCGGTCACGATCTGGCCCTTGTCGTTCACGGTGGTGAACGTGGTGAACGGGTCGCTGTCGAGCTGCTTGATGCCCAGCGAGATGCGCTCGCGGTCGACGTCGACTGCCAGCACGATCGCTTCGACTTCCTGGCCCTTCTTGTAGTTGCGAACGGCAGTTTCGCCGGCTTCGTTCCACGAGAGGTCGGACAGGTGAACCAGGCCGTCGATGCCGGCAGCCAGACCCACGAACACGCCGAAGTCGGTGATCGACTTGATCGGGCCCTTGACGCGGTCGCCACGCTTCGTGTTCTGAGCGAACTCTTGCCACGGGTTGGCCTTGCACTGCTTCATGCCCAGGCTGATGCGGCGCTTGTCTTCGTCGATTTCCAGGACCATGACTTCGACTTCATCGCCCAGCGAGACGATCTTGTTCGGAGCGATGTTCTTGTTGGTCCAGTCCATTTCGGAGACGTGCACCAGGCCTTCGATGCCGGGTTCGAGTTCGACGAACGCGCCGTAGTCGGCAATGTTCGTGACCTTGCCGAACAGGCGGGTCGATTGCGGGTAGCGGCGCGAAACGCCCATCCACGGGTCGTCACCCATTTGCTTCAGACCCAGCGAGACACGGTTCTTTTCGGTGTCGAACTTGAGGATCTTGGCGGTGATTTCCTGGCCGGCCTGAACGACTTCGCTCGGGTGGCGGACACGGCGCCATGCCATGTCGGTGATGTGCAGCAGGCCGTCGATGCCGCCGAGGTCCACGAACGCACCGTATTCGGTGATGTTCTTGACCACGCCGCGCACGACTGCGCCTTCCTTCAGCGTTTCCATCAGCTTGGCGCGTTCTTCGCCCATGCTGGCTTCGACCACGGCGCGGCGCGACAGCACGACGTTGTTGCGCTTGCGGTCCAGCTTGATGACCTTGAATTCGAGGGTCTTGTTCTCGTACGGGGTCAGGTCCTTGATCGGACGCGTGTCGATCAGCGAGCCGGGCAGGAACGCGCGGATGCCGTTGACCAGGACGGTGAGGCCGCCCTTGACCTTGCCGCTGGTGGTGCCGGTGACGAAGTCGCCCGATTCCAGTGCCTTCTCCAGGGCGAGCCACGAAGCCAGACGCTTGGCGGTGTCGCGCGAGAGGATGGTGTCGCCGTAGCCGTTTTCAACGCTGCCGATGGCAACGGAAACGAAGTCGCCGGCCTGAACTTCGAGTTCGCCCTTGTCGTTCTTGAACTCTTCGATCGGCACATACGCTTCGGACTTCAGACCGGCGTTGACGACGACGTGGTTGTGTTCGACACGCACGACTTCGGCCGTGATGACCTCGCCGGTGCGCATTTCGGAACGCTTCAGGGACTCTTCGAACAGATCGGCAAAAGATTCAGACATTTATGGTTCCTTCCGTCAGGCAGGGTTGGCAGGCGCTCTTGCGAAATTGCGTGCGGCTGCTGTGGGTCTGTAGACGGCGGTTGGTTGGGCGTGAGCCCGGGTTCGTTGAACAACCAGCAGGCCGGTGCGCTGTCGCGCGAAGAGAGCCTGCTGGAGCGGTATGCGCCTTCCGAAATACCGTCGGGCGCCAGCTTTTCAAGCGGACTTGAAAGGCTGTACTTGTTGCCACCATTCCAACACCTGGTCGATCGATTGCTCGATGGACAGCTGGGAGTTGTCGAGGTGGCGGGCATCTTGCGCCGGCTTGAGTGGCGCGACGCTGCGGGAGGAGTCCCGGGCGTCACGTGCTTCCAAGTCGGAGCGAAGACTGTCGAGTGTAGTCGAAATACCCTTTGAAATCAACTGCTTATGGCGCCGCTCGGCGCGCTCGGCCGCGCTGGCCGTGAGGAAGACCTTGAGCGTCGCGTCGGGGAAGATCACGGTGCCCATGTCGCGCCCGTCGGCCACCAGGCCGGGCAGCCGGCGAAAGCGCTGCTGCAGGGCCAGCAGGGCCGCGCGCACGGCGGGCAGGGTGGAGACGCGGGAGGCGTCCATGCCGGCGGCTTCGGTGCGGATGTCGTCGCTGACGTCCTCTCCGGCCAGCAGCACCTTGCCTTCGGTGAACTGCAGGGGCAGGGCGGCGGCGAGGGCGGCGATCTGCGCCTCGTGCCCGGCGTCGGCCTCCAGGCCGGCGCGCCGCATGGCCAGGCCGGTCACGCGGTAGAGCGAGCCCGAGTCCAGGTAGTGGTAGCCCAGCAGGCGCGCCACCTCGGCCGCCAGCGTGCCCTTGCCGGAGGCGGTCGGGCCGTCGATGCAGATCACCGGCACCTCGGCGGCCCGGGCCACCAAGAACAGGGTCTCGAAGTAGTCGGGGAAAGTCTTGGCGACGCAGTGCGGATCGAGAATGCGCACCGGCACGCCGGCCGGGTTGAACGCCGCCAGCGAGAAGCACATGGCCACGCGGTGGTCGTCGTAGGTGTGGATGCTTGCCGGCTGCCAGCCGGCCGGGGCCAGCGGGTGCACGCGGATGAAATCGGGGCCGGCCTCGACCGTGGCGCCGAGCTTCTTCAGCTCGTTGGCCATGGCGTCGATGCGGTCGGTTTCCTTCACGCGCCAGCTCGCGATGTTGCGCAGCGTGGTCGGGCCGTCGGCATAGAGCGCCATGACGGCCAGCGTCATCGCGGCGTCGGGGATGTGGTTGGCGTCCAGGTCGATGGCCTTGAGCGGCCACGCGCCGCGGCGCACTTCGAGCCAGTTGGGGCCGCTGTCGACCTGCGCGCCCATCTGGCGGGCGGCGTCGATGAAGCGGATGTCGCCCTGGATGGAGTCGGCGCCCACGCCTTCGATGCGGATGCCGTCCTTGCCGGAAACACCCGTCGCAATGGCGCCCAGTGCTATGAAATAGCTAGCAGACGAGGCGTCGGCCTCGACGTGGATGTCGCCCGGCGAGCTGTAGCGGCTGCGGCCGGAATGGTGAAGCGCTCCCAGCCGTCGCGCCGCACCTGGATGCCGAAGCGCGCCAGCAGGTTCAGCGTGATCTCGATGTAGGGCTTGGAAATGAGCTCGCCGACCACCTCGATCACGATGTCGTTGGCCGCCGCCAGCGGCAGCGCCAGCAGCAGCGCGGTCAGGAACTGGCTCGACACGTCGCCGCGCACGCGAATCGGGGCGTCGAGCACCAGCTCGCCGTGCGGCACCGGGTGGATGCGCAGCGGCGGGTAGCCGGGGTTGCCGAGGTAGTCGATGCGGCAGCCGAGCTGGGTGAGCGCGTCGACCAGGTCGCCGATGGGGCGCTCGTGCATGCGCGGCACGCCGCTGAGTTCGAACTCGCCGCCCAGCAGCGACAACGCGGCCGTGAGCGGGCGCATCGCGGTGCCGGCGTTGCCGAGGAACAGCGGCAGCAGTGCCTCGCTGGGCTTCAGTTGCCCGCCCAGGCCGGTGATGCGCAGCGTGCTGCCGTCCGGGTCGATGCCGCAGCCGAGCGCGCGCAGGGCCGTGAGCATCACGCGCGTGTCGTCGGAATCCAGCAGGTCGTGGATGGTGGTGGTGCCGCTCGCGAGGGCCGCCAGCAGCAGCACGCGATTGGAAATGCTCTTGGAGCCGGGCAGCCGAACGGTGCCGGCGGCGCCTGCGAGCGGGGGCAGATCGAGGAAGGTCGTCGAGAACATGGTCAGGCGTCCTGTTGCTGCGACGAGGTGTCGGTGGCCGGCTTCCAGGCCGCGCGGGTCTTGCTGGCGGCGGCGATGGATTGTTCCAGCCCCTGCAGGTCGCCCGCGGTCATCAGCGCCTCGAGGTCGTCCAGCGCCTTGCGGAAGGCCTGCGACTGCTGCAGCACCTGCTCGCGGTTGGCCAGCAGCACATCGCGCCACATGACGGGGTCGCTCGCGGCGATGCGCGAGAAGTCGCGAAAGCCTGGGCCTCCGAGGCTCAGGAAGCGGTCGCCCTGCGGCTGGCTGGCGATGGCGTTGGTGTACGCGAAGGCCAGCAGGTGCGGCAGGTGGCTCACGGCGGCGAAGGCGGCGTCGTGTTCCTCGTGCGTCATGGTGAGGACGTGCGCGCCGATGCCGCTCCACACCTGCGAGGCGCGCTGCACGTTGGAGCGCAGCGTGGTCTTCACGGGCGTGAGCACCACCTGGCGGCCGCTGAAGAGCGAGGCTTCGGCGTGTTCGATGCCCGACAGTTCCTTGCCCGCGATCGGGTGCGCCGGCACGAAGCTCGAGAACTGGCGCTGCAGGCCGTTGCGCGCGGCTTCGATCACGTCGCCCTTGGTCGAGCCGACGTCCATCACCAGCGTGTCCGCCGAGATGCCGTGGCGGATGGCCTTGAAGGTGGCTTCCGACGCCGCCACCGGCACCGCCAGCAGCACGATGTCGGCGCCCGACACCGCCAGCAGCGCGGAGGGCGCCGCCACGTCAATCACGCCGAGCTGGCGCGCCCGCTCGGTGGTGGAGGGCGACTTGCTGTAGCCCACCACGCGCTTCACCAGCTTGGCGCGCTTGAGCGCGAGCGCAAACGAGCCGCCCATCAGGCCGCAGCCGATCAGTCCCAGTTGTTCGAACATGCTTCTGCTTGCCTGCCGCTCAGGCCTTGACGGGGTAGGCGCCCAGCACCTTGTAGAAAGCGCAGAGTCCGCGCAGTTCGGCCAGCGCCGCTGCCACGTTGGGCTGCGAGGGGTGGCCGTCGAGGTCGATGTAGAAGTAGTACTCCCACTGGCCGGTGCGCGCGGGGCGCGACTCGAAGCGGGTCATCGATACGTTGTTGGCCTTCAGCGGCACCAGCAGGTCGTGCACCGCGCCGGGCCGGTTGGGCACCGACACGATCAGGCTCGTGCAGTCGCGGCCCGAGGCCGGCGGCATGGCCAGCGTCTGCGGCAGGCAGATGATGGAGAAGCGGGTGCGGTTGTACGAGTCGTCCTGGATGGCGTGCGCCACGATGTGCAGGCCGAATCGGGTGGCGGCGCGTTCGCCGGCCAGCGCGGCCCAGGCCGGGTTGGTGGACGCCAGGCGCGCGCTTCGGCATTGCTCGACACGGCGCGCCGCTCGGCGTTGGGCAGGTGCTTGGACAGCCAGGTCTGGCACTGCGCCAGCGCCTGCGGATGGGCCAGCACGGCCTCGACGCCTTCGAGCGAGTTGCTGCTGCGCAGCAGGTGGTGGCGCACCAGCAGGCTGACTTCGCCGACCACGTGCGTGGGCGAATGCAGGAACAGGTCGAGCGAGCGCGTGACCACGCCTTCGGTCGAGTTCTCGACGCCGACCACGCCGTACTGGGCGCTGCCGGCGGCCGTGGCGTGGAACACCTCGTCGAAGCTGGCGCAGTAGATCAGGTCGGCGGCGCCGCCGAAGTACTCGATGGCGGCCTGTTCGCAGAACGTGCCTTCGGGGCCGAGCACGGCCACGCGCTGCGGCGACTCGAGCGCCAGGCAGGCCGACATGATCTCGCGCCAGATGGCCGCCACATGGAGGTCCTTGAGCGGACCGCCATTGCTCTTTTGCATCTTGTCGATGACCTGCGCCACGCGATCGGGGCGAAAGAACGGCGTGCCCTCGCGCTTCTTGACCTCGCCGACCAGCTCGGCCACGTGGGCCCGCTCGTTGAGCAGGCTCAGGAGGCGCTGGTCGAGCGAGTCGATCTGCACGCGCAGATCGGACAGGCTTTCGGACTTATCGGAAGGAGAGGAGGGTGGTGTGGGGGCGGAGGCGGTCATCGGTGCGAGCAACTGAGCGGGGCATGCGCCTAGGCATGCGATCGCTCGAATTCTCGCATGTAGCCCACGAGGGCCTGCACCCCTTCCAGCGGCATGGCGTTGTAAATGCTCGCGCGCATGCCGCCGACCGACTTGTGGCCCTTGAGCTGCAGCAGCCCGGCTTCGCGCGCGCCGGCCAGGAAGGCCTCGTTGCGGCCTTCGTCGGCCAGGAAGAACGGCACGTTCATGCGCGAGCGGCAGCCCGCGTCGATGCGGTTGGCGTAGAAGTCGCAGCCGTCGATGAAGTCGTACAGCAGCTTGGCCTTGGCGATGTTGCGCTGCTCCATGGCGGCGATGCCGGTGTGCTCGCCTTCCTTTTGCTGCAGCAGCCACTGGAACGTGAGCCCCGCCATGTAGATGCCCCAGGTCGGCGGGGTGTTGTACATGGAGTTGTTGTCGGCCACGGTCTTGTAGTTGAACGCGCTCGGGCAGATCTCCAGGGCATGGCCGAGCAGGTCGTCACGCACGACGACGATGGTCAGGCCGGCCGGGCCGAGGTTCTTCTGGGCGCCGCCGAAGGCCAGGCCCACGCGGGACCAGTCGACGCTGCGCGAGGCGACGTGCGACGAAAAGTCGATGACCAGCGGGGCATTGCTGCCGAGCGCGGCCAGGTCGGGCAACTGCTGGAACTCGATGCCGTTGATGGTCTCGTTGGAGCACACGTGCACGTACGAGGCGTCCTTGGACAGTTGCCAGGTCGCGGGATCGGGGAGCTTGGTGTGCTGGTCGTCGGCGTTGCTCGCGACCACGCGCGCGGTGCAGTAGCGCTGCGCTTCCTTGTGCGACTTGGCGCTCCAGCTGCCGGTGATGACGAAGTCGGCGGTCTTGCCGCGCGACAGGTTCAGCGGAACGATGGCGTTCTCGCCGAGGCCGCCGCCCTGCATGAACAGGACGTGGAAATTGGAGGGCACGGCCAGCAGCGTGCGGATGTCGGCTTCGGCCTGCGTACAGATCGCGCCGAATTCCTTGCCGCGATGGCTCATTTCCATCACGCTCATGCCGCTGCCGTGCCAGTCGAGCATTTCGGAGGCGGCGCGTTGCAGCACCGCCTCCGGCATGGCAGCCGGACCGGCCGAAAAGTTGTAGGGGCGCTTGCCGGCCGGCGTCTGCTGCTGGGTCACGTTGCTTTACTTCTTGGCTGGTGCCTTGGCCGGAGCCTTGGCGGCGGGAGCTTCGGTCGGGGCGCCGAGGGCCTTGGCGACGTTTTCGTCGAGTGCGCGCATCTTGGGTTCGATGGTGGCGCGGGTGTCGGACACCAGCTTTTCCGTCAGGGCGGTCTGCATCTTCGGGTTCAGGTCCTGGTACTTCTTGCTCAGGGGCGAGTTGATCCAGGCCAGCAGTTGCTTGAGCTCGTCTTCGCTGAAGTTCTGCTCGAGCAGCGGGGTCAGGGCGCCCGGGGCCAGTTGCAGGGCCTTGTCGCGCACGATCGGGAAGGCGTCGTCGAAGTACTTCTTCAGTTCGGCGTCGGCAGCCTTGGCGGCTGCTTCGCGCTTGGCTTCCGGCACCTGCGTCTGCAGGTACTGCGAACCCGCCTGTGCGATCGGAGCGCTCGATTGCTCGACCAGGCCGCGCGCCAGCGATTCGATGCCGGGGCGTTGGATGTCGATGAACTGCTTGATGAGCGTGGCCTTGTCCTGGGCCATGGCGGCCATCGAACTACCAGCCAGTGCGACCGTCAGAAGTGCGAGTTTGATTTTTTTCACTGAGGATTCTCCGTTGAAGATGTGGAAGTATCGTCCGCGTCAGGCTCGGTTTCGCCGTTCGCGTCGTTTTCTACGATACGTTGTAGCCCGCTGAGTTTGGCGCCTTCGTCGAGCCCGATCAGCGTGACGCCTTGCGTCGCACGACCCAGTTCGCGAATTTCGGCAACCCGGGTGCGCACAAGCACGCCCTTGTCGGTGATGAGCATGATCTCATCATCCGAATGCACGAGTGTGGCGGCAACGACCTTGCCGTTGCGCTCACTCTGTTGAATCGCGATCATGCCTTTGGTTCCACGGCCGTGGCGCGTGTATTCCGTAATGCTTGTGCGTTTTCCGTAACCATTTTCAGTGGCGGTGAGCACGCTTTGCTGCTCGTCCTCGGCCACCAGCATGGCGATCACGCCCTGGCCCGGGTCCAGCGACATGCCGCGCACGCCGCGCGCGTTGCGGCCCAGCGGGCGGACGTCTTCCTCGTCGAAGCGCACGGCCTTGCCGCCGTCGCTGAAGAGCATCACGTCGTGCTTGCCATCGGTCAGGGCGGCGCCGATCAGGTAGTCGCCTTCGTCGAGGTTCACGGCAATGATGCCGCCCTTGCGCGGGTTGTTGAACTCGTCGAGCGCGGTCTTCTTGACGGTGCCCATCGAGGTCGCCATGAACACGTACTGGTCGGCCGGGAAGTTGCGCTTTTCACCGGTGAGGGCGAGCGCGACGTTGATCTTCTCGCCTTCCTGCAGCGGGAACATGTTGACGATGGGGCGCCCGCGCGAACCGCGCGAGCCCGCCGGCACTTCCCACACCTTGAGCCAGTACAGCCGGCCGCGGTTGGAGAAGCACAGGATGTAGTCGTGCGTGTTGGCGATGAAGAGCTGGTCGATCCAGTCGTCGTCCTTGGTGGCGGTGGCCTGCTTGCCGCGGCCGCCGCGCTTCTGCGCGCGGTATTCGCCCAGCGGCTGGCTCTTGATGTAGCCGCTGTGCGAGAGCGTCACCACCATGTCGGTCGGGGTGATCAGGTCTTCGGTCGAGAGGTCGAAGGCGCTGTGCTCTACCAGGCTGCGGCGGGCGCCGATCTTCGACTGGCCGAACTCCTGCTTGATGGTGCCCAGCTCTTCGCCAATGATGGTCGAGACGCGTTCGGGCTTGGCCAGGATGTCGAGCAGGTCGTCGATCTCGGCCATGACGTCGCGGTACTCGGCCACGATCTTGTCCTGTTCGAGGCCGGTCAGGCGCTGCAGGCGCATCTGCAGGATTTCCTGCGCTTGCGTTTCCGACAGGCGATACAGGCCGTCGCCGCCCATGCCGTACTCGCGCTCCAGGCCCTCGGGGCGGTAGTCGTCGGCGTTGATCACGCCGCCGTCGGCGCGCGAGCGCGTGAGCATTTCGCGCACCAGCTTGCTGTCCCACGAGCGCGTCATGAGCTCGGCCTTGGCGACCGGCGGCGTGGGCGATTCGCGGATGATGCGGATGAACTCGTCGATGTTGGCCAGCGCCACTGCCAGGCCTTCGAGCACGTGGCCGCGTTCGCGGGCCTTGCGCAGCGTGAACACGGTGCGGCGCGTGACCACTTCGCGGCGGTGCTGCAGGAAGACCTGGATCAGGTCCTTCAGGTTGCACAGCTTGGGCTGGCCGTCGACCAGCGCCACCATGTTGATGCCGAAGGTGTCCTGCAGCTGCGTCTGCTTGTAGAGGTTGTTGAGCACCACCTCGGGCACTTCGCCGCGCTTGAGTTCGATCACCAGGCGCATGCCCGACTTGTCGGACTCGTCCTGGATGTGGCTGATGCCTTCGATCTTCTTCTCGTGCACCAGCTCGGCCATGCGCTCCTGCAGCGTCTTCTTGTTGACCTGGTAGGGGAGCTCGTCGACGATGATCGCCTGGCGCTGGCCGCGGTCGATGTCCTCGAAGTGGCACTTGGCGCGCATCACGACCTTGCCGCGGCCGGTGCGGTAGCCGTCCTTCACGCCGTTGATGCCGTAGATGATGCCGGCGGTGGGGAAGTCGGGCGCGGGCACGATTTCCATCAATTCGTCGATGCTGGCTTCGGGGTTGCGCAGCAGGTGCAGGCAGGCGTCGACAACCTCGTTCAGGTTGTGCGGCGGGATATTGGTGGCCATGCCGACCGCAATACCGCCGGAGCCATTGACCAGCAAATTCGGCAGCTGGCTGGGCAGCACTTTCGGCTCTTTTTCGGAGCCGTCGTAATTGTCCTGAAAGTCGACGGTTTCCTTGTCGATATCGGCCAGCATTTCGTGCGCAATTTTGGCCAGCCGGATTTCCGTATAACGCATTGCAGCCGCGTTGTCTCCATCGACCGACCCGAAGTTGCCCTGGCCGTCGACCAGCATGTGGCGCATCGAGAAGTCCTGGGCCAGCCGCACGATGGTGTCGTAGACCGACTGGTCGCCGTGCGGGTGGTACTTACCGATCACGTCGCCGACGATACGGGCCGATTTCTTGTACGGCCGGTTCCAGTCGTTGTTGAGTTCGTGCATCGCGTAGAGCACGCGGCGGTGCACCGGCTTGAGGCCGTCGCGGGCGTCGGGAAGCGCTCGGCCCACGATCACGCTCATGGCGTAATCGAGATAGCTGCTGCGCATTTCCTCTTCAAGACTGATGGGCAGGGTTTCTTTTGCGAAGGAGGTCATGAGCGAGGGGCTGGCGGCAGGAACCCGAAATTTTACGCTGTGAGGGGTGTCGCACCGCCGCAACACAAGGCGTCTATTCCGCCTCCGTCCTACGCTTCGGGGGCGTCCAGCGGCCTGTTTGCCAAAGACCCTATGGCACAATCGCCTCAACGTTTTGGGTGGTGGTCACTTAAAGCGTCCTTGATTCGCAGCGCGGCTGCGGCTTTTTCCCCAAGAGGAGAACCATGAAGAAACTGAATAAAGTGGCGATGATGTTTGCAGTCGCTGCGCTCGCCACTGCCGCCGGCGCGCAGACCCGTGTCACCGCTGCGGACGGCGGTCCTACGATCGACAACTGGCAAAACGGCACCGGCGAACTGGTCTGGAAGAACGGCACGAACGAACTGTGCTGGCGCGATGCCAACTGGACGCCCGCAACGGCTGCCGCTGGTTGCGACGGTGCTCTGGTTCCTGCTGCGCCTGTTGCAGCTACCCCCACGCCTACCGCTCCGGTCGCCCCGACGCCCCAGCAAGTCGCCGCTTCGAAGGTCACCTTCGCTGCTGACGCCTTCTTCGACTTCGACAAGTCGGTTCTGAAGCCTGAAGGTCGCGCCAAGCTGACCGACCTGGTCGAGAAGATCCGTGGCGTCAACCTCGAAGTCATCATCGCCGTCGGTCACACCGACTCGATCGGCTCGGTTGCTTACAACCAACGCCTGTCGGTCCGTCGCGCCGAAGCCGTCAAGGCCTTCCTGGTCTCGAAGGGCATCGAACGCAACCGCGTCTACACCGAAGGCAAGGGCAAGTCGCAACCTGTGGCTGACAACAAGACCAAGGAAGGTCGCGCCAAGAACCGTCGCGTGGAAATCGAAGTGGTCGGCACCCGCGCCAACTAATCAATCGATTCCCATCGATCATGAAAACCCCGCCACGGCGGGGTTTTTTTATGCCTGTCGAATTGGTGTTCACCCATTCAACAAAACCTGCCCGGTGTTTGCCGGGCATTGCTCGTTTCATAATCGCTGCATGACAGAAAACGTGAATGCCGATCCGGCCGAACTGGCCAAGTTTTCAGAGCTGGCGCATCGCTGGTGGGATTTGGAGAGCGAATTCCGCCCGCTGCATGAAATCAATCCCTTGCGCCTGGAATGGATTGACGGTATTGCGCCTATTTCGCAGCGCCGCGTGCTCGATATCGGCTGCGGCGGCGGCATCCTGGCCGATTCGATGGCGCGCAAGGGCGCGGACGTGCTGGGCATCGACCTGGCCGGCAAGGCGCTCAAGGTCGCTCAGTTGCACGCGCTCGAAGCCGGCACGCGCGGCGTGAAGTACCGTGAAATCAGCGCCGAGGCGCTGGCCGCCGAGCAGCCGGGCAGCTTCGACGTCGTGACCTGCATGGAAATGCTCGAGCACGTGCCGGACCCTGCTTCGGTGGTCCAGGCATGCGCCACGCTGGTCAAGCCCGGCGGCTGGGTGTTTCTCTCGACCATCAACCGCAGCCTGAAGTCCTTCATGCTGGCCATCGTGGGCGCTGAATATGTGCTCGGCATGCTGCCGCGCGGAACCCACGAATACGCCAAGCTGATCCGCCCGAGCGAACTGGCCGCGCACTGCCGCGGCGCCAACCTCGACTTGCGCCATACCCGCGGCCTGGAGCACAACCCCTTGACCCGACGCTACTGGCTCAGCGGGGACACCAGCGTCAACTACATGTTCGCCACGCAGAAGGCGGCATTGCCGGGCACTCAGGCATGACGCAAGCCTCGATGAAAACGCAGGCCGTCCTGTTCGACCTGGACGGCACCTTGATCGACAGCGCCCCCGACCTGGGTGCCGCGGCCGACAAGATGCGCACCGATCGCGGCCTGGCGCCGTATCCGCTGGAACGATACCGACCGATGGCGGGTGCCGGCGCGCGGGGTATGCTCGGCGTGGCCTTCGGCATCACGCCGGAGTCGCCCGAGTTCGACGCGCTGCGCGAAGAGTTCTTCGTCACCTACGAACGCCGCATGCTGCTCAACACGCAGGTGTTCGACGGCATCCAGGCCCTGATCGAGGCGCTGCGCGAGCGCGGCCTGCTGTGGGGCGTCGTCACCAACAAGTCGATGCGCTTCACCGATCCGCTCACGCGCGCCATTCCGCTTTTCGAGAGCGCGGGCGCGGTGGTGAGCGGCGACACCACGCCCTTCGCCAAACCGCATCCGGAGCCCTTGCACGAAGCCGCGCGCCGGCTCGGCGTTCCCTCCGAGGCGTGCATGTACGTCGGCGACGACGAACGCGACATCATCGCGGGCCGCGCCGCGGGCATGCGCACGGTCGCCGCGGCCTACGGCTACATGGGCTCCCAGGCCGATTCGTCGCTCTGGCAGGCCGATGCCTCAATCTCTTCGCCCATGGAGCTCTTGAAGTTACTGAATAGCGCCTAAAATGGGTCGCTTGGGGCTGCACTGGTTTCGACGCGGGTTCGGAGTCGCAGCGGGGCATGTCGAGCTGAATGCGCTCGTAAAACAGATTCAAACAAACTAACTGCAAACGACGAACGTTTCGCACTCGCTGCTTAATTGCCAGTGAGCTTTGCAACAGCAGGCCGATGGGCTGGGCAAGGGGGTGACAGAGCAATCTGAAACCTCCCGGCTGCAAAGATAATTACATGGGCTGGCTTCGATCCGGGTACCTTGGGTCGGGGCGAGAAAATAGGGTGCTGGCGTCCGGTTTAGCGTGTGACTGCGCGACTCCGGAAGCGAGACTCAAATCAGATCACTAAACATGTAGAACTGCGCGATGAAGGCTTGCGGACGGGGGTTCAAATCCCCCCAGCTCCACCATCACAACGTCCAAGGGCGTTCACTGAAATCCAGTGAACGCCCTTTTTCTTGCCCGCTCCCGGCTGAACACCTGCATGGTCAGCGGTGACCTCCTACATCGCACCTCGCAGGGTGTGCGCTAACTTGGTTTCTCCAAGACCAAACAAGGCAAGGGGATCAGAATGAAGAACGCCGCAAGCGCAAAACCCGGCAGGGCATCCAGTGAATCGCAGTCGCCCGGCGGTGGCCGCCATGGATGAAATGGTCGAGTTCCCGCACGCGGGTTGGCGCTTCCTGTGCAGCGCTGAAAAGCTCCCTTCCGGATCGTTCCAGGCCGTGCTCCGGTACCGCGCCCCTCCGGACAACGACATTCGCATGCTGAAGATCGACCCGAGCGCTGGCAGCAACGCGACCGAGGCCCTGGAGCGCGCGAAGGCCATGGCCATGGCGTGGGCCGCGAAGCGCGGCGGCAATGCATGAGGAAGACTGGCGCGCCACATGGCGCGGGCATCGGCCGCAAGGGTAGAGTCGGCCGGATGCCAATCCAACCAGGAACCTTCTTGCTCCGGGCGCTGCTCCTTGCGGCAACAGCAGGCTCGTGCGCCGCGGGAACGATCACATGCGTTCCCGGCCCTTCCGCCAGCGCCGCGCCTTCCTCCTGGATTCGCAGGATCGCCATCGACGAGCACTCCCGAACCGTCAACATGGACATTGTCCGCTCCAGGACGAAAGACACGGAGACCATGGGAAAGATGCGGGCCGAGCTGCTGAGCATGGAAGAGACCCAAGCCGGCGAGCCCATCTATGTCTTCAACTCCATCCCTGCGGTCGGCGTCGAAGTCACGCATTTGTTCAAGCTCTTCAAAGCCGGCGAATGGCGTTTGATCAGCGCCGGCGTGACCTTCGCGGGCAAGGTGCCCGCGCTGCGGGCCATCGACCCGGGCGTGGTTTTCGATTGCAGGCGTTCGGACCTGGGTTAAGGCGCCCTTTCTCCCTGCACATGAGCTAGGCACAATCGCGTCATGCCAAACATTGCATCCATCCTTAAAGCCGAAATCTCACGCGTGGCCCGCAAAGAGGTTCGGGCGGAACTCGAGACGCTGAAGAAGGCGTCCGTGCTTCATCGTGCGTCGATCGCGGCGCTGCGCCGCCAGGTGAGTGCGCTGGAGAAGGAACTGCGCAACGTGGCCAAGGGCTCCGCCCGCCGCGCCCCGGCGCAGGAGGCGGAAGAGGGCGACGTCGAGACGGGGCCGAAGCGGCGCTTCAGCCCCGGTCGCCTGGCCACCCATCGCGGCAAGCTGGGGTTGTCGGCGGCATCGTATGGAAAGCTGGTCGGCGTGTCCGGCCAGACGATCTACCACTGGGAGCAAGGCAAGGCCCGTCCGCGGGCCGCGCAACTCGAGCGCCTGGCGGCCGTGCGCGACCTCGGCCGGCACGAGGTCGCGGAACGCCTGCAGGCCGACTGACGCGCCAGGCGCCAGTTACAGGGGGAAGGGGGTAGACCCCCCATGTTTGTGGGTTCCCCCTTGGGGGCTTGCCGTGCACCATCGCGGCCATGTACCTGCATCCCCTGATCGCCGGCCTGCCGCCGGCTGAACGTGAGGCTCTTGTCCAATGCAGCACGTCCCGCTTCTACAAGCGCGGCGAAACCGTGCTGACCCAGGACGAGTGGACGGATCACATCTACTGCGTCTCCAGCGGCCTGCTGCGCGTCGTGACGCCTGGCCACGGCGACAAGGCCACGGACATCACCACCGACTTCATCCGGCGGGAAGACCTGTTCTTCGGCCTGTCCATCAAGGAAGACCGCTACCAGTCGACGCAGACGCTCATTGCCGCGCTGCCGTCGTCCGTGTACCTCATTCCCCTCGTGGCCATGCGCAAGCTGTGCGCCAAGTACCCCGAAGTGGCCTTGGGCCTGCTCGGCCTGGCGATGAAGAAGACGGGCGCGTTGCGTGGGCAGCTTCGGCGGGTGTCGGCGCTGTCCTCCGAAGACCTCGTGAGCCGCGTGATGCACCAGCTGACGCAGCTGGCACCGACCAGCGCCGGCGGCTACGACAAGCGCATCACCCAGGCGGTGATCGCTTCCTACTCGGGGCTGTCGCGCGAGGTGGTCAACAAGACCATGCGCGACTTCGAAAGCCGTGGCCTCGTGCGGCGCGATGCGCATGCGGTGCACGTGGCCACCGGCTTCGCCGCCACGGACTTTTGAGGCATTTGCCGGACAGCGGAATCCGAAGCGGGAACTATCTTCGGATTGACGGATGTCGGGTCGGCATGCACTCTTGCGGCAGGGGAGCGTTCGTGGGACAGAGGGCCTTGATCAATGTCGATTCGCACGCATCGGTTACGCACACTCGCCTTTGCCCGCCGGCTTGATATCGCGGCCTTGGCGGCCACTTTGGCCAGCCTCGGCGGCTGGCTGATGTTCTGGTTTGGCGACTGACAGAGCGGCGGGCCGCCCCGGCAACGACGCTCAGTTGCACTCGAACAGGACGCCCTGTTCGGCGGGCGCCTTGCCCAGCCAGCGCGGCGACTGGCCCTTGGCGTCGCAGTAGTTCGAGGCCTGGACATACGTCACGGCACGCAGCACGCCGGGGCGCACCTGCGTGACTTCGTTGGGAGGTGTCGAGCAGCCGGTGAGGACCAAAGCGAGCGGAAGCAGTGTGCGCCAATTCATCGGGGCATTCTAAGACCGGGCATCGCCGGCGCCGCGCCTCTCGCGCGGGATAGAGATACCTGGCGTAGTCGCCCGGGCGGCCGAACAATTGCCGCGCCAGTTGCACCGGGTCTTCGCCTTTGTGCTTCTCGTAGAGCACGGGGCCCCAGATGATGAAGCCGTCGATGTTGAGGCTCCCCGGCACCGGCTCGATGGCTTTCCATGCGTGCGCGAACTTCGAGATCCAGGCCAGCGCCTCTCTGAGTGCCTGGTTGGGAGCAGCGGTGGTGGCGTCGGTCTCTGGCATGGTCGGCATCCTTGTTGAAAGACTGTACAAATATACAGTAAACTCTGCGCATGGAAAACATGCCGACCCTCTCCATCTCCTGCCGGATCGCAACCCGCGAGCGCCGGCCGCCACTTTCTCCTTGACGGGTAAACCGTCCCCCGCTGGTCAACCTGTGCGGGGGCCTTGATGCATTGCCAGCAGATAGGCTTTTTCAGGCCCAGCCTCACGGTTGGGCCTTTTTTCATGGGGCTTCGCAAGCACGCCGGATGGCTGCTGTTTTTTGCTCCGCCCCGAGGCTATAGTCGGCGGGCGCCGAGACATTTCACTGACATATTCGCTGCTGAAACAAGGCGCCGCCGTTTGTCTCGATCCCAACCAGGATGCTCGTGCCGGATTCCCTGACCTCGACACTGACCCGCTACTACGACGCGGTGCCCTACGACTCGCATCCGTTCCCGCAGTCGGCCATGGAACACCTGGAAGCGCTGGCGTTCCTGTTCGGACTCGACACGCCGCCCCCCGCCGAAGCCCGTGTGCTCGAACTCGGCTGCGCCGCCGGCGGCAACCTGATTCCCTTCGCGGCGCGCCACCCTGGGTCGCGGTCGCTCGGCGTCGATCTGTCGTCGGTGCAGGTGGCGCAGGGCGTGGCCGCCATCGCGCATGCGGGGCTGCCCAACATCGAGCTCAGGGCCTTCGACATCTCGGAGATCGACGCCTCGTTCGGCCAGTTCGACTACATCGTGTGCCACGGCGTCTACAGCTGGGTGCCGGGCCCGGTGCAGGACGCCATCCTGCGCATCTGCGCGGAGAACCTCGCGCCGAACGGCGTGGCCTACGTCAGCTACAACGTCTACCCCGGCTGGAAGGCCCGCGAGATCGTGCGCGACGCGATGATCCTGCGCGGCGGCCCGCGCGACACGCCCGAAGAACAGCTCTCGTACGCGCGCGGCATGCTCGAATTCCTCGAGCAGTCGGCCCGCGCCGACAGCGTGCTCAAGAAGACGCTCGAAGAAACGATGCCGATCGTGCGCAGCGCCAACAGCTCGTACCTGCTGCACGAGTTCCTCGAGCCTTGCAACGCGCCGTGCTATTTCAAGGAGTTCGTCGCGCGCGCCGAGACCCGTGGGCTGGCCTACCTGTGCGACGCCGAGCCGTCGACCATGTTCGTGCAGAACTACGGCGACAAGGTGCGCGACCCGCTGCTGCGCGAATGCGGCGGCAGCCAGCTGCTGATGGAGCAGTACCTCGATTTCCTGGTGAACCGCACCTTCCGCCAGACCCTGCTGGTCGGGCAGGCGCGGGCCCGCGACATCCGCTACCGGCTGGAGCCCGCGCGCATCCGCGCCCTCGAAGTGGCCGGCCTGTTCGCGGCCGAGGACGGCGGCGTGCTCACGCTCGATGCGCGCGAGCAGCCGTGCCACGCGATCCGCAACCTGAAGGTCACGCTGCGCCTGCCCGTGCACAAGGCCGTCGCGCGCCTGCTCGACGCGGCGTACCCGGCGTCGATGCCCGCCCAAGCGCTCATCGCCGAGGCCGCCCGGCTCGTCGGCCAGCCGCCGGAGGCGGTCGACGGCGCCGTGATGACGATGCTCGAAGAGCTGCTGATCCTCGGCGCGCTGCGGTTTCGCCGCACGCCGGTGCCGGCGGCGGCTTCGGTGTCCGGCCTGCCGCATGCGCTGCCCGCCTTGCGCAGCGCGCCGCGCTGGCGCCATCGGCCGGCGCCACCGCCAATGCCTGCAACCAATGGCACGAGCCCGTGGCGCTCTCGCTGCTCGAGCGCAGCCTGCTGCCGCTGCTCGACGGCACGCGCTCGCACGAAGCCCTGGCCGAGCACCTGGTCGCGGAAGTGCAGAGCGACCGGCTTCGCTTCGTCAAGGACGACCAGCGCCTGACCGATCCGTCGGCGGTCCATGAATTCGCCCGCCAGCAGGTTGCGCTGGCGCTCGATGCCCTGCGGCGCAAGGCCCTGCTCACGGCCTGAGCCGCTACCCTCGTATTCGTCAATCCAACTCAAACAGGAGACTTCCAGATGCAACAACAGGTCCAATGGACGCCCAGGCTGCGCGCCGCCGTGGCGGCAGTGCTCACGCTGGCCGCCGCCGGTGTGTCGAATGCCGCGTCGCAGGCGCCGATCGCCGCTGAAAACGGCATGGTCGTGAGCGCGCAGCACCTGGCCAGCAAGGTCGGCGTCGACGTGCTCAAGCGCGGCGGCAACGCCATCGACGCGGCCGTGGCCGTGGGCTACGCGCTGGCGGTGGTGTACCCCGCGGCCGGCAACCTCGGCGGCGGCGGCTTCATGACCGTGCAACTGGCCGACGGCCGCAAGACCTTCCTCGACTTCCGGGAGAAGGCACCGCTGGCCGCCACGGCCAACATGTACCTGGACAAGGACGGCAACGTCATCAAGGGCCTGAGCACCAAGGGCCACCTCGCCGTGGGCGTGCCGGGCAGCGTCTCGGGCATGGAATACGCGCGCCAGAAGTACGGTACCATGAAGCGCGCCGAGCTGCTCGCCCCGTCGATCCAGCTGGCCGACAAGGGCTTCGCGCTGGAGCAGGGCGACATCGACCTGCTGGGCACCGCCACGGCCGACTTCAAGGAAGACCCGGCCTCGGCCGCCATCTTCCTGGGCAAGGGCGGCGAGCCCTACAAGGTGGGCGACAAGCTGGTCCAGAAAGACCTGGCCAGGACGCTGCGCGAGATCAGCACCAAGGGCACCGACGGCTTCTACAAGGGCTGGGTCGGCAACGCCATCGTGGCGTCGAGCCAGGGCGGCAAGGGCCTGATCACGCAGGCCGACCTCGATCAGTACAAGACGCGCGAACTCCCGCCGGTGGAGTGCGACTACCGCGGCTACCACGTGGTGTCGGCGCCCCCGCCGAGCTCGGGCGGCGTGATTATCTGCGAGATGCTCAACATCCTCGAGGGCTATCCGCTCAAGGACCTGGGCTACCACTCGGCGCAGGCCGTGCACTACCAGATCGAAGCCATGCGCCACGCCTACGTGGACCGCAACAGCTACCTGGGCGACCCCGACTTCGTGAAGAACCCGCTCGAGCGCCTGCTCGACAAGGGCTACGCCGAGAAGATCCGCGCCGTCATCGACCCGAAGAAGGCCGGCGTCTCCAAGGACATCAAGCCCGGCGTCGCGCCGCATGAAGGCAGCAACACCACCCACTACTCGATCGCCGACAAGTGGGGCAACGCGGTCTCGGTGACCTACACGCTGAACGACTGGTTCGGCGCCAAGATCACCGCCGCCAAGACCGGCGTGCTGCTGAACGACGAAATGGACGACTTCACGGCCAAGGTCGGCGTGCCCAACCTGTACGGCCTGGTGCAGGGCGAGGCCAACAAGATCGAGCCGGGCAAGCGCCCGCTGAGCTCGATGAGCCCCACCATCGTCACCAAGGACGGCAAGCCCGTGATGGTGGTCGGCACGCCGGGCGGCAGCCGCATCATCACCGCCGTGATGCTGACCATGATCAACGCCATCGACTACGGCATGAACGTGCAAGAGGCTGTCGACGCGCCGCGCTTCCACCAGCAATGGCTGCCCGACGTCACCAACGTCGAGACCTACGCGCTGAGCCCCGACACGCGCAAGCTGCTGACCGACATGGGCCACAACCTGGGCGTGCCGCAACCGGCCAACCACCTGGCGGCCATCATCGTCGGCGCGCCTTCGCTGGGCGGCAAGCCGGTGGGCAACAACCGCTTCTACGGCGCCAACGATCCGCGCCGCAACACCGGCCTGGCAGCGGGCTACTGAGACTGCGGCAAACTAGAAGGCGGTCGTGCCCTTGTCGGCACGGCCGCTTTTTTCATTTTTCATGCACCTGCAAGACATCCTCTACACCCAGGGCTTCGGCACGCGCCGCGTGTGCGCGGGCCTGGTCCAGCAAGGCCACGTGAGCATCGCGGGCCAGGCCGAGACCGACCCCTTCGCCGACCTCGACCCCGAAGGCCTGCTCTATATCGTCCAGGGCACCCCGTGGGCGTACCACGAGAAGGCCTACCTGATGCTGCACAAGCCGGCCGGCACCGAGTGCTCGCAGAAGCCCTCGACCTACCCGAGCATCTACACGCTGCTGCCGTCGCCGCTGCGGCTGCGGCCCAACAAGGGCGCGGTGCAGGGCGTGCAGGCCATCGGCCGGCTCGACCAGGACACCACCGGCCTGCTGCTGCTGACCGACGACGGCCAGTTCATCCACAAGATGGGCTCGCCCAAGCACCACGTGCCCAAGGTCTACGAGGTGACGGCCAAGCACCCGGTGGACGAGGCGCAGATCGCGAAGCTGCTGGCCGGCGTGGTGCTCGACGACGACCCGAAGCCGGTGCGCGCCGCCGCCTGCGAATCCGACAGCCCGCTGCACCTGCGCCTGACCCTCACCGAAGGCAAGTACCACCAGGTCAAGCGCATGCTGGCCGCGGTCGGCAACCGGGTCGAGGGGCTGCACCGCTCGCGCATCGGCGAGCTGGCGCTGCCGCAAGACCTGGCGCCGGGCCAATGGCGCTGGCTCACGGCCGGGGAGGTCGCGGCGCTGCGTTCGCCGGCCAAGCCCGCCAAGCCGCCGAAGTAACAGTCGCGGCCGGAGGGGGAAAGACGGGTCCCGCGGTCAGCCAGTCTTAATGCTCGACCGTTAAGATCGCCAGCTCTCTCTCGGAACCTTCCCTTGCGACTTCCTGCCCGCCCGAACGGCCGCATCGCGGCCTTCCTGTTTTCCTGCATGACGGCCCTGGCGGCACACAGCGCCGCCGCCGCTGCCGAGCCCCCTCCGATCTTCGTGCTCAACTCGCTGGACGCCAGCGTGAGCGTGATCAACCCGGTCGACTGGAGCGAAAAGCAGCGCATCGCCACCGGCAAGGAGCCGCACCACATCTACATGACGCCCGACGAAAAGTCGGTCATCGTGGCCAATTCGGCGGGCGACTCGCTGACCTTCCTGAACCCCCGCACGGCCGAGGTGCAGCGCGTGGTGTACGGCATCATCGACCCGTACCAGCTGCAGTTCTCGCGCGACATGAAGTGGTTCGTCACGGCGGGCAACCGCCTGAACCACGTCGACGTCTACCGCTGGGACGGCAAAGACCTGAAGCTGGCCAAGCGCATCGCCAGCGGCAAGACGCCCAGCCACATCTGGATCGACAACACCAGCACCATCGCCTACGTGACGATGCAGGACAGCGACGAGATGATCGCCGTCGACCTGCCCACGCAGACCATCAAGTGGCGCACGTCCACCGGCCCGATGCCGGCCGACATCTTCGGCGTGCACAACGACAAGACGCTGCTGGTGGGCCTGACCGGCGGCGACGGCGTGCAGGTGTTCGACGTGGCCGGCGCCCAGCCCACGCTGGTCGGCAAGATCCCCACCGGCAAGGGCGCCCACGCCTTCCGCTCGGCCGGCGACGGCAAGACCGTGTTCGTGAGCAACCGCGTGGCCAACACCATCAGCCGCATCGACCTCTCGACCTTGAAAGTCGTGGCCACCTACGCGGTGCCCGGCGGCCCCGACTGCATGGACGTGTCGGCCGACGGCAAGACGCTGTACGTGACCTCGCGCTGGGCCAAGAAGCTCACCGTGGTCGACCTCGTCGCCCAGAAGGTCGTGCGCCAGGTCAACGTGGGCCGTTCGCCGCACGGCGTCTGGACACTGGACCATGGCAAGCGCACGTAGGCGCGCGAGCGCGGCAGCGCTGCTGGCACTGGCCTGCGGCTCGGTGGTGCCGGGCGCCTGGGCGCAGCAGGCGGCGGCTACCTGCGAAAAACCCGTCTACCTGACCTTCGACACCGGCCACATGGGCATCGCGCCGCTGGTGGCGACGTGCTCAAGCGGCAGAACGTGCGCGTCACCTTCTTCGCCGCCGCCGAGCGCACCCAGACCGACGGCGACAGCCTCGACGACCACTGGGCGCCGTGGTGGAAGGCCAGGGCGGCCGAAGGCAACGAGTTCGGCTCGCACACCTACGACCACGCCTACTGGCGCGCCGACGTCAAGGGCACGCCGCCCAGCTTTCGCATCAAGCCCTCGGCCGGCCCGCAAGACGGCAAGGAATCGACCTGGAGCGCGGCCCAGTACTGCGCCAACATCCGCAAGTCGTCCGACCGGCTGGCCGCCATCACCGGCAAGAAGCCGCTGCCGCTGTATCGCGCGCCGGGCGGCAAGACCTCGCCCGCGCTGCTGGCTGCCGCCGAAGGCTGCGGCTACAAGTACGTCGCTGGGCGCCCGCCGGCTTCCTCGGCGACGAGCTGCCGAGCGAGAAGTTCAGCAACGCCAGGCTGCTCACGCAGGCGCTCGACACCATCCGCCCCGGCGACATCCTGCTCGCGCACCTGGGCATCTGGTCGCGCAAGGACCCGTGGGCGCCGGCCAATCTCGAGCCGCTGATCGTCGGGCTCAAGGCCAAGGGCTTCTGTTTTCAAACGCTGCGCCAGCACCCGGACTTCCGCGCCTGGATCGCATCCCACCCCTGAGTTCGCGCCGTGATCGATTGGCTGACTGACGCTTTTTCCGCACTGCAAGGCTGGTTCTTCGAGGCCGTCGTGCAGCCGCTGGTGTTTGCCGTGGGCCTGGGCGGCTGGACCGAAGACGCCTTCGACGCCACCGGCTGGCTGCTGGTCGGGGTCATCCAGATCCTGGTGCTGATCGCCATCATCGGGCCGCTGCAGCGCTGGCGCTCGGTGGAGCCGGTGGTCGACCGCCAGGCGATCCGCATCGACGTGCTCTACACGCTGATCCACCGGCTCGGCCTGTTCCGCCTGGCCATCTTCTTCACGCTGCAGCCCTTCTTCGACGACGCCATGGGCAGCCTGCGCACGGCGGGGTGGGGCACCTTCCACCTGGACGAGGTCTGGCCCGGCGTGACCGACGTACCGGTGCTCGCCTTTGCCATCTACCTGGTGGTGCTCGACTTCGTGGGTTATTGGATCCACCGCGGCCAGCACCAGCTCAACTGGTGGTGGGGCCTGCATTCGCTGCACCATTCGCAGCGCCAGATGACGATGTGGAGCGACGACCGCAACCACCTGCTGGACGACATCGTGCACGACACGCTCATCGTCATCGTGGCGCAACTGATCGGCGTGGCGCCGGGCCAGTTCATCGCCTTCGTGGCCTTCACCCAGCTCAGCGAGAGTCTGCAGCACGCCAACCTGCGCATGAGCTTCGGCGCCATCGGCGAGCGGCTGTGGATCAGCCCGCGCTTTCACCGGCTGCACCACAGCATCGGCCTGGGCCACGAGTCGAACGGCAAGAGCACGCTCGGCGGCCACAACTTCGGCGTGCTGCTGCCCTGGTGGGACATGATGTTCGGCACCGCCAACTTCGAGAACCGCTACGACCCCACCGGCATCCGCGACCAGGTGGAGCCCGGCGCCGACGGCCGCGTGCGCGACTACGGCCGGGGCTTCTGGGCGCAGCAATGGCTCGGCCTGAAGCGAATGGTCGGGCGCGGTTGAGGGTCACAAGCCCCTGACGGCGCCGCCCAAGGCGTTATCCTCGCTGCCTCATGCGCCTGCTCCTCGACTCCTTCTGGCGCGCGGTCGCGTATTGCATGCTGCCGCGCGTGATCGTGCTGTCGCTGCTGCCCCTGGGGCTGATGGTGCTGCTCGCCGCGGGGCTCGGGTATTTCTACTGGGAAGCGGCCGTGGCCTGGACGCGCGGCGCGCTCGATGCGTGGCCGCTCTTGTCCAGCTTCTGGGCCTGGATCGGGCGGCTCTTCTCGGGTGACGTCACCGCCATGCTGGCGCCGCTCGTGGTGGTGTTCGCCGCCACGCCGCTGATCGTGGTGATCTCGCTGCTCGTCGTGGCCGGTTTCATGGCGCCGGCGCTCACGAAGCTCGTGGGCCAGCGGCGTTTTCCCTCGCTCGAGCAGAAGAAGGGCGCCTCCTTCCTCGGCAGCGTGGCGCGCTCGCTCGGCGTGACCCTGCTGGCGCTGATCGCCCTGGTGGTGTCGATGCCGCTGTGGCTCATTCCGCCGCTCGTGCTCATTTTGCCGCCGCTGATCTGGGGCTGGCTCACCTACCGCGTGATGAGCTTCGACGCGCTGGCCGAACACGCCAGTCCCGAGGAGCGCGCCACCTTGCTGCGCGCCCACCGGCTGCCGCTCTTGTGCATCGGTGTGCTGTGCGGCTATCTGGGCGCGGCGCCGAGCATCGTCTGGGCCTCGGGTCTGCTGTTCGCCGCCGCTTTCTTCGTGCTGGTGCCGATCGCCATCTGGATCTACACACTGGTCTTCGCCTTCTCGGCGCTCTGGTTCGCCCACTACTGCCTGGACGCGCTCGCGCAGCTGCGCGCCCAGCGCGCGGTGGCCGCGGCATCGGGTGCCGACGGTGCCCCGGCCCCGGAGGTCGCGGAAGCCAACAAGGCCGCTCTTTCTCAATGGGGTTCACCATGACACGCGCATTCGGTCTCATCGTCGTCGGCGACGAGATCCTTTCCGGCAAGCGGGCCGACAAGCACATGGCCAAGGTCATCGAGCTGCTCGCCGCGCGCGGCCTGCAACTGAGCTGGGCCGAGTACGTGGGCGACGAGCCCGCGCGCATCACCGCCGCGCTCGCGCGCGCCTTCGCCTCGGGCGACATCGTCTTTTCGACCGGCGGCATCGGCGCCACGCCCGACGACCACACCCGCCAGTGCGCCGCCAAGGCGTTGGGCGTGCCGCTGGCGCTGCACCCCCAGGCCGAGCTGCTGATCCGCGAACGCATGCAGGACACCGCGCGCGAGCAGGGCGTGCCCTACGAGCCCGACCGCTCCGACAACGTGCACCGGCTCAACATGGGCGTGTTCCCGCAGGGCGCCGCGCTCATCCTCAACCCGTACAACAAGATCCCCGGCTTCAGCGTGGCCGACGTTCACTTCGTGCCGGGCTTCCCGGTCATGGCCTGGCCGATGATCGAATCGGTGCTCGACGCCCGCTACGCCGAGCTGTTCACCCGCAATGCCCTCGCCGAGAAGTCGGTGATCGTCTTCGGTGCCATGGAGGCCACGCTCACCCCGCTGATGCAGGCCATCGAGGACACGCACGCCGGCATCAAGGTGTTCAGCCTGCCCAGCGTCGACCACCCCCAGTACGGGCGCCACATCGAGCTGGGCGTCAAGGGCGACCCCGGCCGGCTCGATGCCGCCTACGCCCAGCTGATCGAGGGGCTGCACACCTTTGATGCCAAGCTTGGCCCTGAATTGGTGCGTTAAATCAAATTGCACCAAATTGGTAACTTCTTGCGGTTATTTGTGGTTCGCTTTGGTGAACAAGGCCTCATCCAGTGAGGTGACAATGGCACAGAAACTGCATCCCTCGTCCCTGTATTCCTAACCACCATCCAACTCAGGAGAAACTGATGGCAAAGACCGTCGCCGATGTACTCAAGCTCGTCAAGGAAAACGAGGTCAAGTTCGTCGACTTCCGCTTCACCGACACCCGCGGCAAAGAGCAGCACGTGACCGTGCCCGTGTCGCATTTCGATGAAGACAAATTCACCTCGGGCCACGCGTTCGACGGCTCGTCCATCGCTGGTTGGAAGGGAATCGAAGCCTCGGACATGCAGCTCATGCCCGACCCGAACACCGCCAACATCGATCCCTTCTTCGAAGAAACGACGCTGATCCTGACCTGCGACGTGATCGACCCCGCCGACGGCAAGGCCTACGAGCGCGACCCGCGTTCGCTCGCCAAGCGCGCCGAAGCCTACATGAAGGCCTCGGGCCTGGGCGACACCGCTTTCTTCGGTCCGGAACCCGAATTCTTCGTGTTCGACGGCGTTCGCTGGAAGAACGACATGTCGGGCTGCTTCGTGAAGATCGAATCCGAAGAAGCCTCGTGGAACACCGACAAGGAATACGAGCACGGCAACACCGGCCACCGTCCGGCGGTCAAGGGCGGCTACTTCCCGGTTCCCCCGGTCGACAGCTTCCAGGACATGCGCTCGGAAATGTGCCTGGTGCTCGAATCGCTCGGCATCCCGGTCGAAGTGCATCACCATGAAGTGGCCAACGCCGGCCAGATGGAACTGGGCACCAAGTTCAGCACGCTGGTCCAGCGCGCCGACTGGGTCCAGCTGCAGAAGTACGTGATTCACAACGTGGCCCATGCCTACGGCAAGACCGCCACCTTCATGCCCAAGCCCATCGTCGGCGACAACGGTTCCGGCATGCACGTGCACCAGTCGGTCTGGAAGGACGGCAAGAACCTGTTCGCCGGCGACGGCTATGCAGGCCTGTCGGACTTCGCGCTGCACTACATCGGCGGCATCATCAAGCACGCCCGTGCCCTGAACGCCATCACGAACCCCGGCACCAACAGCTACAAGCGCCTGGTCCCCGGCTTCGAAGCCCCGGTGAAGCTGGCCTACTCGGCCAAGAACCGCTCGGCCTCGATCCGCATTCCGTTCGTGGCCAACCCCAAGGGTCGCCGCGTCGAAGCGCGCTTCCCCGATCCGCTGATGAACCCGTACCTGGGCTTCGCCGCGCTGCTGATGGCCGGCCTGGACGGCGTGGAAAACAAGATCCATCCGGGCGAAGCCGCGAGCAAGGACCTGTACCACCTGCCGCCGGAAGAAGACGCGCTGATCCCGACCGTGTGCCACAGCCTGGACCAGGCCCTGGAATACCTCGACAAGGACCGTGCGTTCCTGACCAAGGGCGGCGTGTTCACCGACGCGTACATCGACGCGTACATCGAACTGAAGATGCAGGAAGTCACGCGCTTCCGCATGGCGACGCACCCCGTCGAGTTCGACATGTACTACTCGCTGTAATCGGCGACAACGCAAGCCCCGACGGGCATGTAAGTCAAAAGGACGGCCTCGGCCGTCCTTTTTCCTTGGGCCGGAACATCCGGGCTCCGGGGCTGTCGAATTGCATCAAAATGCGCTTTTCGCGCCCTCCATCGATACACATGAAGACTGCTGCTTCCCTCTTTTTCCTGGCCGGTTCTCTCCTGATCGCGTTGCCGGCGCTCGCGCAGGAACGCGTCTGGCGCTGCGGCAACGAATACACGAACAACGCCACCATCGCCCAGCAAAAGGGCTGCAAGGTCATGGAAGGCGGCAACGTCACCGTCGTGCAGGGCACGAAGTCTTCAGGGGGCGGATCGGCCTCGTCGTCGGGCTCCGGTTCCTCGGCGGCGCGTGCCCCGGCCGGCAGCCCGCGCGTCGAAGGCGTCGACCAGCGCGCCCGCGACGGCGAAGCCCGCTCGGTGCTCGAGTCCGAGCTCAAGAAGGCCGAGGCCCGCCAGGCCGAGCTGCAGAAGGAATACAACAACGGCGAGCCCGAGAAGCAGGGCAGCGAAGGCCGCAACTACCAGAAGTACCTCGACCGCGTGGCCGAAATGAAGGCCGAACTCGCGCGCAACGAGAGCGACATCGCCGGCATCCGCCGCGAAATCGGCCGCCTGCCGGCCAAGCCGCAGTAAGCAGGCTCCAAGCCACCAAGGAATTCATGGCATTCGGGAAGAAGGCGGTCAGCGCCAACACGCGCTTCCAGACCTTCGACCTGCTGTCCACGCTGATTGCCGTGGTCAACAGCGACGGGTCTGTGTTGTTCGCCAACGCAGGGCTCGAAGACGCACTGGGCACCTCGCGCCGCACGCTCGAAGGCTCGCAGTTCGGCGCCTGCTTTCATGAGCCGCAGGTGCTGCGCACCGCCATCGACGGTGCCCGCAGCAACGACTTCGCCACGCTGCGCTACGAAGCCTTTTTGCGCCGCGTCAACCACGAGCTCATGCCCGTGCAGGTCACGCTCGCGCAGGGCGACAAGGCGGGCGAGCTCATCATCGAGATGTCGCCGCTGGAGCAGCAGGTGCGGCAAGACCGCGAAGAGCGCCTGATCGACCAGGCGCAGGCCAACAAGGAACTCATCCGCAACCTCGCGCACGAGATCAAGAACCCGCTGGGCGGCATTCGCGGCGCGGCGCAGCTGCTGCAGATGGAGGTCGAGTCGCGAGACCTCATCGAATACACCCAGGTCATCATCCACGAGGCCGACCGGCTGCAGACGCTGGTCGACCGCCTGCTGGCGCCGCACCGCCGACCGCACGTGGTGGGCGACGTGAACATCCACGAGGTGTGCGAGCGCGTGCGTTCGGTCATCCTGGCGGAGTTTCCGCGCGACCTGCACATCGAGCGCGACTTCGACGTGTCGATTCCCGAATTCCGCGGCGACCGCGAGCAGCTCATCCAGGCCACGCTCAACATTGTTCACAACGCCGCGCAGGCCCTCGCGGAGCGCCGCGCGGCAGGCGACGCGCAGATCACTTTCAAGACCCGCGTGGCCCGCCAGGTGATCTTCAACAAGCAGTGGTATCGACTGGCACTGGAATTGCATGTCATCGACAATGGACCGGGTGTGCCGGACACGATCAAGGACCGCATCTTCTATCCGCTCGTCTCGGGCAGGGAAGGCGGGACGGGGCTGGGACTGACGCTTGCGCAAACCTTTGTGCAACAGCATCACGGCGTGATCGAGTGCGACAGCGTCCCGGGCCGAACCGATTTCAAGATATTGATACCGCTGCCCTAGCGCAGCCACCGGCAACAGAGGAGATGCATGAAGCCGATCTGGATAGTTGATGACGACCAATCGATTCGCTTCGTGCTCGAGAAAGCTCTGCTGCGCGAAGACCTGCCCACGCGCAGTTTCACCAACACGCGCGAGGTGCTTGCCGCACTCGAACAAGCCGACGACGACGAACAGCAAGGCCCCCAGGTCCTGGTGAGCGACATCCGCATGCCCGGCGGTTCCGGGCTCGACCTGCTCGACAAGATCAAGGCCAAGCACCCCGGCCTGCCCGTCATCATCATGACGGCCTTCTCCGACCTGGACAGCGCCGTCTCGGCCTTCCAGGGCGGCGCCTTCGAATACCTGCCCAAGCCCTTCGACCTGCCGCGCGCGGTCGAGCTCATCCGCCGCGCCGTCGACGAAAGCCAGCGCGAAGAGGTGGCCGAAGAGCGCATGGTGGCCGCCCCCGAAATGCTGGGCCAGGCGCCCGCCATGCAGGACGTGTTCCGCGCCATCGGCCGGCTCTCGCAGAGCAACGTCACGGTGCTCATCACCGGCGAGTCGGGCTCGGGCAAGGAACTGGTGGCGCGCGCGCTGCACAAGCACTCGCCGCGCGCCAACGGCCCCTTCGTGGCCATCAACACCGCCGCCATTCCCAAGGACCTGCTCGAGAGCGAACTCTTCGGCCATGAGCGCGGCGCCTTCACCGGCGCGCAGACCATGCGCCGCGGCCGCTTCGAGCAGGCCGAGGGCGGCACGCTGTTCCTCGACGAAATCGGCGACATGCCCTTCGACCTGCAGACGCGCCTGCTGCGCGTGCTGAGCGACGGGCACTTCTACCGCGTGGGCGGCCACAACTCGGTGAAGGCCAACGTGCGCGTCATCGCCGCGACCCACCAGGACCTGGAGCAGCGCGTCAAGCTCGGCGGCTTTCGCGAAGACCTGTTCCACCGCCTCAACGTGATCCGCCTGCGCCTGCCGGCGCTGCGCGAACGCGGTGAAGACGTGCCCGCGCTCACGCGCCACTTCCTGCAGGTGAGCGCGCGCCAGCTCGGCGTGGAGCCCAAGCGCATTTCCGATGCGGCGCTGACCCGGCTCGCGGCCTTCAGCTTCCCCGGCAACGTGCGCCAGCTCGAGAACATCTGCCACTGGCTGACCGTGATGGCGCCGGCCCAGCTGATCGAAGCGAAAGACCTGCCGCCCGAAGTGATGGCGGTCGGCGTCGAGGGCCATGCGCCCGAGGCGGCCGCTGCGCCCGCTGCCGTCGTTACGCACGCCCCGGCCACGTTGCCGGTGGCCGTGGGCAGCGATGCCGCCGCGCCGCCTGCCGTCGCCTCCGAAGTCGTCGAAACTTCTTCTGCGGGCGTGAGCAACTGGGAAAGCGGCCTCGAAGCCGAAGCCCAGGCCTTGCTGGCCGCCGGCCGCACCGACGTGTGGGACGTGCTGACGCGCCGCTTCGAGTCGCGGCTCATCCTCACGGCACTGGCCAACACGCGCGGCCGGCGCATCGAGGCCGCGCAGAAACTCGGCATCGGGCGCAACACCATCACCCGGAAGATCCAGGAACTCGGCATCGAATGAAAAGGCCCTTGACGGGCCTTTTTCTTTAGCGGCTGCGCTGCCCCAGCGTCAGCGAGTCGATCTGGAAGTTGCCGCTCTTGTCCCAGAGCCAGGTGTCGACATAGGTGTGGCCGCCGAGCTTGCCCGGGTTCGGCAACGGCGAGGTCGCCTTGATCAGCTCCGCGATCATCGGCGCCACCTCCGGCGCATGGCTGGGCGTGCGGCTGAAGGTCACGTTCATCACCTTGCCGTTGGCGTCGATGTCGGTCTCGACCACCACCACGGCATACACCAGCGGCGGGATCTTTCCCTTGTAGATGCGCTTGGCATATGCGTTGTAGATGTGGCGCGCGCCGATCTTGCGGTAGGCCCGCACGGCGGGTGTCTGCGCGGTGATGAGCCGCACCGTCGGCACGTCGCGGCTGCCGCCGGTCGAGGCCTCGCCGGCGGGGGTGGTCGACGCGCCCTTGCCGTCGCCTTCATCGGCCTTGTCCGCGGGCTTGAACAGCGAGCACGACGCCAGCGCGAACGTCGTGGCCGCCAGGGCCGCAAGGGCCAGGCGGCGGCCGATGGTGGGGCCCGCCGCCGCTGCTTGTCCTGCTGCGCTCGCGCTCATCATCGGCTCAGGCGCCCAGGTCGAGGTCCACCACCACCGGCGCATGGTCGCTGGGCTTTTCCCACTTGCGCGGCACGCGGTCGATCACGCAGCCCTTCACGCGCGGCACCAGCGGCTCGCTCACCAGGATGTGGTCGATGCGCAGGCCGCGGTTCTTCGGGTAGCCCAGCATGCGGTAGTCCCACCACGAAAAGCTTTTCTCGGGCTGCTCGAACATGCGGAAGCTGTCGGTCAGGCCCAGCTCCAGCAGCGCCTTGAAATGGTTGCGCTCTTCCGTCGTGTGGTGGATCGTTTCCTTCAGGCCCACCGGGTCGAAGCTGTCGCGGTCTTCCGGCGTGATGTTGAAGTCGCCCAGCAGCACCAGGTTCGGGTTCGCGGCCATTTCCTGGCGCAGCCACTCGCGCAATGCGTCGAGCCACTTCATCTTGTATTCGAACTTGTCGCTGCCCGGCGCCTGGCCGTTCACGAAGTAGCCGTTGACCACGCGCAGCGGACCCGAGGGCGTGTCGACCGTGGCCGCGATCACGCGCGACTGGTCGTCGGTGAAGCCGCCGATGTTCTTCACCACGTCGCGCACCGGCGACAGGCTGAGGATGGCCACGCCGTTGTAGGTCTTCTGGCCGAACACGGCCGCTTCATAGCCGGCCGCCTTGAGCACCTCGAGCGGGAACTTGTCGTCGGTCATCTTGAGTTCCTGCAGGCACAGCACGTCGACCGGGTTGGCGGCGAGCCAGTCGAGCACGTGCTGCAGGCGCGCGGTGAGGGAGTTGACGTTCCAGGTGGCGATTTTCATGGGGCTTGCAACTTGTTGCTTTCGAAACAAGTCTTTGGATTTTTGCGGGACATCTCGGTGGGCCGGCCCAACGGGCGGGCCCCTCACAGCATATCGCGCAAATCCGGCGCCCTGGCGCGCACGGGGCCTATGCCGCCAGCGCCCGCATTTCCGCGATCAGGTCGGCCTTGCCCTCGAAGCCGATGCCCGGCAGCGGCGGCAGCGTGACGTAGCCGTTGTCGACCTTCACGCCGTCGGGGAAGCCGCCATAGGGCTGGAACAGGTCGGGGTAGCTCTCGTTGCCGCCGAGCCCGAGGCCCGCCGCAATGGCCAGCGACATCTGGTGGCCGCCGTGCGGAATGCAGCGCGAGGGCGACCAGCCGTGGGCCTTGAGCATGTCGAGCGTGCGCAGGTACTCCACCAGGCCGTAGCTCAGCGCACAGTCGAACTGCAGCCAGTCGCGGTCGGGCCGCATGCCGCCGTGGCGGATGAGGTTGCGCGCGTCCTGCATCGAGAACAGGTTCTCGCCCGTGGCCATGGGGCCGGCATACACCTGGCCCAGCCTGGCCTGCAGTTCGTAGTCGAGCGGATCGCCCGCTTCCTCGTACCAGAAGAGCGGGTACTGCGACAGCGCGCGGCCGTAGTCGACGGCGGTGGCCAGGTCGAAGCGGCCGTTGGCATCGACCGCCAGCTGCTGGCCCGGGCCGAGGATCTTCAGCACCGACTCGATGCGCTCGCAGTCCTCGGCCAGCGTGGCGCCGCCGATCTTCATCTTCACCACCGAGTAGCCGCGCTCCAGGTAGCTGGTCATCTCGCGCTGCAGGCCTTCCACGCCCTTGCCGGGGTAGTAGTAGCCGCCCGCCGCGTAGACGAACACGCGCGGGTTCGGCGTGCCCGTGCCGTAGCGCTCGGCCAGCAGCTGGTACAGCGGCTTGCCCGCGATCTTGGCCGTGGCGTCCCACACGGCCATGTCGATGGTGCCCACGGCCACCGAGCGCTCGCCGTGGCCGCCGGGCTTCTCGTTGATCATCATGCGGGCCCAGATCTTGTGCGGGTCGAGGTTCTCGCCCGTCTCGTCGAGCAGCGACGCGGGCTCGGCCTCGAGCAGGCGCGGCAGGAAGCGCTCGCGGATCAGCCCGCCCTGGCCGTAGCGGCCGTTGGAGTTGAAGCCGTAGCCGATGACCGGCTTGCCGTCGCGGATCACGTCGGTGACCACGGCCACCAGGCTCAGGGTCATCTTCGAGAAGTCGATGTAGGCGTTGCGGATGTCCGACTTGATGGGACGCGTGGACTCGAGGATGTTGACGATTTTCATGATCGGGGTTGAAGGACGAGAGAAAGAGAAGAAAAAGGAAAGGCTCAGCGGTGCAGCGACGCGCCGCCGCAGATGGCAAGGTCCTGCCCGGTGATGGCCGCGGCCGGCGGCGACAGCAGGAAGCCACGAGCGCGGCGATTTCCTCGGGCTGGATCAACCGGCCGATCGGCGGCAGGCGCGGTGCGCTGCCCGCGCGCGCCGGGTCCTGCAGCATCGTGGTCTGCGTGGCGCCGGGCGACACCACGTTCACGGTCACGCCCTGGGCCGCCACCTCGGCCGCCCAGCTGCGCGCGAGCGCGATCAACGCGGCCTTGGTCGCGG
>NZ_MOWM01000017.1 GCF_016082275.1 Variovorax sp. E3
GTGGGGCCGAGCAGGCCGCTGGTGACGATGCCGATGTCGTGGCCTTCGAAGGACTGCAGCAGCGTGCCGTCGCGCACCGGAATGCGCTCGAGCGCGACGAGGCCCACGCGCTTGCGCTTCAGCGTGTCGTGGTCGGTGTGGCCGGCGGCGCCTGCCGTCGCGGCGGCGAGTTGGGCGAGGATTCTTGCCGCGCCCGGAAAGCCGCCTTCGCGCGCGCCGCGGCGCGGCGCACCTTCTGCATCGCCCAGTTGAGCGACGCCTCGACCGGCGTGGTGGTGGTGTCGATGTCGTTGCCGTACAGGCACAGGCCGGCTTCGAGCCGCAGCGAATTGCGCGCGCCCAGGCCGACGGGCTTGACCTCGGGCTGGGCCAGCAGCAGGCGGGCGAGGGCGTCGGCGTCGCTGGCGGCCACCGAGATTTCGAAGCCGTCTTCACCGGTGTAGCCGCTGCGCGTGACGAAGGCCGGAATGCCGCCGATCCGCACCGCGCCGCCGGTCATGAACACGAAGCGCTCGATGCCGGGCGACAGCCGCGCCAGCGTGGCGGCGGCCTGCGGGCCCTGCAGCGCGAGCAGGGCGTGGTCGGGCAGGGGCTGCACGCTGCAGCGGGCGCCGATCTTCTGCTGGATGTGGGCGATGTCGGCCACCTTGCAGGCGCCGTTGACGATCACGAAGAGCGAGCCATTGCCTTCGTTGAAGAACATCAGGTCGTCCAGGATGCCGCCCTCGTCGTTCAGCAGCAGGCCGTAGCGCTGCTTGCCGGCGGGCAGGTCGATCACGTCGACAGGCATCAGGGTCTCGAAGGCGGCGGCGGCGTCGGGGCCGACAAGGCGCAACTGGCCCATGTGGGAGATGTCGAACAGGCCGGCCGCATCGCGCGTGTGCTTGTGCTCGGCCATGAGGCCGGCGGGGTACTGCACCGGCATCGAGTAGCCGGCAAAGGGCACCATGCGGGCGCCGAGCGCCACGTGGAGGTCGTACAGCGGCGTCTTGAGGAGGGGAGCGGAGGCTGCGGAATCGGCGGAAGAGGAAGCCATGGGGCGCTCCAGGGGGCAAAAGGGGCAGACGAATTCCATGACGCAAGCCATGGGCCACCCCTGCTGTCCGCTTTACCTGAGAGATTCGCCCCACGATCGGGGTTTGCTCCTTCGGTGGGCCGCTGCGCGTGGGCAACGGCCTCTCTCCAGCAAGGAAACGCCGGTGTTCACCGGCGCCTTGTCAGTCCTTTTGCCTGAGCGTTCGGGAAACCCCTGCGCCTTCGGCGGCCCCGGCTGGCGGGGCTCTCTCCTGACATCGGGGAGTGTAGTTGATGCGCGGGCGGATTCGGCTCAGTGAACGATCTCGGCCGGCGGCAAGAGCTTGTCGATCCGCTCGCGCAGCGACTCGGCGCGCTCGGGGCCGGCCGACTTCTCGATTTCCGTGAGCATCAGCGCCGCGATGGTCAGCATCGCCTCGCGGTCGCGCGCTTCGCGCAGGGCGTCGCGCATCTGCAGCGCGAACTTCGGGTCGCGGCGCACGAACATGCGCTCGCAGATGTCGAACAGGAACATGCGCGTGGTGGCCAGCGAGCGCTTGCCGTCGAAGGTGTCGGCCGAAGTGGCGATCTGGATCGGCTCGGCCGCGGCGATCGGCTCGGGTTGGGCCGGCGCCGGCGCAACAGGGGGCGCGACCGCGGCCTTCGGGGTCTGCAGATAGCCGCGCTGCACCAGCGCCTGGATCGCTTGCGCGGCTTCGTCCTTGGTGCTGAACAGCGGACTGAAATCGGTCAGCGAGCGTCGGCCATCGGCCATGAGCAGCAGCGCGCGCTCGCGCTGGCTGAGCGTGCGCTGTCCGCCCTGGAGTTCGTCGCGCGCCTTGTCGGTCTTGGTAGGGAACATGGCAGCCACAGCTTTCGGAGATCGAGGGCTGAAGCATCGTTGCAAGCAGTGACATCTTCATGAACCCTTTTCGCTTAAGGAAAAGGCGGCGGTCGCGAGCGATTTCCGATACCGCAACGGCCCTGCCCGGAGGTATGCTCCGGCTCCGCGGAGGGGTTCACCAGATGCTTCCCATCGTCTTTGCGCTCACGGCCACCGTCCTGCTGCTGGTGTGGATGGGCTTTTTCATGATGGGCTCGCTGCCGCTGCTCATCCTCAAGCACGACACGCCGCTGGACTCGCGCTTCATCCGGGGCCTGTTCAACGTCTACTACATGGCGGTGACGCTGACGGCCAGCGCGGCGGCGCTCTGCTATGCGTGGTCGGGCAAACCGGTCTTTGCCGTGGGCATGGCGTTCATTGCGGGCCTGGCGTTCTCGCTGCGCCGCTGGCTCGTCATTCCGCGCATGGACCTGCTGCGCGGCACGATCCCGGCGGTCGATCTGTCGGCCCGGCAGTTCCGCCAGCTTCACATCGCGGGGATGGCGCTCAACGTGGTGCAACTGGGCACCGTGGCCTGGGCCTTGACCAAGCTGGGGCTGTGAGCCAGCCCCCGCATGCGCATCGATCAGCCGCCCGCGCTTTCCTTCCTGATCAGCCACTGGCTGCCCACGCGCTGCAGCTCCAGCGTCTTGCGGCCCGTTTCCTTCACCTTGTCGGCGCGGTAGAGCTGCTTGAATTTCGCGCTCGCGGCCTGCCCGTTGACGCTGATCACGAGGTCTTCGATGCCCACGCTGATGCTCGACTTTTCCGTGATGCGCGCGCGCCGGTCGGTCTCCCAGCGCTTGCGGTCCTGGTTGCGCGGCGGCGTGAAGTCGGGCGCGTAGGCGGCGAGGTAGCGGTCTGTGTCGCGGGCCGACCAGGCGGCGGCCCAGGCGCGCACGGCGGCCTCGACTTCGGCGATGCTGGCCGTGGGGCCGGTGCCGGCGCCTGCGTGGCGGCCGGCGTTGCCGCTGCGGCGGGGGCCGTCGGCGTGGCCGCGAATGCGGCCGTGGCCAGCAGGCCGCCAGCCACGAGGCAGGTCAAGGATCGGTTCATGGCGCGGTTCCCTCTTTGTCAGTGATCGGCGTCGAGCCCGACGCAGATTCTGGCAGCGAAAGAACGCGCGCCGCACCGGCTTCCAGCGTTCAGGCCGCCGCGCCTTCCGCCTCGGCCGGCACCACTTGCATCGACCGGTTGCGCAGCCGCAGCGCCAGCACCGTCGCCACGCACAGCACGCACAGCACGGCCGTGAGCGTGACGCCGAGCCCGCGCGCATCGGACAGCATGCCGAACAGCGGCGACACCAGCCCGCCCACCGACAGCGCCAGCCCCAGCGTGATGCCGCTGGCCGTGGCCGGGTTGCGCGGCAGGTAGTCTTGCGCCAGCGTCACCTGCGCGGCAAAGGGCAGGAACATGCACATGCCGAGCAGCGCCGTGCAGGCCAGCGCCCAGCCGGCGCTCGGCGCAAGCACCAGGCCCGCGAGCGAAGGCAGCGCGAGCAGGTAGCCGGCGCGGATGGTGCCCATGCGGCCGATGCGGTCGCCCAGCCAGCCGCCGAGCAGCGTACCCACGGCGCCCGCGGCGGTGAACGAGGTCAGCGCCGCCGCGCCCTGGAAGGCCGTGCCGTGCAGGTCGCGCGTGATGCGCAGCGACAGCATCGACAGCACCGTGACGTACGGGATCGACCAGCCCACGATGGTCAGCACCAGCAGGCTGAAGGCGCGCCAGTCGTTGTGCGGCTTCAGCACATGGCCGGCCGCCTTGCGCGCGGCGGCGGCGGCCGTGGCGGCGGCCGCTGCGTTGCGCCCGGTGTTCGCGACCACCCACACGACGCCCATCGCCAGCGCCGGCACGGCCAGCAGGTAGCTGCGCGACAAGCTTCCGCCGCCGACCACGGTGGCCGCCAGCACCGGCGCGAACGACGCGCCGATGGTGCCGCCCACCGAGAACACGCTCATCGCCTTCTGCGACGCGCCGCCGGCCGCGCGCGCGCCACGGTGGCGGGCGGGTGGTAGGCCGCGATGCCCAGCCCGCACAGCGCGGTGGCGATCCAGGTCAGCAGGTAGCTCTGGCTGATGCCCGCCAGCACCACGCCCAGCGCGGCCACCAGGAAGCCCGTGGGCACCAGCCAGCTGCGCGGATGCCGGTCGGCATACAGGCCGAACAGCGGCTGCACCACGCTCGACAGGCCCGTGGCCGCCAGCATCAGCCCGGCCACGGCCGTGTAGCTGTAGCCGCGCTCCAGCACCATGAACGGCAGCAGGGCGGGCACGAGGCCCTGATAAAGGTCATTGACGGCATGGGTGCCCGTGAGCAGCCCGAGTCGGCGCTTGTTCATTCGATCGCTTCTTTCATTTCCTGGAGAAAAAAGCATCGTAGGAAGCCGTGCGAAGATGTTCTTGCTACGAATCAACAAGCATCGTCGAGAAATGGACAAAGCCATCAACCTGCGTCCCGAAGAGGGCGAGTCGACCCCGCGCGCCGTCGCGGTGCTGGCGACCGACCCTGCCGGCGACGCCTTCATTCCGTCGCACGCGCACCGGCGCGACCAGCTGATCCACGCGATCTCGGGCGTGATGCTGGTGAGCGCCGCGGCCGGCAGCTGGGTGGTGCCGACCGGGCGCGGCGTGTGGGTGCCGGGGGGCATGGCGCACCAGATCCGCATGGCGGGCGAGGTGCAGATGCGCACCGTGTTCGTCGAGCCGGGCACGCGCGCGCATTTGGGTGCCGAGTGCCGCGTGATCCATGTGGGCGCGCTGCTGCGCGAGCTGATCGTCACCGCCGTGGCGCTGCCGCTGGACTACGCGCCGGGTGGCCGCGACGAGCGCGTGATGGAGCTGATCCTCGACGAGATCGAGGCCGCGCCCGCGCTGTCGCTGCATGTGCCGATGCCGCGCCATGCGCGCCTGGCCGTGCTGTGCGAGGAACTGGTGCGCGACCCCTCGCTGCCCGCCACGCTGGACGACTGGGCGCTGCGCCTGCACATGAACACGCGCACGCTCGCGCGCCTGTTCCAGCGCGAGACGGGCATGAACTTCGGGGCGTGGTGCCGGCAGGCGCGGCTGCTGCTGAGCCTGCCCCGGCTGGCGGCGGGTGCGTCGATTCTGGAGGTGGCGCTGGCGCACGGCTACGAGAGCCCGAGCGCCTTCACAGCCATGTTCCGGCGCACGCTGGGCGTGCCGCCCAGCGTGTACCTGCGCCGCGTGCCGTAGAAACTACCTGGCGTAGACCAGGTCGCGCAGCGCCAGCGACACCCACGGCACGTAGGTGATCACCATCAGGCAGGCCAGGATCACGAGCACGAAAGGCACCAGGTGCCGCACGATGCGGTCCAGCGATATTCGCGCCACCGTGCAGGCCGCGAACAGGTTCACGCCGAAGGGCGGCGTGATCATGCCCAGCGCCAGGTTCACCACCATGATCAGGCCGAAGTGCACCGGGTCGATGCCGAAGTGCACCGCCACCGGCGCCAGGATCGGCGCCAGCACGATGATGGCCGCGCTCGTCTCGATGAACATGCCGATCACGAACAGCGCCGCGTTCACGCCCAGCAGGAACATCGCCGGCGACTTCAGCACTTCCTGCAGCCAGTGGCCGATGGCGTCGGGCACGCCCGCGCGGGTGATCAGGAACGCGAACAGCCCGGCGTTGGCGATGATGAACATGATCACCGCCGACGACAGCACCGACTTGCGCAAGATGACGTACAGGTCCTTCAGCTTGATCTCGCGGTAGATCCCCACGCCCACCACCAGCGCATAGAACACCGCCACCGCCGAGGCTTCGGTCGGCGTGAAGATCCCGCCGTAGATGCCCCCGAGGATGATCACGGGCATCAGCAGCGCCCAGCCGGCCTGCCACAGCGCGCGGCCGAAGGGCATGCGGCCTTCGCCGTCGGTCTTGCCCCAGCCCTTCCACTTGCAGTAGACCCACACGAACAGCATGAGCGCCAGGCTGATCAGGATGCCGGGGCCGAAGCCCGCGATGAACAGCTCGCCGATGGACACTTCGGCGCTCACGCCGTAGAGAATCATCGGAATCGACGGCGGAATGATCACGCCCAGCTCCGCGCTGGTGGCCTGCAGGGCCGCCGCGTACGAGGTCGGGTAGCCGTGCTTGATGAGCGCCGGGATCAGGATGGCGCCGATCGCGAAGGTGGTGGCCACCGACGAGCCCGACACCGCCGCGAAGATCATGCAGGTGAGCACGCAGGTCATCGGCAGGCCGCCCTGCACGCCGCCCACGATGCTCTTGGCGAACTCCACCAGCCGGCGCGAGATGCCGCCCGTTTCCATCAGGTTGCCCGCCAGGATGAAGAACGGAATGGCCGCCAGCGGAAACTTGTTGATCGCGTTGAACATCTCCTTCACGGAGATCAGCATGTTGGCGTTCGTCACCTGGATCCCCAGGATCGACGCCAAGCCGATGGACACCGCCACCGAGACCGACAGTGCAAAACACAGCACCATCGTTGCAACCATCACGACACTCATTGCGCGGTCTCCAGTTCGAGCCGCTTCGGGTCGAGAAAATTACCGACGATGCCAAACAGGCAGAACAGCGAGCCGACCGGCATTGCCAGGTACGACCACATCATCGAGAGGCTTTCGAGCCCGGCCATCGATTGCACGCGCCCGCGCATCGCATAGTCCCAGCCCCACCAGAGGATGACCAGCATCAGCGCCAGCGCGGTGATGCTCACCACCGCGTCGAGCACGCGGCGGATGCGCGGCGGGCTCCAGCGGTAGAGCACGTCCACGCTCACCATCGCGCCCTGGCGAAATGCCATCGGGATGCCGAGGAACACCATCCAGATGAGGCTCACGCGGATCAGGATCTCGCTCCATTCGGCCGGTTGCTCCAGCACGAAACGGGTGACGATCTGGAACACGCCCAGGGCCGATGCCACGACCAGCATCACGCAGGCCAATGCCATCGAGACGCCGGTGGTCCAGCGCTCGATGCCGAGGAATCGGTCTTTCACTTGTAGTCGCGGATCTTGTCGAGATTCGCCTTGCCGAATTCCTTCTCGAACTGGGCATTGACCGGCGCGAGCGCGGCGACGAACTTGGCCTTGTCGACGTTGTCGATCACGGTCATGCCCTTGGCGCGCAGGTCGGCCACGCCCTTGGCGTCGTCTTCGTCGACACGCGCGCGGTTGGCCTTGGTGCCTTCCTTGGCGGCTTCGAGGAACGCCGTCTTGTCGGCAGCGCTGAGCTTGTCGAAGCTCGCCTTGTTCATCAGGAAGATGCAGGGCGAGTAGACGTGGCCCGTGAGCGACAGGTGCTTTTGCACCTGGTCGAACTTGGCCGAGATGATGACCGGCAGCGGGTTCTCCTGGCCGTCGACCGTGCCTTGCTGCAGCGCGGTGAACACTTCGGGGAAGGCCATCGGCGTGGTGATGATGCCGAAGCCCTTGTAGGCCGCGATGTGCACCGGGTTTTCCATCGTGCGCATCTTCAGGCCCTTCAGGTCTTCGGGGGCCTTCACGTCACGCTTGCTGTTGGTCATGTGGCGAAAGCCGTTCTCGGCCCAGGCCAGCGCCTTGAAGCCCTTGGCGTCGAACTTGGTCAGCATTTCCTGGCCGATCGGGCCGTCGAGCACGGCGCGCGCGTGGGCCTTGTCGCGGAACAGGAAAGGCACGTCGAGGATCTTGGTCTCGGGCACGAAGTTCGGCACCGGGCCGGTCGAGGAGAACGCCAGCTCCTGCGTGCCCAGCTGCACCGCCTCGATCGACTCGCGCTCGCCGCCGAGCGAGCCGTTGTAGAAGGTCTGGACCTTGTAGCGGCCCCCCGTGCGCTTCTCGACTTCCTTGGCGAAGGTGTCGATGGCCACGCCCTGGTGGGAGTTCTGCGCGGTCGAGATGCTGATCTTCATCGTCGTCTGCGCGAAGGCGACCGAGCTGAGGGCGAGCGAAAGGCAAGCGGCGGCGATGGGGCCGAATTTCATGGTGTCTCCGGGGAGTTGTGGTCAGGAACGCGTCAGGCGCGCTTGCCTGACTATGCAACACCGGGGAGCGTCACCGCGTCGGGATTTTCACGGACGTACTCGCGAATCACCGCCTCGAAGCTCTCGTCGGCCGCAAGCCCCAGCGCCCGTGCGCGCGCCGTCTCGAAGTGGCCGGGCCAGGTCTTCACGATGCGCTGGATGGTTGCGTCGGGCGTGCGGTCGAGCAGGGCGGTGGCGGCCTTGCCCGCCACGCGCTCCAGCGCCGCGGCCATGTCGCCCACGGTGGTGGCCAGCGACGGCAGGTTGAGCGCGGTGCGCGGCCCCCATTGGGCGTCGGTCGCCTCGGCGGCGCGCACGATGCCTTCGATGGTGCGCGCGGGTGACGCAATGGCGACAGGCGTTGCGTCGGGCACGGGGCAGGCGGCGCGCAGGCCGGCCAGCGGCTCGCGGATCATGCCGCTGAAGAAACCCGAGGCCGCGCCGTTGGGCTTGCCCGGCCGCACGCTCACCGTCATGAGCCGCACGCTGCGCCCGCGCACGAAGCCCTTGCGCGTGAAATCGGCCACCAGCTGTTCACCGATGAATTTCTGGATGCCGTAGCTGGTCTGCGGCGTGGGCAGCGTGTGGTCTTCGATCATCGGGGGCAGCGGCTGCTCGGGCGAGTCGCCGAACACCGCGAGCGAGCTGGCGAAGACGAGCACCGGCTTCGTGCCGAGTGCCCGCAGCCGCTCGAGCAGCGCGTGCGTGGCCGCGAAGTTGCTGCGCATGCCCAGGTCGAAGTCGGCCTCGCACTCGCCGCTGACGGCGGCGGCCAGGTGGAAGACGGCGTCGGCCTCGCGCCAGAAGGGGGCGTCTGCATCGGCCGCGAGCTGGGCGTTCAGGTCGCCGGTGACGGCGGTGATGCGTGCGTCGGCCGCGAGGTCGGCGGGGGGCGCGGCGCGGTCGACGAGCGTGATGCGTTCGATGGCTCGCGCCGGCGCGCCGGCCAGCGAGAGCCGGCCTTGCTTGAGCAGGGTGCGGGCAAGGCGCGCGCCCAGGAAGCCGGCGCCGCCGGTGATGACGATGTGCATGGGGGGTGTCTCCTGGCTTTGGTGAGCCCGAAGAATACGCAAAGCGAGCAAAGTGCGCGTGGACCGCCGATATAGTGTGGCCCGTTCGAGAGTCACCCGCCGCACGGCGGGGCATACAAAGAAAAAGAGGGAACACCATGAAGCTGCGAGCGACGGTGCGGAGATGAGCGAGCTGCACCGCAATCCCTATGCCGCACCCGCCGCTGCGCTCGAGAGGCCACGCGCAGCGTTGCTGCCCGCGAGGAGGCCGATCACGGCCTGGCTCGTGCAACTGCTGTCCGTCGTCGTGTGCGGGTTGTCGGTGACGGGTTTGTGGGGCCTAACTGTTCACCTGGTGCAGAACCCGCAGTTCGAGTGGGCAGTTGCACCGGCGTTCTTCGAATACGCATTCCGGCTTGGTTTCGTCGCGTGTGCAGTGGGCGCCTTGGTTGGTACGCAGCGGCGAGCGGCCTATGGACGATGGTCGGGATTGCTGCTGCTCGCCGGTGTGGTCGTGCTGATTGGCTATCTCAAGTTCGGGGGGCATGTCTCGTCCTCGAGCACCTCGTATTGGCGCCTTGCGCCAACGACCGACGACTCCGCGGAAGCCGTGGGCATCGTGCTGCTGTTCTGCATCCTGGCCTGCTGGGCATACGCCTTCGGCTTCTCGGCCAAGGCCCGCAAGTTTTTCTGTGTCGCGCCTGTGGCCGAGTCCACCAACGCTCGCTAAAGTCTGGGGCAAGAGGAGGACATATGGACAAACGGTTCGAAGCGACGGATGCGGTGAAGGGCATCGACCCAGACCTTGTCGGGGGCGACGGCTTCAGCTGGCAGGCGACTTTGTTGGCGGCGATGGTGGGCGTTGGGGGCCAAGCCTATCTGGACACCCTGTTCTCCAACGCGACGATGTGGCTCATGAAGGCGCAGGGCTATTCACAGAAGGAAATCTACGCCGAGATCTACGGCTATGCGCTGACGCCCCGTTTCGCGCTGATCCTCATCATCGACTTTTGCGTGCAGATGGCGGCCGGCCGCGTCGCCGCATCGTTCGCGCCGAGCAAGCCGTATCTGCATGCCACCGTGACGGGGTTGCTGGTCACTTCCTTCGTCGTGATCATGATGTTCGGCCAGCCGCAGGGCTCGGTGCCGACCTGGTATGCGGTCATGGCGCTTTGCATGCCGATGGTTGGCGGCCTGCTTGGCGCGCTTTCGTGGGGGAGTCGGGGTCCGTTGAGGTTCCGTCCATGACGACGACGGCATTTCCCCCCGACTTTCTGGCGACGCTGCGCCAGCCGGTGCTGCGCGATGCCGACCTCGATACGCAGCCTTCGTTCTTCACGCGCGAGGACGTCAGGGATTTCTATCTCTCGGTGGTGAACGACCCGGGGAAGGACGACGTGCTGCGCATTGCCGCAACGCTGCTGCCCGACCTGCACCCGCATCGCGCCGCGTTGCTGGCGTTGTTCTGCGGCGCCCTCGTGGAAAACGGGGCCGACCCGCACCTGTTGTTCGATGCGGCGCAGCGGCTCATGGGGCAGTTGCTCGCGTCGCTCGAGCCCTTTTGCGCGACGGAGCCGCAGGAGGAAGACGAGGATGAACAGGACGAAGAAGACCCCGACCTGGCCGCCTGGGAAGCCGCCAACGCCGCGCTCGATGCATTGAAGCCCCAGGAGCGCTTCGAGGTCGGAGCCCGCCAGGCCTCGGTCGACCTGCTGGTGCTGCCGTTGATGGCGATGGTCATGCGCGACGTGCGCAACCACCGCGCGCTGTTGGCTGACGGCGAGCTGGTGACGCGCATCGACGCGATGAGCACGAGCGACACGCTGCCTTTCGAGCAACTGCATTTCTTGCGGGGCGCCGCGCAACTGGCCTACGAAGACGAACTCGTCGTGTTGCTGCCCACGTCGCGCGCCGGCATGGTCGTGAAGGCCCATGGCCTCAACAACAACTTCCACGCGTTCTCGCTCCTGCAGGACTTGATGCGGGAACACGCCAAGGCGCTCGGCATCCGGCAGCCCGTGGCCGAGGCCCGAGAGGATGAAGACGACGAGCCTCGACCCAGCGACTGCGCCGAATACCTCTGGCTGCAGGCCACCGCCTTCGCCAAGGGCGAACTGGTCGATCGCATGGCGTGGTCCTGGGGCGAAGGCACGCTGCGCGAAAACGTCCGTCGGCAGGGCCGGCTGGTGCTCGTCGCATTGGAGACGGAAGACAAGCCCGGTCGCAGCTGGACCGGGTTCAACCACGTGCTTCACTCCGAGCAGAAAGCGCACGTGTCGCTCGTTCGCTTTCTGACGCCCGAAGAGGTGGCTGCGTACCTGGCCTGAGGCATTGCCGGTTTCGTCCCGAAGAATGCCCCCCGTCAGCGCTCATTGTGCGCAGGGCATCGGGTGACTCCCGCAGCGAAATAAAGGAGGAGGCCGCAGGCCGGGGGACATTCGCGGAGGGAGTCACCCGGTGTCCTTCGCACTCGCCCTGAACGCCTCCGCGGCAGAAACAAAAAAGCCCTCCGAAGAGGGCTTTTCAAGTTCGCACGGCGGGCGCCTTACATGCCCACGTAGTTCGGCCCGCCACCACCTTCAGGCGTCACCCACACGATGTTCTGCGTCGGATCCTTGATGTCGCAGGTCTTGCAGTGCACGCAGTTCTGCGCGTTGATCTGCAGGCGCTGCTTGCCGTCGTCGGTGCCCACGAACTCGTACACGCCGGCCGGGCAGTAGCGGCTCTCGGGTCCCGCGAACTTCTCGAGGTTGATGTTCACCGGCACCGTCGCATCCTTCAGCGTCAGGTGGGCCGGTTGCTGCTCTTCATGGTTCGTGTTGCTGATGAACACGCTGGAGAGCCGGTCGAAGGTGAGCTTGCCGTCGGGCTTCGGATAGACGATGGGCTTGCACTCGGCCGCCGGCTTCAGGTACAGGTGGTCGGCCTTGGTGCGGCGCAGCGTCCACGGAATGTTGCCCTTCAGCAGCCATTGCTCGATGCCGTTCATCAGCGTGGCAATGCCCAGGCCCTTCTTGAACCAGGCCTTGAAGTTGCGCGCCTTCTTCAGCTCGGCGTGCAGCCAGCTCTTCTCGAACGCGGCCGGGTAGGCCGTGAGCTCGTCGTGCTGGCGGCCGGCCTGCACCGCGTCGAACGCGGCCTCGGCGCACAGCATGCCCGTCTTGATGGCGGCGTGGCTGCCCTTGATGCGGCTCACGTTCAGGTAGCCGGCCTCGCAGCCGACCAGCGCGCCGCCCGGGAACACCGTCTTGGGCAGCGACATCAGGCCGCCGGCCGTGATGGCGCGCGCGCCGTAGCCGATGCGCTTGGCCGGCTTGATGCCCTTGGCCTCGTCGCCTTCGAGGTACCAGCGGATGTTGGGGTGCAGCTTCCAGCGCTGCATTTCCTCGAACGGGCTCAGGTACGGGTTGCTGTAGTCCAGGCCGGTGATGAAGCCCATGGTGACCTTGTTGTCCTCCATGTGGTACAGGAACGCACCGCCGTAGGTGTCGCTCTTCATCGGCCAGCCGGCCGTGTGCAGCACGAAGCCGGGCTGGTGGCGCTTGGGGTCGATTTCCCAGACTTCCTTCACGCCCAGGCCGTAGGTCTGCGGGTCCTTGCCGGCGTCGAGCTTGTACCTGGCGATGAGCTGGCGGCCCAGGTGGCCGCGCGCGCCTTCGGCAAACACCGTGTACTTGCCCAGCAGTTCCATGCCGAGCTGGAAGTTCTCGGTCGGCTCGCCGTCCTTGCCCACGCCCATGTTGCCCGTGGCCACGCCGCGCACCGAGCCGTCTTCGTTGTAGAGCACCTCGGCGGCGGGGAAGCCGGGGAAGATTTCCACGCCCAGGTTCTCTGCCTGCTGTGCCAGCCACTTGGTGAACGCGCCCAGGCTGATGATGTAGTTGCCGTGGTTCTGGAAGCACGCCGGCAGGAACGCGTTGGGCGTGCGCAGGCTGCCCTTTTCGCCCAGGAATACCATGCGTCGTCGGTGACGGGCTGGTTCAGCGGGGCGCCCAGTTCCTTCCAGTCGGGCAGCAGTTCGTTGAGCGCGCGCGGGTCCATGATGGCGCCCGACAGGATGTGCGCGCCGGGCTCGGAACCCTTTTCGAGCACCACGACCGAGATCTCTTTTTCATGCTGCGCGGCAAGCTGCTTGAGCCGGATCGCGGTCGAGAGGCCGGCCGGGCCGCCGCCGACCACGACCACGTCGTATTCCATGGCTTCGCGAGGGCCGAACTGGGCGAGGATTTCGTCGTGGGTCATGTGGGTTGGATCGATAATGATTTTTCGAGGCGCGGGGCATCCCGGGTTGCGGGGCATTTTATGCGGCGTCCGCGGGCGATCCGTGTCGCTCTTGGACAGGGCTCCCCGCGTCACCTGCGCGACTCCACAGGATTCAAGTTCATGGCTTACAGCATCGATCTCTCGGGCCGCGTGGCCCTCGTCACCGGCGCCTCCAGCGGGCTGGGCGCCCAGTTCGCCAAAACGCTGGCCCGCGCGGGGGCCGCGGTGGTGCTGGCGAGCCGCCGTGTCGAGAAGCTCAAGGAACTGCGCGCGCGCATCGAAGGCGAGGGCGGCGACGCCATGTGGTCGAACTCGACGTGACCGACATCGGCAGCATCAAGGCCGCCGTGGCGCGCGCCGAGACCGAGGTCGGCCCCATCGACGTGCTGGTCAACAACTCGGGCGTGAGCACCACGCAGCGCCTGCAGGACGTGACGCCCGACGACTACGACTACATCTTCGACACCAACGTCAAGGGCTCGTTCTTCGTCGCGCAAGAGGTGGGCAAGCGCATGCTGGCACGCGCCACCGGCACGGCGCCGGGCACCTACATCGGCGGGCGCATCATCAACATCGCGTCGGCGGCGGCGCTCAAGGTCATGCCGCAGATCGGCACGTACTGCATGAGCAAGATCGCGGTGGTGCAGATGACCAAGGCCATGGCGCTGGAGTGGGGCCGCTTCGGCATCAACGTGAACGCGCTGTGCCCGGGCTACATCACGACCGAACTCAACGAAGAACACTGGACCACCGAAGGCGGCGCCAAGCTGGTCAACATGCTGCCGCGCAAGCGCGTGGGCAAGCCCGAAGACCTGGACGGGCTGATCGTGCTGCTGGCCAGCGGACAGAGCCATTTCGTGAACGGCGCCGTCATCGCGGCCGACGACGGGTTCGCGCTCTGAGCCCGCGGGCCTGGATCGGCATTGCCGCCGGCCTGGGTGCGGGCGCGCTCTGGGGGCTGGTGTTCGTGGCGCCGCGCATGGTGGGGCACTTCGGCATGGTCGACATCACGGCCGCGCGCTTCCTGGTGTTCGGCGCCGTCTCGGGGCTCGCGGTGTTCGCGCGGCCGGCCGCCGTGCGCTGGCCCAGCGGCCGGCAGGCGCTGGCGGCCCTGGGGCTCAGCGTGCTGGGCTTCAGCGGCTACTACCTGCTGCTGGCCTTCGGCATCCAGGCGGCGGGCACCGAGGTGCCCAGCCTCATCATCGGCACGATCCCGGTCTGGATGATGCTGCTGGGGCTGGCGCTCACGGGCGCGGGCATTGCGCTGATGATCTACGGCGCATGGTCGGCGCAGCATGGCGGCGCGGGTGCGGACGAGGGCGGTGCGCGCTTCGGCTGGGGCATTGCGCTGGCGGTGGCCTCGATGGTGAGCTGGACGGTGTACGGCCTGCTCAACGCGGCCTGGCTGCAGCGTCACACCGAACTCAACGCGACCGACTGGGCCAACTGGCTCGGCGTGGCCACGGGGCTGGGCGCGCTGGTGCTGTGGCTGGCGGCGGGCAGCGACGTCGCCACGCTGCGGGCGCGGCCCGAGGGCACGCTCTTCGTGTGGATCGCGCTGGCCAGCGGTTTCGGCTCGTCGTGGCTCGCCACCATCCTCTGGAACATCGCGAGCCAGCGGCTGTCGGCCAGCCTGTGCGGCCAGCTGATCGTCAGCGAGACGCTGTTCGCGCTGTTCTATTCCTTCGTCTGGGACGGCCGCTGGCCGCAGGCCACCGAGTGGGCCGCGGCGCTGTTGTTCGTGCTGGGCATCCTCGCATCCATCAAGGCGCACCGATGAGAATCGAAATTCCCGAAAAGAAGAAGCTCGTGTTCGAAACCCTGATCCCCATCCGCTGGGGAGACATGGACGCCATGGGCCACCTGAACAACGGCACGTATTTCCGCTACCTGGAAACCGCGCGCATCGACTGGATCCGCTCCATCGGCATCGAGCCCACGCCGGGCGGCGAGGGCATGGTGATCGTCAATGCCTTCTGCAATTTCTACCGCCAGCTCGAGTACCCCGGCAACGTGCTGCTGAAGATGTACGTGAGCGACCCGGGCCGCACCACCTTCGAGAGCTGGGGCACCATGGCCCGCGAAGAGGCACCCGACGTGATCTGCGCGGCGGGCGGCGCGACCACCATCTGGGTCGACTTTCCGAAGCAGAAGGCGCTGCCTCTGCCCGACTGGCTGCGCACGCTGGTGAGCGAGTAGCCGATGCTTGCGAAGGCGAAGCTGCTCGCGCTGGCATCGCTCGCGCTGCTGGCCCCCTGGAGCCATGCGCAGCAGGCGCCGGCCGCCAAGAACGAATGCCCCGCCGACGCGCCGTTCCTGAGCGCCGAGGCACTGAAGAAGGCCGGCGGCCTCGAGCTCCCCGTGTTCAAGCGCTATTGCTACACCGACAAGTCGGGCAGCTACGCGCTGCTGCTCGGCGAGAAGCAAGACTTGCCGTTTCCCGGGAAAAGCTGTCCTCCGTCATCCAGGCGTCGCTCTACAAGGTGGAAGGCGGCAAGGCGCTCGCGCGGCAATGGTCGATCCGCGACTTCGCCGGCAAGGACGAGGGCGGCGTCAACTTCCGCTCCCAGCTGATCGAGCTGACGGACATCGACGGCGACGGGCTCGTCGACCCCGTGCTCGTGTATCGCTTCTTCGTTCTCGAGGGCGCCGACAGCATCAGCACCGGTGACTTCACGGGCCGCATCAAGATCATCACCTTCCACCAGGGCCGCAAGGCCACGATCCACGCGATCACCGGCGACCTCGACGGCGACCGCAAGACCACGGCCAACGGCAACTACTTCGCGCTGCCGAAGTCGGTGCGCCAGCACCTGGTCAAGAAGATGTCGGCGATGTACAGCGCGCGGCAGTTCGGGTTCGACAACTCGTATGACTTTGCGCCGAGGAAGGAAGCCGCCGCGCGCTGAAGCTCAGGCCGGCTGCAGCACGATCCGCGCCTCGAAGCCGTGCGCCGCGCCGGGCGGCGGCGACTCCAGCTCCAGCCGCGCGTTGTGCTTCTCGACGATGGTGCCCACGATCGACAGCCCCAGCCCGTAGCCCGTGCGGTCCGGGCCGTGGCGCACGTGGCGCTGTTGCAGCGTGTGCAGCAGGTCGGCGCTCACGCCGGCGCCGAAATCGCGCACCACCAGCGTGCAGGGCGCCGTCACTTCGATCACCACGCGTCCGCCGCCGTAGCGCAGCGCGTTTTCCACCAGGTTGCGCAAGGCGATGGCCAGCGCGTCGACATCGCCGAGCGCCACCGGCGCCACGGTGTCGGGCACCTTGAGCGCCAGGCGCTCGTTGGTGAGCGGGTCTTGCCAGAAGTCCTGCGCGACGGTGCCCACCAACTGGACCAGGTCGACCCGCGCGCGCGCCAGCGAGGCGCCCGACTCGGCGCGCGACAGCTGCAGCAGCTTTTCGGCGCGGTGGCTCAACATCTGCAGCGCGTCGAGCGCGGCCTGCACGTCGTTGCGCCGCAGGTCGTGCTCCAGCGCGGTCTGCAGGCGCAGCCGCGCGGCGGCCAGCGGGGTGCGCAGCTCGTGCGCGGCGTTGGCGGCCAGGGCGCGCTCCACGTCCAGCGATTGCGACAGCCGCTCCAGCAGCCGGTTCACGTGGTCGCCGACCGAACGCAACTCCAGCGGCAGGCCCGGCAGGGTGATCGGGCGCAGGTCGGCGCCGTTGCGCTTGGCGATCTCGCCGGCCAGCTGCTGCAGCGCGCGCAGCTCGGTGCGCGCCACGTTGCGCAGCACCAGCGCCAGCAGCGGCAGCACCGCGCCCAGCGGAATGATCAGGCCGAACAGGGTGCGGTTCAGCGCGTGGCGGCGCTCGTCGAGCGGGTCGGCCACCCGGAAGTACAGCCCCAGCGTCGGGTGCCGCACGGTGTAGATGCGCCAGGTCTGGTTGTTGGCGAAACCGCCGGCCAGCGGCACGTCGAAGGCGTCGACGGGGGCTTCGGCGGAGCGCAGCAGCACATGCTCGTGGATGTCGACCACCTGGTACATCACCGCGTCTTCGGAGAACAGCTGCTTGGGCGCGACCAGCGGCTCCTTCGGGGCGGTGCCGTCGCCGCTGCCGTGCTGCAGCTTGTCGAGCTCCTGCACGGCCATGTCGAACATGCGGTGCGACACCTCGACCAGCTCGTTGTCGAAGTTGTGGTTGATCTCGCGGTCTACGTACCAGACCACCGCGAACACGCACATCAGCCACACACCGCCGACCCAGAGGATCAGCGTGCGGGTCAACCGGCCGGCCAGCGAGTCGCGGCCTCCTGCGAAGGGGCCGCCGAATCTCATTCGTCGTCGGCCGTCGAGAACGACAGGCGGTAGCCCAGGCCGCGCAGCGTCTGGATGTGGTTGCGCCCGAGCTTGCGCCGCAGGCGGCTGATGAAGACTTCGAGCGTGTTGCTGTCGGCCTCGTCGCCGAAGCCGTAGAGCGCGTCGGCCAGGTTCTCGCGCGTGTGGATGCGCTCGGGCCGGGTGGCCATCACGCGCAGCAGCGCCCATTCCTTCTGGGTCAGCGTGATGGGCGTGCCGTCCTTGCGCACCATGTCGTGGGCCAGGTCGATCTCCAGCGTGCCCAGCTGCAGCACGGGCGAGCTGCTGGCGCTGCGCCGCCGCTCGACCGCGCGCAGGCGGGCCAGCAGCTCGGCCGGGTCGTAGGGCTTGATGAGGTAGTCGTCGGCGCCGGCGTCGAGCCCGCGGATGCGGTCGGTGACCTGGTCGCGCGCGGTCAGCACGATGACGATGGGGCGCTCGGGCAGGGCGCGCACCTGGGGGAGCAGCGACAGCCCGTCGCCGTCGCCCAGATGCAGGTCGAGCAGCACCGCCGCGTATTGCACCGAAAGCAGGGCGGCGCGCGCGTCGGCCAGGCTGGGGGCCACGTCGACCACGAAAGCCTTGGCCAGCAGGTAGCTGCAGACCGCATCTGCCAGCGCAGTGTCATCTTCGACCAGCAATATGCGCACGCCATGTTCCTTCAACAAAAAAAGAAGTCTAGCGCCGCCGAATTGCGACCCGGCGGTCAGTCAGCTTCCGTTCATGTCGCTTCAGGCTGGGTTCATGCCGCAAACGTAGGCTTGCGGCTGTTTTTCAGTCCTGCCTTCGTTCATGACTCGTTCGCCGAATTTTCGCCTGGGGGTGCTGACCCTCTTTGCGCTGGCCGCATTGCTGGCTTGGGACGCAACCGGCTGGGACCTGGCGCTGGCGCGCCTGTCGGGCTCGCCCTTCGGGTTTGCGTGGCGCGAGAACCCCTTCATGGTCCATGTCATGCATGAGGGCGCCCGCGACCTGAGCTGGGCGCTGGTCACGGCCCTGTTCGTGGCGATCCGTTGGCCGGTCGGCGTCCTGCGGCGCTTGAATACCGGCGACCGGGCGCAACTGGCGCTGACGGTGCTGGCCGCGGTGATTGCGGTCAGCGTGCTCAAGCACGCCAGCGACACCAGCTGCCCCTGGGACCTGAAGGAGTTCGGCGGCGTGGCGCGGTACGTGTCGCACTGGTCGTGGGGCGTGGCCGACGGCGGACCGGGCGGGTGCTTCCCGGCCGGCCATGCGTCCGCCGCCTTCGCCTATGTGGGCGCGTATTTCGTGCTGCGCCGGGCTTCGGCCCGCGCGGCGGCCATCTGGCTCGGCGTGGCGGTGGTCGCGGGGGTGGTGCTGGGCGTGTCGCAGCAGATCCGCGGCGCCCACTACATGAGCCACACCCTCTGGACCGGCTGGATCTGCTGGACGGTGGGCTTTGCCATCGACGTGGCGGTCACGCGCCTGCGATCGCATGTGCTGAAGCCGGCAGTGCCCGCCCATGCAGGGTCTTGACGCCGCCCTGTTCGGGCTGGTCAATGCGGGCCCCTCAGTGCCCGCATGGAGCCTGAGTTTCGCAAGCTTCGCCTCCGACTTCCTGCCCGCGCTGCTGGCGCTGGTCATGGGCGCCGGCGCGCTGGTCGACCGGCGTTGGCGCCACGCTTTCTTCACCGCGATGATCAGTGTTCTGGCCGTCTGGCTGATCGTGAACGCGATTCGCGGGCTGTTCCCGATGCCCCGGCCCGCCTTCTACGGCCTGGGCATCCAGTGGGTGCCGCAGGGCGCCCGGCCGGGTTTCCCGAGCCTGCACGCGGCCGGCACCTTCGCCGCCGCCTTCTCGCTGTGGTGCCTGCCCTGGCGCGCGCCCATGCTGGCGGCGCTGGCGCTGGCCGCCACGGTGGCGTGGAGCCGCCTGTACCTGGGGCTGCACTTTCCTTCCGACGTGGTCGCGGCGGCCATGCTCGGCGCGCTGGTGTCGATCGTGGTGGAGCGCGGCATCAGCCGGCCGCTGGGTTTCCGTGTCGCGCCGGTGCCGATTGCGCGGCCAAGATCGCGGGTGCGGCGAGCCTGAACCAGACATGAACGGGTGATTCAGGCTATCTTCAGACACTCTTCCTACATTAGTTGGATGTCTGTTTTGCGCATTGATCCGGTACCTGCTTCACAAGGGAATTTCTCCGAGTCCGACTCGCTGCTGAACGCACCACCGGCGCCGCCGTGGACGCGTTTCAACCAGTGGCTCGGGCGACCCCGCTCCGCGGGGACAGTCGTCGCGTGGCTGAGCCTGTACCTCGTGCTCACCACCAACTGGCCGCTGTGGAACGAACTGGCCCGCATCGGCGGCGGCCCCAGCACCTACCTGTCCACCATCGCGGCCATGAGCCTGCTCACTCTGTGCGGCTCGGTGGCCATTCTGTCGTTCACCGCCTGGTCGCGCTGGATGAAGCCCGTGTGGCTGGCCGTGGTCGTGCTGGCGGCGGTGGTCCAGCACTACATGCTCGCGTACCGCGTGGTGATGGACCCGACCATGATCGCCAACGCGCTGCAGACCGACCCCAACGAGGCGCGCGACCTGATGAGTTGGCGCATGGCCTTCAACGTGCTGGTGGTGACGCTGCCCGCGGCCCTGGTGCTGTGGCGCGTGCGCATTCTGCCGATGGGCTTTCTCTCCAAGCTCTGGCGCAACGCCTTGCTGCTGGTGCTGTCGGTGGTGGTGGCCCTGGGCACGGTCGTGGCCATGAACCGCGAGCTGGCGCCGCTGATGCGCAACAACGTGCACCTGCGCTACATGATGAACCCCATCGCGAGCCTCTACTCGGCCGGCTCGCTGTTCATCAAGCCGATGTTCAAGCGCAGCGGCAAGCTGATTCCGATCACCGCCGGCACGGCGCTGGGCACGAGCTACGCCGCGCAGACCCGGCCGCCGCTGTTCGTGGTGGTGGTGGGCGAGACGGCCCGCGCCGACCACTTCGCCCTCAACGGCTATGCCCGCGACACCACGCCCGAACTGGCCAAGCGCGGCGTGCTGAGCTACCGCGAGGTGCGCTCGTGCGGCACCAACACGCTGGCCTCGGTGCCGTGCATGTTCTCGCCGCTGGGCAAGGAAGGCTACGAGTCGCGCAAGGACGACTACGAAACCCTGGTCGACGTGCTGCAGGCCGCCGGTCTGGCCGTGTTCTGGCTCGACAACCAGGCCGGCTGCAAGGGCGTGTGCGAGCGCATTCCGAATGCGTCGGCCTTCGTCGGGCTCGACGCCGCCACCAAGAAGGCGCTGTGCGACGGCGACGAGTGCCTCGATGACGTGATGCTCAAGGGCCTCGACGAGCGCATCGCCGCGCTGCCGGCCGAGCGGCGCGCCAAGGGCATCGTGCTGGTCATGCACCAGATGGGCAGCCACGGCCCGGCCTATTACAAGCGCTCGGCGCCCGACGTGAAGCGCTTCCTGCCCGAGTGCAAGACCAACGCGCTGGCCGAGTGCGGCCATGCCGAGCTGATGAACGTCTACGACAACTCGATCGTGCAGACCGACCGCTTCCTTGCCCAGACCATCGACTGGCTCAAGACCCAGTCGAAGCAGTACGACCCGGCGCTGCTGTACGTCAGCGACCACGGCGAATCGCTGGGCGAGTACGGCCTGTTCCTGCACGGCGTGCCGTACAGCTTCGCGCCCGAGGCGCAGAAGCACGTGCCCATGGTCACGTGGTTCAGCGACGGCATGAGCCAGCGGCGCAAGCTCTCGCGTTCGTGCATGGAGGCGGGGCTCGACGCGCCGCTCACGCACGACAACCTGTACCACACGGTGCTGGGCGTGATGGACGTGACCACGCCGACCTACAAGCCCGCGCTGGACGCGCTCGCGTCCTGCCGCGCGAAGGGCTGAGTTCGGTCGTTGCTGGCGCGGTGACGGGGCGTGCCCACGCCCCGCACTCGCGCTCCGTGCCCGGGGCCTACTTCTTCTCGCGAGGCAGGCGCCCCATCAGGAAGAACTCGTTGTTCGGCTGCATGCCGCTGAAGCTGGCCAGGCGGTTGCTCAGGCCGAAGAAGGCGGTGATGGCCGCGATGTCCCAGATGTCCTCGTCGTCGAAGCCGTGGGCGTGCAGCGGTGGAAAGTCGCTGTCGTCGATCTCGTGCGAGCGGTCGCAGACCTTCATCGCAAAGTCGAGCATCGCGCGCTGGCGCGGCGTGATGTCGGCCTTGCGGTAGTTCACCGCCACCTGGTCGGCCACCAGCGGCTTCTTCTCGTAGATGCGCAGCAGCGCGCCGTGCGCCACCACGCAGTACAGGCACCGGTTGGCCGCGCTGGTGGTGGTGACGATCATCTCGCGGTCGCCCTTGGTGAGCGAGCCTTCTTCCTTGAGCATCAGCGCGTCGTGGTACGCGAAGAAGGCGCGCCACTCGGCCGGGCGGCGCGCCAGGCCGAGGAACACGTTGGGCACGAAGCCGGCCTTTTCCTGCACCGCAAGAATCTGGGTGCGGATGTCCTCCGGCAGGTCCTTGAGCTCGGCGAGCGGGTAGCGAGGGGTTGTCATGTCGTCTCCTGTGTGGTCGTTGGGTTGCCGGGTGCCTTCGAAAGCATTCTGAAAGCCGCCGCGCCGCATCCATCATAGGCAAGCCGCTTTCCTACATGGACCGGCGCGCGTCGCCGCCATGATGAACGCTCGCACAACAACAGGCGGCGCCCACGTCGCACACAACGCGATGAAAGACGAGTCGTACCCCGACCGGCGGGGCTTCCTGCGCCGCTCCATTGCCATCGTGCCGGCCGCCACGGCCTTCGGCGCCGGCGGCATCACCGGCGTGACGCTGGCGCAGCCCGCCACACCACCGGCTCCCGCACCCAACCCCGCCGCGGCGGCGCCGCCCGGCACCCCCTACACACCCGTGTACTTCAACGCCGCCGAGTGGGTCTTCGTGCAGGCCGCGGTGGCCCGGCTCATTCCTTCCGACGACACCGGCCCCGGCGCCATCGAGGCCGGCGTGCCCGAGTTCATCGACCGGCAGATGGAAGGCGCCTTCGGCCACGCCGCCACCTGGTACATGCAGGGGCCGTTCGTCGAGGTGTCGCCGTTGTTCGGCTACCAGAAGAAGATGCCGCCGCGCGAGGTGTACCGCGCGGGCATCGCGGCGGTCGACGCCTACAGCCGCAAGCAGTTTGCCGGCAAGGTCTTCGCACAGCTCGAGGCCGCGCAGCAGGACGAGGTGCTCAAGGGCCTGGAGGGCGGCGGCATCGTGCTCGACGGCGTGGGCGCGACCGACTTCTTCGGCTTCCTGCTGCAGAACACCAAGGAGGGCTACTTCAGCGACCCCATCCACGGCGGCAACAAGAACGCCGCCGCCTGGAAGATGATCGGCTTCCCCGGCGCGCGTGCCGACTACGCCGACTGGGTCGACCGCCCCGGCGTCAAGTACAACCTGCCGCCGGTGAGCATCGCCGGCCCGCAGGGCTGAGGAGGGCGGCGACATGGCAAACATCAAGAAGCCCGGCGTCGACGCGGTGCTGGTCGGCTTCGGCTGGACCGGCGCCATCATGGGCATCGAGCTCACGGCCGCCGGCCTGAAGGTGCTGGCGCTGGAGCGCGGCGAGAACCGCGACACGCAACCCGACTTCGCCTACCCGCGCATCACCGACGAACTGAGCTACGGCATTCGCGGCAAGCTGTTCCAGAACCTCTCGCGCGAGACCGTGACCATCCGCCACACGCCGGCTGAAATTGCAGTGCCGTACCGGCAGCTTGCGTCCTTTTTGCCCGGCGACGGCGTGGGCGGCGCGGGCGTGCACTGGAACGGCCACCACTGGCGCGCGCTGCCCAGCGACCTGCGCATTCGCAGCAGCTACGAAGAGCGCTACGGCAAGAAGTTCATTCCCGAGGGCATGACCATCCAGGACTTCGGCGTGAGCTACGAAGAGCTGGAACCGCACTTCGACCAGTTCGAAAAGATCTGCGGCACCTCGGGCAAGGCCGGCAACATCGGCGGCAAGATCCAGCCTGGCGGCAACCCCTTCGAGGGCGCGCGCGCCAACGAATTCCCGCTGCCGCCGCTGGCCTCGGTCAACAGCGCCAGGCTGTTCGAGAAGGCCGCGCGCGACCTCGGCTACCACCCGTTTCCGCAGGCCGCCGCCAACGCCTCGCGCGCCTACACCAACCCGCATGGCGCGCAGCTCGGGCCGTGCAACTTCTGCGGCTTCTGCGAGCGCTACGGCTGCTACATGTACTCCAAGGCCTCGCCGCAGACCACGCTGCTGCCGGTGCTGATGAAGCGGCCCAACTTCGAGCTGCGCACCCGCTCGCACGTGCTGCGCGTGAACATGTCGCCCGACGGCAAGCGCGCCACCGGCGTGACCTACATCGACGCCCAGGGCAACGAAGTGGAGCAGCCGGCCGACCTGGTGGTGCTGTGCGCCTATCAATTCCACAACGTGCGATTGCTGCTGTTGTCGAACATCGGCAAGAAGTACGACCCGGCCACGGGCGAGGGCGTGGTCGGCCGCAACTACGCCTACCAGCTCAACGGCGGCGCCAGCCTGTTCTTCGACAAGGACCAGCCGATGAACCCCTTCGTCGCGCGGGCGCCAGCGGCTCGGTGATCGACGACTTCGACGGCGACAACTTCGACCACGGCCCGCTCGGCTTCGTGGGCGGCGCCAGCATCAACTGCATCAACACCGGTGGCCGGCCGATCCAGCAGCTGAGCCTGCGCCCGGCACGCCGAGCTGGGGCGCGGGCTGGAAGAAGGCCGCGAAGGAAAACTACCTCTACCAGGCCGGCGTGGGCAGCCAAGGCTCGGTGATGGCCTACCGCGACAACTACCTGGACCTCGACCCGACCTACAAGGACGTGCACGGCCAGCCGCTGTTGCGCATGACCTTCGACTGGAAGGCCAACGACCTGGCCATGACGCAGTTCATCGGCGCCAAGGTCGAGCAGATCGCGCGGGCCATGGGGCCGAAGCAGCTGAAGATGAACTTCCAGAAGGCCGGCGCGCACTACGACGTGCGCTACTACCAGTCGACCCACAACACCGGCGGCGCCCCGATGGGCACCGACCCGACCACCAGCGCCGTCAACCGCTTCCTGCAGGTGTGGGACGTGCCCAATGTGTTCGTGATGGGTGCGAGCGCCTTCCCGCAGAACTTCGGCTACAACCCGACGGGCATGGTGGGCGCGCTGGCGTACTGGTCGGCCAAGGCGATCCGCGAGCGCTACCTGGCGAACCCGGGAGCGCTGGCATGAGCGCGCGCCGTGCATCTCGTGTCTATGGCGGCGCGGCGGCGGCCGTCGTGCTGCTGTGCGCCGGGGCCTGGGCCGTGGCGCAGAAGGCGGATGCGCCCTCGGCTGCTTCAGCGCCCGCGGCGGTGAATGCGACGCCGCCCGCCGCATCCACCGACCCCGTGCTGGAGCACGGCCGTTACCTGGCGCGCGCGGGCGACTGCGTCAGCTGCCACACCGCGCCCGGCAAGCCGGCCTTCGGCGGCGGCCTCCCGATGAAGACGCCGTTCGGCACCATCGTCTCGACCAACATCACGCCCGACCCCGAGGCCGGCATCGGCGGCTACACCGAAGCCGAGTTCGCGCGCGCGCTGCGCGAAGGCATCGCCAAGGACGGCCACCACCTCTACCCGGCCATGCCGTACCCGTCGTTCGCCCGTGTGAACGACGAGGACATGCACGCGCTCTTCATCTTCTTTCGCAACGGCGTGCAGCCTGTCGCGCAGAAGCCGCCTGCCACCGACCTGCCGTGGCCCTTCAGCATGCGCGGGCTGATGGTCGGCTGGAACTGGCTCTACCTGGACAAGGGCGTCTACCAGGGCGAGACCGCGCGCAGCGCCGAGTGGAACCGCGGCGCCTACCTCGTGCAGGGGCTGGGCCATTGCGGCGACTGCCACACGCCGCGCAGCATGCTCGGCGGCGTCAAGGCGGCCAGCGACCGCAAGGGCGAGGTGTTCCTGTCGGGCGCGGTCATCGACGGCTGGTATGCGCAGCCCTTGCGCCACACCGACCGCCCGACCATGGCGCAGTGGTCGTCCGAAGACATCGTGCAGTACCTGCAGACCGGGCGCACCGGCCACACGGCCGCCTTCGGGGCGATGGTCGACGTGGTGCAGAACAGCACGCAGCACCTGTCGACGCAAGACCTGCAGGCGGTGGCGAGCTATCTGCAATCGCTGGGCGCCAAGGCCGGCGAGCCGGCCGGGCCGTCGCAGGCGTCGCTGGTCGCCGCCGCGCCGCAGCATCCAACGGCGCTCGCGCTGCGCAACGGCACGGTCGAGGGCAACAGCGGAGCGATGGTCTACCTGAACAACTGCAACGCCTGCCACCGCTCCGACGGCACGGGGGCGAACAAGACCTTCCCGGCGCTCGCCGGCAACAGCGTGGTGAACGCCAAGGACCCGACCTCGCTGATCCGCCTGGTGCTCGCCGGCGCCACCATGCCGAGCACCGCGAAGGCGCCGTCGCCCATCACCATGCCCGACTTCGGCTGGCGCCTGACCGATGCCGACGTGGCCAGCGTGCTGAGCTTCGCGCGCTCGAGCTGGGGCAACCAGGGCGGGGCCGTGACGGCGGCGGAGGTGGCCAAGGTGCGCGATTCGCTCAAGCCGGTGGCGACGGCGAAGGCGCCCTGAACGCGCCCCGCGCGCCTACTTCAGCGCCTTGCCCTGCGTCGCGCCGAGCGGCGTGTGCAACTGCGACGTCACCCACGAACCGGTGTTGTCGTCGCGGCCCTGCAGCAGGTAGCGCGTGTCGGCCTTGCCGTGGTTCTGCACGGCCATGGCCGAGAACTTGCCGATGTCGGTCTTCGGATCGCGCAGGCGGTTGACGATCAGCACCTTCTTCGTGTCGGGGAAGTCGGCCATCATGTTCTGGTCGCCTTCGCTGTCGCCGGCCACGAAGCTCGGGCCGTAGCCGTACTTGCTCACCAGGAAGCGGCGGATGTTCTTGGTCTTGCCGGGGCCCTGGGTCTGGTCGTAGCCGCGGCGGAACTCGGGCTGGATCACGCCGTTGGCGTCGCGCTCCAGCTCCATGGCCAGCACGCGATCGGCCGGGTTGTTGTAGCCGAAGGCGGGGTTCGACGAGATTTCCCTGATCACGTCGACGAACGACGCCGAGCACACCCACACGTCGAAGCCCGCGTTGCGAAAGGCCGCGTACAGCTCCTGCATTTCGGGCTGCAGGCGCAGGCCGTTCTTCCAGCTCACCGACACCACGCCCGCACGGCCCGGCAGCGCGGCCGGCGAGGTCCACTTGACCTTGGCCACCGGCTCCTTCAGCTGCCACGCCACCGTGTCGGCCGTGAGCTTGCGCACCTGCGCCTCGGTCATGCCGGCGAACAGGTATGTCACCCACGGGTAGGCGGTGTCGTGGTCGAAGGTGTCGCCGATGGCTTCGTAGAGATAGCGCACCTTGGTGATGAAGGCGCCGTAGTTCGGGCTCATGGCCACCACCGCCAGCGGCTGGTCGCCCTTCAGGCCCTTGTAGTTCTGGTAGAGCCAGGTGTAGCTGGCAACGATGTCGGGCACCACGAGGTCGATGTTGACCGGCTGGCCCGCCGCGTTGTTGTACGCGGGCAGGAAGTCTTTCTTCGGGATGTTCTTGCGCAGCGCCGTCTCGAGCTGCGCGGGCGTGGCGCCGAACACGAGGTTCTCGAGCTGGTAGATCAGCGAGGCCTCTTCGATGTCGAGGAAGACGCTGGTGTTGTCCCAGTCGAACACCACGTACGGCGGCTTGGCGGCGTTGTAGCCGGGGCTGCCCTTGCCCTGGCTGGCGATCAGTCCTTCGATCTGCGCGCGGTTGAAGGCGTCCCAGTGGCCGGGCGTCAGGCCCTGGGCGGGCGAGAGGCTGGCGCAGCCGGCGGTGACAAGGGCGGCTGCGATCGGCGTGAGAAGGACGAGGCGACGTTGCATTGTTGTTTCCTGTGTTTGCTGCAAGCGATGAACGAAAGATGACGAGCGTACGAAACGCGCGTGACAGTTCGGGGTCAACCCGGCGCTCAGCGCAGCTGCGGTGAAGGTGGTGTCTGCTGCTGCGCGATCGCCGCGAGGTCGCTCTCGTCCTTGAGCGCCACGCCCGTCAGCCCCCGTTGCAGGGACTCTTGCATCAGCCATGCCAGCTTGAAGGCGGCGGCCTCGTAAGGCAGGCCCTCGGGCCGCACGTTCGAGATGCAGTTGCGCTCGGCGTCGTGCCGCCCGCGCCGGGGCGTGTGGGTCAGGTAGATGCCCAGGCTGTCGGGTGAACTCAGGCCCGGCCGCTCGCCGATCAGCATGACCGACAGCGCCGCGCCGAACAGCTCGCCCACTTCGTCGGCCAGCGCGACGCGGGCCTGCGTGGCGATGACGACGGGCGAGAAGCGCGTGTCCGGCGGCAGCCGCGAGCGCAGCGCCGCCAGCAGGGGCACGGCATGGCGCGCGACCGCGAGCGAAGACAGCCCGTCGCCGATCACGATGCACACGTCGCAGCCGTAGCGCCGGTCGCCGCGCAGGCGCGTGGCGTCGTCTTCATCGAGTTGCCGCCCCAGGTCGGGGCGGCGCAGGTAGGCGGTGCGGTCCGCGGCGCGGCTGCGTGCATGCACCACCTCCCAGCGCTGGGCGCGCAGCAGGCCGTCGAGCGCATCGACATCGAGCGCGGCGTGGATCGCGTCGCGCGCCATCGCGTGGGCCCAGCCGAAGCGCAGCGTCTCGTCGGTCGGCATGCCGGCGCCGGCACGGCCCAGCGCCAGCCGCGCGGGCGTGGCCGAGCGCCATTGCGCCCACGGGTTGGGAGTGACCGGTGGCGGCGAGTCGTTCATCGCGCCAGCGCGGCGAGCCCGCTCATGTCGGCCAGCAGCCGGTTGGACGAGGGCGGTGCGAGCCGGCCCGCAGCATCGGTGATCTGCATGCGCTGCAGCCATGCCTCGAACTCGGGTGCGCGTTTCAGGCCCAGCGTCTGGCGCAGGAACAGCGCGTCGTGGAACGACGTGCTCTGGTAGTTGAGCATCACGTCGTCGGCGCCCGGAATGCCCATGATGAAGTTGATGCCCGCCGTGCCCAGCAGCACGAGCAGCGTGTCCATGTCGTCCTGGTCGGCCTCGGCGTGGTTGGTGTAGCAGATGTCGCAGCCGATCGGCAGGCCCAGCAGCTTGCCGCTGAAGTGGTCTTCCAGGCCCGCGCGAATGATCTGCTTGCCGTCGTACAGGTATTCAGGCCCGATGAAGCCGACCACCGTGTTGATGAGCAGCGGCCTGTAGCGCCGCGCCAGCGCATAGGCGCGCACCTCGCAGGTCTGCTGGTCGACGCCGAAGTTGGCATTGGCCGACAGCGCGCTGCCCTGGCCGGTCTCGAAGTACATGACGTTGTCGCCCACGGTGCCGCGCTGGAGCGACAGCGCGGCCGCATGGGCTTCGTCGAGCAGTTCGGGTGTGACGCCGAACGAGAGGTTGGCCTTCTCGGTGCCCGCGATCGACTGGAACACCAGGTCGACCGGCGCGCCGGCTTCGGCGAGCTTCAGCGTGTTGGTCACGTGCGTGAGCACGCAGCTTTGCGTGGGAATCTCGAAGCGCTGGATCACCTCGTCGAGCATGCGCAGCAGGTCGCCCAGCACGGGCATGCTGTCCGACGCCGGGTTGAGCCCGATCACCGCGTCGCCGGCGCCGTAGAGCAGGCCGTCGAGCGTGGAGGCGGCCACGCCGCGCAGGTCGTCGGTCGGGTGGTTGGGTTGCAGCCGCACCGCGAGGTGGCCGGGCAGGCCGATGGTGTCGCGAAAGCGCGTGACCACGCAGCACTTCCTGGCGACCGACACCAGGTCCTGGTTGCGCATGAGCTTGGACACGGCTGCCACCATTTCGGGCGTGAGGCCGGGCGCCAGCGCGGTGAGCACGTCGGTGGTGGCCGCGTCGGACAGCAGCCAGTTGCGAAAGTCGCCGACCGTGAGGTGCGACACCGGCGCAAAGGCCTGTGCGTCGTGGCTGTCGATGATCAGGCGCGTGATGTTGTCGCTCTCGTACGGAATCAGCGCCTCGGTCAGGAACTGCTTGAGCGGCGTGTCGGCCAGCACGTGGCGCGCGGCCATGCGCTGCTGCGCGGTGGCCGCGCCGATGCCCGCCAGGTAGTCGCCCGAGCGCGCGGGGCTCGCGAAGGCCATGACCTGTTTGAGGTCGTCGAAGCTGAAGACCTGGCCGGCGATGGTGGTGCTGTAGCGCATCGGTCTTTGCGGTTCCTGTTTCTTGTCAGGCGGTGGTGCTCGAAGAAAGCATGTCGTCGGGCGCCGCCGCCTTGCGCTGCGCCGAGGTCAGCAGAAAGTAGCCGTACGCCGCGGCCATCAGCACGATGAACAGCAGCGTGAGCATGCCGTTGAACCACACCATCGCACCCAGGCACACCGCGCCCAGGCCGAGCGCAATGGCCGGGAACACGGGGTAGAAGGGGGCGCGGTAAGTGCGCAGCAGGCCGGGTTCGCTGCGGCGCAGCTTGAACAGCGCGGCCATCGAGATCATGTACATCACGATGGCGCCGAGCACCGCCATGGTCACGATGTTGGCGGTGAGCGTCTGCCCGCCGAACTGCACCAGCTCGTCGCTGAAGATCGCGACCACGCCGATGACGCCGCCGGCCAGCAGCGCGCGGTGCGGCGTGTCGAAGCGCGGGCTCAGGCCGGCGAAGTAGCGCGGCAGGTAGCCCGCGCGCGCCAGCGCGAAGATCTGGCGCGAGTAGCCCATGATGATTCCGTGGAAAGACGCGATCAGCCCGAACAGGCCGATCCACACCAGCATGTGCAGCCAGCCGCTGTTGTCGCCCACAACCGTCTTCATGGCCTGCGGCAGCGGGTCGTTGATGTTGGCGAGCTTGCGCCAGTCGCCCACGCCGCCCGCGAAGATCATCACGCCGAAGGCCAGCACCACCAGCGTGACGATGCCCGTGGTGTACGCGATGGGAATGGTGCGGTGCGGGTCGCGCGCTTCTTCGGCCGCCATGGCCGCGCCCTCGATGGCCAGGAAGAACCAGATGGCGAACGGAATCGACGCGAAGATGCCCGAGACGGCCGCGCCGTTCAGCACGCTGCCGCCGGCCCAGCCGTTGGCCACGAAATTGGCCCTGGTCCAGCCCGGCGTGACCACGCCCATGAACACCAGCAGCTCGACGATGGCCAGAATGGTGACGAACAACTCGAACGCCGCCGCGATGCCCACGCCCACCCAGTTGAGCCCGATGAAGATCACATAGGCACCGAGCGCGAACCACTTCGGATTGATGCCCGGGAACTGCACGTTGAGGTACGCGCCGATGGCCAGCGCAATGGCCGGCGGCGCAAAGACGAATTCGATCAGCGTCGCAAAGCCCGCGACGAAACCGCCGGTCGGCCCGAAGGCGCGCCGTGCATAGGCGAAGGGCCCGCCCGCATGTGGAATGGCGGTCGAGAGTTCGGTGAAGCTGAAGATGAAGGTGGTGTACATCGTCGCCACCAGCACGGTGGCGACGAGGAAGCCGAGCGTGCCGGCGGTGTTCCAGCCGTAGCTCCAACCAAAGTATTCACCCGAGATGACGAGGCCCACGGCAATGCCCCAGAGCTGGAGGGGGCCGAGCACCTTCTTGAGGTGGCCCGAGCCGGTTGCGGACGATGCCGCCGGCGTGGCGTCGGTGGAATGCATGGGGCTTCCTCTCTGCGTGAATGTTGACAGTGCGCATTCAGCAAAGCAAGGGCTGTTCCAACGAACAGGCCGCGCCGGAATATCGGCTTACAGGCGCGACATGGGCGCTGGCCATAATCGGGGCCTCTCCAACTTCGAGGTGTTTCGTGAAGTCTCTTTTCTGTGCCGCTCTCGTGTCCGTCTTCGCCATGCCCGCCGCGTTCGCGCAATCCGCCGCGGTGACCACGCCCAGCGGCCTGGTCTACCAGTCGCTGAAGGACGGCACCGGCGCATCGCCCGCCGCCACCGACACGGTCAAGGTCCACTACCGCGGCACCTTCCCCGACACCGGCAAGGAGTTCGACAGCTCCTACAAGCGCGGCGAGCCCACCGAGTTCCCGCTCAACGGCGTGATCCCGTGCTGGACCGAAGGCGTGCAGAAGATGAAGGTCGGCGGCAAGGCCAAGCTGACCTGCCCGCCGTCGATCGCCTATGGCGCGCGTGGTGCCGGCGGTGTGATTCCGCCGAACGCGACGCTGAATTTCGAAGTCGAGCTGGTGTCGGTCACCAAGCGCTGATCGGCTCAGACGCCCGGCTGATACTGGTACAGCCAGGTCTCCGTCAGCGTCTGGTCCCCGTTCTTCAGGTAGAGCCGCATGTCGATCGGCTCGTTGCCCTCGGGCGTGAAGTCGAACTGCGCGCGCCAGTGGCCCGCCACGCCGTTCGGCACGGCCTCCGCGAAGACGTACGAGAACTTGCCGCGCGCCGCCGTCAGCACCACCTCGGGCTTCACGCCGAAGGGCACCGTGGTCAGCGGCTGGCCGATGAACTCCACCATGAACTTGCGCACGCCCTGCGGCCTCGGCTGGCCCGGCTGGCCGCCGCGTCCGATGCGCGTGGCCACGCAGTGCGCGAGCGGCGACGGAAAGGGTTCCTGGTCGGTCCAGTGCAGGCGGTACTGCAGGCTGTAGCTCGAACCGGCCTTGGCATCGGCCTTGGGTACCCAGAAGGCCACGATGTTGTCGTGGATCTCGTCGTCGGTCGGGATTTCGATGAGCTGCACCGAGCCTTCGCCCCAGTCACCCAGCGGCTCGATCCACAGGCTCGGGCGCTTCTCGTAGTTCACGCCGTCCTGGTAGTGGTCGAACGCGCGGTCGCGCTGCAGCAGGCCGAAGCCGCGCGGGCGGGTGTCGGCGAAGGCCGAGGCGCGCGTCTGCGTCGGGTTGTTCAGCGGCCGCCAGATGCGCTCGCCCGCGCCGTTCCAGATGGCCAGGCCGTCGGAGTCGTGCACTTCGGGGCGCCAGTCGATGGCGGTGGGCTTGATGGTCTCGGAGTACCAGTACATCGACGTGAGCGGCACCAGGCCCAGGCGCGACACATCGCGGCGCATGAACAGGCGCGCGTCGATGTCCATGATCACGGCCTTCGTGCGCTGCATGACGAACTTGAAGACCCCCGTCACGCTCGGCCCTTCGAGCAGCGCGTAGACCGTCATCGAGGTGGTGTTGCCGGCCGCCGGGGTCTCGAAATAAAAGCGCGTGAAGGTCGGGAATTCTTCCGGCTTGCCGGGCACCGCCACGTCGAGCGCGAGGCCGCGCGCCGACAGGCCGTACTGGTAGAGCTCGCCGATGGCGCGGAAGTACGAGGCGCCCAGAAAGGCCACCCAGTCGTTCTTCTGCCAGTCGAGCTTGCTCTGGTCGCCCAGGCGGCTTTCCTGCAGGCGAAAGCCCGCGAAGCCGGCGCCGGGCGGCAGCTCGCGCGCGGGGCTGTCGGGCGGCATCGAGAAATAGGACGGGCTGTAGAGCACTTCGCGCGCGAAGGCGTCGCCGTCGGCGTTTTCCAGCACGTGCATGCGCACCGGTGTCTGGAAGAAGCGGCCCAGGTGAAAGAAGGTGACGGGAAAGGCGCCGGGCCCGTCGCGGAAGAGGGCGTTGTCGGGGTCGAACTTGATCTTGCCGTGCGCGTCGTAGTCGATGCGCTCGAGCACCTCGGGCGCCAGCGGCGTGGCCGCGACGTAGGGCTGCGCGGCGAGCGCCTTGGCCTGCGCGACCAGCGCGTCGAACGAGAAGGGCGTGGGCTGGCTCAGTTGCAGGCCGTTGGCGGCCAGCGCCTCGGTGGGCAGGCCCAGGGCGGCGAGCGCGGCGGCGGCGCACCGGCGGCAAGGAAGGATCGGCGATCAAGCATGTGGTTCTTGAGGGTTGCGAATCTTTGGGGAAACTCTGGGAAAAGAGGACAGGCGGCTGCGCAAACGATAGGGCATTTTCCGCGACCGGGAACAACCGCAAGATTGACCCCGCGCGCGGCCGGGCGGCGTCAGCCATTCCGCGCAAACCGGGCCGGACAAAGCCGGGAATCCGGAAAATTGTGCGTTTATGTTTCGGCGTCCGGACCGGGGTCGACCGTCTTCAGCGCGTACACCGCGTACAGCGGCACGCCGAGCAGCAGCATCACCATCGGCGCGAACAGCGCATAGGGCCAGCCGATGCCCTGCATCACCCGGTAGGTGGCGTCCAGCCGCAGCCGGGGGTGCGGCTGCGTCAGCTCGGCCTCGCGCCGGATGCCCCAGTGAAACTCGGCGCCGGTGGTGCGCACCGACGGATGCTGCTTCGCGCGGCCCACGGCCAGCCAGCACATGGCGTCGAAGGCCAGCACCGAGCCCGCCGGCGCGCGCTCGCCGAAGGTGGCGAGCACCGCCCGCACCTGCCCGGGCTGCAGGTACATCAGCACGCCTTCGGTGAACAGGAAGACCGGCTTCGCATTGCGCTTGCGCGGCAGGCCCAGCTGCTCCCACCAGTCGGGCGCGGTCAGGTCGAGCGAGCGCAGGTCATGGCGCTCGTGGGTCTCGGGGATCAGCTCGCGGCGCAGCTCGAGCACTTCGGGCAGGTCGGCGTCGGTCATGCGCGACTTGTCGTCGTCCAGCCACTGGAAGTAGTGGCTGAGCCCGCAGCCCATGTTGACCACGCGGGCGCGGGGTGCGCCTTCAGGAAGTCCTGCGCCAGGCTGCGAAAGCGGCGCGTGCGCGAGAGGATGCCGTAGATGGTGGCGCGGTCTTCGGGCAGCGCGCTGCCGTCGTCGCGGATCTGCTCGAGGATGCCGGCGGCATAGGCGTCGCGCACGGCCACTTGCGGGAACATCGCGTCACCGGAGGCCCGCGCGGCCAGGGGGATCCGCAAGGTGGAGGGAACGGCCGACAGGCTTCGTGCGGATTTGGGACGTGTCATGAATGCTGGAGCGAGACCATGCGCAAAGTCTGGCCGTTCCAGCGACAGGGGGCAAGTCAGTCTTTCGTTCAGCGGCCCGGATGGGAGCGCGCGTCCACGTAGGCCCAGGCCTGCAGCCCCGACGCCAGCGTGACGCGTTCGCGCCGGTAGTCGTCGACCTCGTAGGCGTCCGCATGGGCCAGCTCGGCCGGGGTGACGGCGAAGACGGCGCCGTCGACCCGGTCGGCGGTGTTGCCGCTCGGGGCGACGATCGGGTGGTGCGTCTTGCCGCTGGTCGCGACGACCGCCGGGTCTTTGATCTCGAGCTGTTCCAGACGGTAGCCGGGCAGGCTGTCGAGCCGGCCGTCCAGCCGGCGGCCGAAGGTGGCGACCTGCACCGACTGCAGTTGCAGCGTGCCGTAGGAGAAGAGTTGCTCGGTGGCGGCTTGCGTGGCCGGGGCGTTTGTGGCCGGTGCGTGCGCTTCATCGTCGGCCATCAGCAGGTCTTCGTAGAAGGCGCCGAAGGGGCGCGTGGGGTGCGCGATCTGGATCTCCAGGATCCAGATGCCCGTGCCCGGGCACAGGCCGAAGTCGCCGAGCCGGCCGGCCTGGTAGATCGCATGCGGAAAGTCGCACACGCGGTGGCCCTTGATGTCGAGGTTGAGCCGCCAGCCCATGGCCTCGGCGCGTTCGGCGGCGTAGGCGTAGAGCGCCTCGCCGCTCAGGCGGTCGGCGCGCCAGCGCGCGGCCACGTCGTGCCACAGCGTGCGCGCGGCTTCGGCGCAGGCGTGCATCTGCGGGTCGTTTCCGGTCACGAAGGTGTCGCCGGCATCACCTTCGTGGCCCTCCCAGACGGGGCCGATGTCGATGAAGTAGATGTCTTGCGCGCCCAGCACGCTGGTGGGGTCCGACTGCTCCCTGAAGGTCTTGAGCGTGTCCTGGCCGAAACGGATCACGATGGGGTGCCAGTTGCGCTCCATCTCCAGCTTGTGCAGCGTGGCCATGGCGAGGTCGTGCGCCTGCGCGTGGGTGATGCCGGGGCGCATGCCCGAGGCGATCTGGCGCACGGCGCGCTGCGAGAGCGTGCGTGCGTGCTGCATCGACTGCAGCGAAAACTTCGCGCCGGTGGCTTCGGTGCGTCCGGCTTGGGGTGTTGTCATCGGCAAGGTCCAGTGTCGTGGGGCAAGGGGCGAGGGCGTCGGCACCGCTCTAGCAAGTGCCTCGCTATATTTTAGAAAATACAGCGAAGCCGGCGGCCGCTAGGGGGTGCCCGTCGTGCCGCGCTGGCGCGCGAGGTGGCGGTAGACCGTGCTGCGGTGAACGCCCAGGCGCCGCGCCGCCTTTGCCACGTCGTGCTCGCTGGCCTTGAGGGCTTCGTCGATCGCGTGGCGCGTGATGGCCGTCAGCGGCTCGGCATGCGGCGTGGGTGCATGGGCGGGCGCGTCGTCTTGCGGTGGGGGCGCGGTGTGCGCGTCGCGCAGGTGCGCGGGCAGCGCGGCGGCCGTGACCGAATCGCCCGTGTCGGCCAGCGCCACCACCGCGCGCAGCGTGCTGCGCAGCTCGCGCAGATTGCCGGGCCAGCGGTAGGCGGCCAGCGCGTCGAGCGCATCGTCTTCCAACCGCAGGTGCCTGGCCGCGCCGCCCGACTCCAGGAACAGCCGCGCGATCAGCGCGCGCCGGTCGGCGCGCCGGCTCAGCGGCGGCAGCGTGACGGTGAAGCCCGCCACGCGGTACATCAGGTCGGCGCGAAAACGACCCGCTTGCACCAGCGCCGGCAGGTCGCCGTGCGTGGCGCACACCAGGTCGAAATCCACCGCCACGCCCTGGCCGCCGCCCAGCGGCGTGACCACGCGCTCTTCCAGCACGCGCAGCAGGCGCGTCTGCAGCGCCAGCGGAATCTCGGCGATCTCGTCGAGGAACAGCACGCCGCCGTGCGCCTCGCGAATGCGGCCCGCCATGCCCTTGCGCCTGGCGCCGGTGAAGGCGCCTTCGTCGTAGCCGAACAGCTCCGACTCGATCAGCGTCTCGGGCAGCGAGGCGCAGTCGACCGCCACGAAAGGGCCGGCGGCGCGGCGGCTCGCGGCATGCAGGCGGCGCGAGAACACCTCCTTGCCGCTGCCGGTCTCGCCGTTCACCAGCACCGGCACGCCTTCGTTCAGCACGCGCACGGCCTTGTCGAGCAGCGGCGCCAGGTCATCGGCCTCGGGCTGCGCCGCGGGCGTGTCCGTGCGCCGCGCCGTGGGGCGAGAGGCGCCGGGCGTGCCCGAGCGTTCCATCACCGTGGCGATCTGCCGGCCGCCCGGCAAGGTCAGCAGGCTGCGCCGGTGTTCCATGCGCGGCCAGTTCGCGCCCAGAAAAGCCTTGGCCTCCAGGTCGAGCAGGCTGTCCCACGAGCGGCCGAACAGCTCCAGCGCCACGCGGTTGGCCGCGACGATGCGCCCGCCCTCGATCACCATCAGTCCCTCGCGCGCGGTGCCGATCAGCGCCGGCCGCGCATGAAAGCGCAGCACGTGGCCGCCGGCCTCGGCCAGCATCATGCGGTGCTCGACCTGCTGCGCCGCCATGCGCACCAGGCCCAGCGCATGCGTGTTCACGCGCACCGTTTCGCCGGAGATGTCGAGCGCGCCGGCCAGCTCGCCGCGCCCCGTGAAGATGGGCGCCGCCGCGCAGCCGAGTGCGCCGTTCTGCGCGAGGTAGTGCTCGCCGCCCAGCACCATCAGCGCCTCGCGCTCGGCCAGCGCGGTGCCGATGGCGTTGGTGCCCCGGTGGTTCTCCGACCATTGCACGCCGGGCTGCAGCGCGATGCGCTGGGCCTTGGGCAGGAAGTCGGGGCTGCCGATTTCCTCGAGGATCAGCCCGCTTGCGTCCGACAGGATCACCACGCAGCCGTTGCCGATGGCGTGCTCGGCCAGCCCGTCGAGTTCGGGCTGCGCGCAGTTGAGCAGCCGCACGGCCTGCTCGCGCCGTTCGCGCAGCAGGGCCAGCGCCATGGGCTCGGGGTCGATGTACTGGTGGTCGACCGGGCGCAGCGCTGCCACGAGCGCGAGATGTGCGGCGCGATCCACGGGGCCGGGTCGCGCCCCTGCCCGAAGAACAGCTCGCGTGCCTGTTCCACCCTGACCGATGGCCACTGCGCTTCACTCATGCGTGTCTCCGGTTGTCTGCCGTTCACGGTGTTTTCGCCTTGTGCGACATCGTAGTCGCTATGTTCGCGCGGACATGTCGCAGATTGCGAATGAAAACCCGCTGCGAAACCGGCTTGCCCGGCGGAAGTACTCAGGGAATGTCCCGATCCGGGCGGGTACGTGCCTTGCGGTTGTCCGTGCGGGTCGCCGCATGTCGCGGCGCTACCGCCACCAGCAAACAGGAGACAAGTCATGGACATGCTCGAACCGGGCAAATTCGGCACCGCGGTGCCGTTCAAAAAGCGCTACGGCAACTACATCGGCGGCGAGTGGGTCGCGCCGGTGGACAACCAGTACTTCGAGAACATCACGCCCGTCACCGGCAAGGTCTTCTGCGAGGTGCCGCGCTCCACGGCCGCCGACATCGACCGCGCGCTGGACGCCGCCCACAAGGCCAAGGCGGCCTGGGGCCGCACCTCGCCGACCGAGCGCGCGAACATCCTCAACAAGATAGCCGACCGCATGCAGGAGAACATCGCCGTGCTGGCCGCCGCCGAGACCTGGGACAACGGCAAGCCGCTGCGCGAAACCATGGCCGCCGACCTGCCGCTGGCCATCGACCATTTCCGTTACTTCGCCTCGTGCATTCGCTCGCAAGAGGGCGGCATCAGCGAAATCGATCATGAGACCTTCGCGTACCACTTCCATGAACCCTTGGGCGTGGTCGGCCAGATCATTCCATGGAACTTCCCGATCCTGATGGCGGTGTGGAAGCTGGCGCCCGCGCTGGCGGCCGGCAACTGCGTGGTGCTGAAGCCGGCCGAGCAGACGCCGGTGTCGATCTTGGTGCTGCTGGAGATCGTCGGCGACCTGCTGCCGCCGGGCGTGCTGAACGTGGTGAACGGCTTCGGCGTGGAGGCGGGCAAGCCGCTGGCGTCCAGCAACCGCATCGGCAAGATCGCCTTCACGGGCGAGACCACCACCGGCCGGCTGATCTCGCAGTACGCCAGCCAGAACCTGATTCCGGTCACGCTGGAGCTGGGCGGCAAGTCGCCCAACATCTTCTTCGCGGACGTGATGGACAAGGACGACGGCTTCTTCGACAAGGCACTCGAAGGCTTTGCCATGTTCGCGCTGAACCAGGGCGAGGTGTGCACCTGCCCGTCGCGCGCGCTGATCCAGGAATCGATCTACGACCGCTTCATGGAGCGCGCGCTCAAGCGCGTGGCCGCCATCAAGCAGGGCAGCCCGCTGGAGATGGACACCATGATCGGCGCGCAGGCCTCGAGCGAGCAGCTCGAAAAGATCCTGTCGTACCTGGACATCGGCAAGCAGGAGGGCGCGCAGGTGCTGATCGGCGGCGAGCGCAACCTGCTGTCGGGCGACCTGAAGGACGGCTACTACGTCAAGCCCACCGTGTTCAAGGGCCACAACAAGATGCGCATCTTCCAGGAAGAGATCTTCGGCCCCGTGGTGTCGGTCGCCACCTTCAAGGACGAGGAAGAGGCGCTCTCCATCGCCAACGACACGCTCTACGGCCTGGGCGCCGGCGTGTGGAGCCGCGACATGAACCGCGCCTTCCGCATGGGCAAGGGCATCCAGGCGGGTCGCGTGTGGACCAACTGCTACCACCACTACCCGGCGCACGCGGCCTTCGGTGGCTACAAGCAGTCGGGCATCGGGCGCGAGAACCACAAGATGATGCTCGACCACTACCAGCAGACCAAGAACCTCCTGGTGAGCTACAGCGAGAACAAGCTGGGCTTCTTCTGATGACAGGCGAGGTGCTGCGCGTCACCGCGACCGATGCCGCGCTCGCGTTGATCGACAGGCTCGCCGCCAAGCACGGCCCGCTGATGTTCCATCAGTCGGGCGGTTGCTGCGACGGCAGCGCGCCCATGTGCTATGGGCAGGGCGAGTTCATCGTGGGCGACTACGACCGGCTGCTGGGGCACATCGGCGGCATGCCGTTCTACATCAGCGGGCCGCAGTTCGCGTATTGGCAGCACACGCAGCTGATCATCGACGTGGTGCCGGGGCGGGGCGGCATGTTCTCGCTGGAGGGGCCGGAAGGCCTGCGCTTCCTGACACGCTCGCGGCTGTTCACGGACGAGGAATGGGCCGTGCTGGAGGCCGAGGAAGCGAAGTAGAACGAACGGCCCTTGTCCGATAGTCTGGATAGACTGGCGTGCTCGATTCAACCCAAGGAGCACTCCATGAAGATCAGCGCACGCAACGTCCTGTCGGGCAAGGTCATTTCCATCGTCCGCGGCCCGGTCACGACCGAAGTCACCCTCGAAATCGCGGCGGGGGTGCAGATCGTCTCGACGATCACGAGCAGCTCGGCCGAGTCGCTGAAGCTTACCGAAGGGGCGAATGCCTATGCGGTGATCAAGGCTTCGAGCGTGATGGTGGGGACGGACTGAGCACGCGCCTCGGGCCGGGCTCGCTTACCCTTCCTCCTTCACGGGCCAGCTCGTTGGATCGGGTGTCCATCGGGGGTCGGGTTCATGCTCCATGAGGATGCAGGCATAGGCGCCGAGGTCCATGTCGTAAACCTCTTTGGCGGCCTCGGCGCCGCCATCCTCGCGTTTCGCGTTCGATGCGAAGCGAGTGAAGAGCTCCCAGTTCTGCCCCATCTGCTCCACGAGGATGCGCGCGAGTTCGTAGGAGAGCCGGTTGCCGTCGTCCGTCCTGAAGAAGGAGGCGCCGAACCAGAACTCCTGGATTCTTGCTTCGTCCCAGAACGTCAGGTGGCTGCGCCGCAGTTCCTGGAGTTGGCCGAGCGGCATGACTCCCACGCCCGTGAGCTTTCTTTCGGTGTTGACGGCCAGGCCTTCATCCAGCCACCTCGGCAGCTTGAGGTGAGAGAGTGCGCTGTGTGTCATTTCATGTGCGATGACCGGCTCGATGGCCGAAAGGTCGGCGCGTTGGACGAGAAAATGGGCGCACCCCGCATCGATGAACATGCCACCGCTGAAGGCGAATTCGCCTTCCTCCGGATAGTAGTTCGACACGTAGTTGTAGTACGTCTCTTCGTTGTCAAGGACGAGCAGGATGCTCTTGCCGTGCTCCCCGAAATGCGCGAGGCCGGCAAGAACGCGCTGGATGCGCTTGCGGGTGGACGCTACGTAGTCGGCGGTCGCCACGACGACGATGTCTTCTAGCGAAGACAGCACGAAGGCATGCTCTGATTCGTGCAGGTGGAAGTGTGGGCCGAGCGCATCCCTGAGATGGAGCAGCCATGCGCGTTGTCCCTGTTCGATGGCAAGGCGCTGGCTGCGTGCGTCGTTCATCGAACCCGCCCACGCATGCAGTGCGTGCCAATTCAGCAGAGGGAATCCGTTGCGAATCCATGTGTTGGAGATGAGTGGGAATACGTGCGCCTCATCGAACACGAGGTCCCCTGGCGCGTCTTCCGTCGAGAAACCTTCGGGTCGTGGTCTGGCATCGGCGTTCGATACGCGGGGCTGCCTGGGCAGGTGGGTCCATGCGAGGAATGCGCCCATGAAAGGAAGGATCCAGACCATGATGTGCAGCATGTTCTTGCGCAGTGGAATATCGTCGATCGCACCGATGCGCCGTGCCATGTACAGGTTGGTGGCGAGAAGGAGGGCGCACGAACCGAGAAGCAGAAGCAGTTCCGACGTCGTCATGTGTTGGCTTGTTGAAGAAGATGTCGAGCCAGCAACTGCGCCGCCGGCGAGAGTTCGGTCCCCGTCTTCGTTGCCATCAGCAACCGCCGCGTGGCCCACGTTTCCTTGAGCCGCACGACCTTCAGGTCGAGCGCCGCCACCTGCGCCTTGCAGGCCGCGAGCGGCACCACGCCGATGCCGAGGTTGGCCGCGATCATGTGGCACATCGCGTCGAAGCTGCGCACCTGCACGCGCAGCCGCATCGGAATGCCGGCCTGCTCGGCGGCACGCGAGGTCAGCTCCAGCAGGGAGCTGCTGCGGTTCAGGCCCACGAACTCGTGCGCCAGGCAGGTCTTGAAGTCGACCTGCTTGGCACGCGTGCGCGCCAGCGGATGCTGCCTGGCGCACAGCACCACCAGCTCGTCGGTCTGGAAGGGCGCGACGTCCAGGCCGTAGGCGGGCGTGTTCTCCGCGAACACGCCGACGTCGGCGAGGCCGTCGACCAGCGCGCGCACGGTGTCGCCGCTCAGTTGTTCTTCCACCTCGACGCGGATGTCCGGGTGTTGGGCCAGGAAGGTGGCGAGCGTGGTCGGCAGGAACTCCGTCAGCGCCGACATGTTGGCCCACAGCCGTACGTGGCCGCGCACGCCGCTGGAGTAGTCGTTGAGCTCGTTGCTGAACTGCTCGAAGCCCTGGAACAACCGCATCGCATGCTGCATCGCGACATGGCCCGCGGGCGTGAGCGCAATGCCCTGCGCGCTGCGCTCGAGCAGCTTCGAGCCGGTGGCCGCTTCGAAGTCCGACAGCCGCCGGCTCGCGGCCGACAGTGCGAGGTGGCACGCCTCCGCGCCCTTGGTGATGCTGCCCGACTGCGCCACGGCGCAGAACAGGCGCAGCGTGACGAAGTCGACGCGGGCGGGGTTGATCGGGTGGGGCATCGCCGAATTCTAGAGAGCAGGCAAGTGCCGAAAGTCACCGTCCATTCGCGATGAGAACCAAAGGGCTCGTTTGACATGTTATGTCGGCGCACCTATAGTGAATCCATCGAAGCACCGCTCGCTTCCAACGGTATCAACCACAAGGAGAGGTATGCAATCACTGCTCGATCAACTCAAGGGGCTCGACGCGCTGGCCGGTGCCGCGATGGGCGGGCGGCCCGTGCAGTTGCAGCCCATTCCGGGGCGCACGCCGGTGGTCCAGGTGAGCATCGAGGGGCGCGACGAGCTGCCGATCTTCGTGACCAGTTCGGACATGCAGATCATCTGCATCTGCTATCTCTGGACCGAGGAAGAAGTGAAGCCCGAGCGCCGCACCGAGCTGCTCGAATCGCTGCTCGACCTGAATCCTTCGGTGCCGCTGTCGTCGTTCGGGCGCGTCGACGGGCGCTACGTGCTCACCGGCGCGCTGGGGCGCGATGCGAGCGTGGACGACATCGCACGCGAAGTGGCCGTGCTCAGCGACAACGCGCTCGATGCGCTGGACGCCCTGTCCGAATTCCTGAACTAAGCGGAGGTCTCCATGACAGTCATCAAGAAGCTCGTCACCCTGCTGCGCGGCAGCGCGCGCGAAATCGGCGAGAGCGTGGTCGACAGCAACGCCACGCGCATCTACGAGCAGGAAATCATCGACGCCAAGCACAGCATCGAAAAGGCCAAGGGCGACCTCACGGGCGTGATGGCCAAGGAGATGCAGTCGGCCCGCGAGATCGTGCGGCTGAAGAACGAGGCGTCGCGCTACGAAGGCCTGGCGCTCGAAGCCCTCAACAAGACGCAGGAAGGCCTGGCGCTCGACGTGGCGGCCAAGGTCGGCCTGCTCGAGCAGGAGCTCGAGGAACAGGCCAAGGCGCATGCCTCGTATGCGCTGCAGGTGTCCAAGCTCAAGGAGCTCATCAAGTCGGCCGAGGCGCGCATCCGCGAGCACGAGCGCGAGATCGGCATCGCCAAGACCACCGAGAGCGTCTACCGCGCCACGCAGTCGATCTCCGAGAACATCGGCAGCGGCGGTTCGCGGCTGGCCAATGCGCGCGAGTCGCTGGAGCGCATCCGCGCGCGCCACGAAGACCTGTCCGACCGCATGACGGCCAGCCAGCAACTCGAGAACGAGTTCGGCCACGGCGCGCTCGAGAAGAAGCTCGCGGCCGCGGGCATCGGCAACGAAGCCGACCGCACCGGCAAGGTGATGGAACGCATCCGCGCCCGCCAGGCCAACCCGTCGGGGACCGGAGCGCAATAAGCATGCGCGCCAAGCCGGTTCGCTGGCAGGGCTCCGACGAGGCGATACGCGCCGTGCAGGTGGCGTTCGACGTGGAAGAGGCCGTGCTCGAAGCCGTGCGCACCGCGGCCTTCGAGCAGCATGTGTCCACGTCGGACCAGATCCGGCAGGTGCTGGGCCTTGCCACCACGTCCAAGCCCAAGCGGCCCCGGCTGACCGTGTCGCTGAATGCGGCAGACTACGAGTTCCTCGCGAAGCGTTACGGCCTCGCGGTGGACGACCGCCTGGCCATCAAGGAGAAGGCCACGCGGGACCTGATTGAATTTGCCAGTGGAGCCACGGGGACGGCTTCCGGCAGGAAGAGCACCGGCACGGGAAGGCCGGGCCGCAAATAGAACAACGAACAACAACCCGCATGCGGGAGGATCAATGGGCGATTTCATGGGAGCGGTGACGGGGTACCCCACCGCGATCTACACGGTGCTGCTGGGCGTCGTGGTGATCTACTGGGTACTCGCCGTGCTGGGCATGGTCGACATCGAACACGCCGGCATCGACCTTCATCTGCACGCCGACGCGCCGCACGTCCACACGCACGCCGACGGCGACTCCAGCGACATCGGCCACATCGCCAGCTACGTGGTGGCCTTCGGGCTGAACGGCGTGCCGTTCTCGGTGGCCGTGAGCCTGCTGGTGCTGGTCTCGTGGACGGTGTGCTGCCTGGGCGGCGAGTGGCTGCTGCCGCTGGTGCCGACGATGCCGCTGAAATTGCTGGCCGGCACGGTGCTGCTGGTGGCCAGCGCGGTCATCGCCATTCCCATCACCGCCGTGGCCATCCGGCCGCTGCGCGGGCTGTTCGTGAGCCACACGGCCGTGAGCAACGCCGCGCTGGTCGGCCAGGTCTGCCGCGTCGTCACCGGCGTGGTGAACGAGAAAGACGGCCGCGCCGAGGTGGCGCGCCGCGGCGCCAGCCTGAACATCCGCGTATGGGCTGCCGTGCCCAACACGCTCAAGCGCGGATCGCAGGCGCTGATCCTCGAATACGACGAGGTGGCCGGCCGCTACCTCGTTGCCGCGCACGACGACCACAACGCCGTCTGATCGTCTTTGTGGCGCAACACTGCGCCACATCGCGTCGCGTCACGCCTTTCACCTGTTTCTTTCGCTCTCAAAGCAATTCTGGAGAAAAAATGGAGCCCATCCTCATCGCCATCGTCATACTGGCCGTCGTCATCCTCGGCCTGTTCGCGATGTTCGCCAAGTTCTATCGCAAGATCGAACAGGGCCACGCCCTCATCGTGAACACGCTGCGCGCCGAGCCCGAAGTGACCTTCACCGGGCGCATGGTCTACCCCATCATCCACAAGGCCGAGCTGATGGACATCTCGGTCAAGACCATCGAGATCGACCGCTCGGGCAACGAGGGCCTGATCTGCCGCGACAATATCCGCGCGGACATCAAGGTGAAGTTCTTCGTGCGCGTCAACAAGACGGCCGACGACGTGCTGAAGGTGGCGCAGGGCATCGGCTGCGCGCGCGCCTCGAACCACGAGACGCTCGAGGAGCTGTTCTCGGCCAAGTTCTCGGAGGCGCTGAAGACCGTGGGCAAGTCGATGGAGTTCGTCGACCTCTACCAGGCGCGCGACGGCTTTCGCGACCAGATCATCAGCCAGATCGGCAACGACCTCTCGGGCTACGTGCTCGAGGACGCGGCCATCGACTTCCTCGAGCAGACGCCGCTGTCGGAGCTGGACGCCAACAACATCCTCGATGCGCAAGGCATCAAGAAGATCACCGAGCTGACGGCGGTCGAGCATGTGCGCACCAACGAACTGCGCCGCAACGAGGAAATGCAGATCAAGAAGAAGAACGTCGAGACGCAGGAAGCGCTGCTCGAGCTCGAGCGCCAGCAGGCCGACGCCACCTCGCGCCAGCACCGCGAGATCGCCAGCGTGCGCGCCCGTGAAGAGGCCGAGACCGCCAAGATCCAGTCCGAGGAGCGCACCAAGTCCGAAACCGCGCGCCTGCTGTCGGAGCAGACCGTGTCGGTGCAGCAGGAAAACGTGCAGCGCGAAAAGGAAGTGGCCGAGAACAACCGCAAGCGCGCGGTGGCCATCGAGGAAGAAAAGGTCACGCGTGCCCGCGACCTGGAAATCGTCGATCGCGAGAAGGAAGTGACGCTGCAGCGCATCGAAAAAGACAAGGCCGTCGAAGTGCAGAAGAAGGCCATTGCCGACGTGATCCGCGAGCGCATCGTGGTCGAGCGCACGGTGGCCGAGCAGGAAGAAGCCATCAAGGAACTGCGCGTGGTGGCCGAGGCCGAGCGCACCAAGAAGTCGGTCGTGATCATGGCTGAGGGCCAGGCCGACGAGAAGATGGTGCTCGACGTCAAGGCCGCCGAGACGCAGGAAAAGCGCGCCCGCCACAAGGCCGCCGAAGAGCTGACGCTGGCCGACGCCAAGCTCAAGGTCGCCGAGCGCGACGCCGAGTCGAAGAAGCGCGAAGCCGAGGGCGTCGAGGCCATCTCGGCCGCCCCGGGCCTGGCCGCCGCCAAGGTGCAGATCGCCACGGCGCAGGCCAAGCTCGTGAGCTTCGAGGCCGAAGCACGGGCAAGGAAAAGCTGGGCCTGGCCGAAGTGCACATCCGCTCCGCCGATGCCGACGCCATCCTCAAGGCCGGCCAGGCCGACGCGCAGGTCATCGAGGCCCGCTCGCAGGCCGAAGCCGCCGGCATGCGCGCCAAGTTCGACGCCGAAGCCTCGGGCAAGGAAAAGCTCGGCCTTGCCGAAGTGAACGTGCGCACGGCCGATGCCGAGGCCACGCTCAAGTCGGGCCAGGCCGATGCGCAGGTCATCGAAGCGCGCTTCGGCGCCGAGGCCAAGGGCCTGCACGAGAAGTTCGAGGCCATGAAGTCGATGAGCCCCGAAACCCGCGACCACGAAGAGTTCCGCATGCGCCTGGAGAAGTCGCACATCGAGACGCTCAAGGGCATCGATGCGCAGACGTCCATCGCCAAGGAACAGGCCGAGGTGCTGGGCACCGCGCTGGCCAACGCCAAGATCGACATCGTGGGCGGGCAGGGCGACTACTTCGACAGCTTCGTGCGCTCGCTGTCGGTGGGCAAGGGCATCGACGGCGTCATTTCCAAGAGCAATGCGCTGCAGGTCGCGTTCAAGGACCAGCTCTCGGGCGAGCGCGACGTGGTGAAAGACCTGCGCGACATCGTCGGCGCGCTGGGCAGCTCGTCGGGCGAGATCCAGAACCTCAGCGTGGCCTCGCTCATGAGCAAGATCGCCAGCGACGGCAGCGAAAGCCAGAAGAACGCCCTGCAGAACCTGATCTCCACCTTCCGCCCGCTGAACGGAGACGCGCGATGAGGCCTGACCTGAAGTGCAGTTGCTCGGCGCATGCGTCGATGCAACCCGTGGCGTTGGCCGAGGCACTTCTTGCGGTGCAGTGCGCCGACTGCGGCGGCATGGTCATGGCCATGGACGACTGGCGGGCCTGGAAGGGCGGCGACGCAGACCGCGTGCCGCACGCGGTCGACGACGAGGTCATCGAGGTGTTCGACGCCGCGTCGGTGCGGCACTGCCCCGCGTGCGACCGGCTCATGCAGCGCCTGCGCGTGAGCGCGGGCCCCGACTTTCGCATCGACCGTTGCGTGGCCTGCCAGAACCTGTGGTTCGACAAGGGCGAGTGGCGCGCCATCGTGAGCCGGGGCCTGGCGGGCCGGCTCGACGAGCTGCTGTCCGACGGCTGGCAGCGTCGCCTGCAGAGCGAAGAGGTGCGCGAAGTGCGCCTGGCCGCGCTGCGCCGGCGCTACGGCAACGATTGCATCGACGAGCTGGACCGCATCCGCGCCTGGCTCGACACCCAGCCTCACCGCGACGAATTGCTCGCACTGCTGCGCGCGGACTGACCGCGCCGACCTATGCAACCAACGCAAGAACCGGGAGCGCCGGCCGGCGCCGACGCGCAGACTGCCCAGACCGAGGCCCTGGTGTCCGGCAGCGGCAGCTACGACCTGCTGAAGAAACGGCTCGAAACCCAGGGCGAGGGCCTGCTGAAGAAGACGCAGGCGCTCAACGAGCAGCGGCTGGCCGAATTCGGCCGCTCCGACCAGACGCTGATCCTGCGCACGCGCGCGCGCACCGAGAACAACGCCGTGGCGCGCGACCTCGTGCGCATCGGCGACCTGCTGCTGTTCGGCTACAACGTGTTCATCGGCCTGCGCAAGGAGACCGCGGTCGGCGACGTGTTCGGCCTGTACCGGCTGGTGTCGCCGGGCGAGTCCGCCCCGGGCGTGGAGAGCGACGAGCTGCAGCCGGTGCCGCTGGCCGGCACCTTCCTCGAAGACACGCGCTTTGCCTCCGACTTCCGCGAGCTGTACGCCTACTACAAGCAGGCCACGCTGCTGCAGCTGCGGGTGACACAGGACAAGCTGCTCGCGTCCTTCCAGATCGGCCAGCAGATCACCGACGTGCGCGTGTTCCGCTGGGCCATCGAGCGCGATGGCCGCATTGCCTACATCGACAACCGCGGCGAGCGCGACATCGCCTTGCCCGCGAGCCACGATTTCGAGTGGACCGTGGCCACCCGCGAAGACCACGTGGGCGGCAAGCACCCGCACGTGAACGTGCTCGACACGGTGTTCGTCGAGACGCTGGGCGGCGACCTCACGATCAAGATCGAGAACAACACCGAGACCGGCCTGGGCATCTACAGCGAGCCGGTGGAAGACAAGAGCCAGTCGCTGACCGACGCCGAGATTGCGTGGGCCAAGCTCGGCATGCTCATATTGCTGCGCGTGAAGCCCTACCGCGAGCAGGTCACGCGCTACCTGGTGTTCAACATCCGCACGCAGCAGGTGGAGCGCATCGACGCCATCGGCGGCTCGTGCGTGCAGCTGCCCGAAGACCACGGCATCATTTTTCCGGGTGGCTACTACCTGCAGTCGGGCGAGCACAAGCGCTTCGACCTGCCTGCCGAGATGGTCGAGAACCTGCGCTTCAAGCGCATGCTGCGCTCGCCCAACGGCGAAGACGTGGCCTACATTTTTTACGACCCGAAGCCGGGCCGCTACGCGCTCTTCAACTACAACCTGATCGACAAGAAGCTCGCGACGCCGATCATCGCCAACGGCTACGGACGCTTTGCCGACGGCCGCATCCTGGTGTTCCACGACAACGAGGGCGAGCCGACGCGCGTGCATCCGATGCAGCTGTGGCAGACCCCGTTCGCCAGCGAAGAGCACGTGAGCGCGCAGCCGCCCGCCACCGGCTTCTTCGGCAAGATCGGCAATGCCGAGCTGGTGCGCGGCGTGAGCGACCTCATGGGCATTGCCCGCGCGGTGCGCGAACAGGCGCCGACCAAGGCCGCCTACGAAGACCTGATCCGCCAGTGCACCCGCGTGAGCGATGCCTACTTCTGGCTCGACGCGCCGGAGGCCACGGGCCTGATGGCCGAGCTGCGCAGCATTGCCGAGGTGGCGCGCAGCACGCTGGCCGAGTTCGAGAAGGTCGACACCATCCGCCGCGAAACCGCGCGCGCATTGGCCCGCGCGGAAGACGAGCAGCATGCGCTGCTGGTCGACATTGCCAGCACCATCTGGCGCGCGCCCGACGATTTCGTGAAGGCGCTGGCGCGGCTGCGCGAGCGCCGCGGCGCGCTGCAGATGCTCAAGGAGCTGCGCTACGCCGACCTGCCGCGCATCGCCGCGATGGACGCCGCGCTGGAGACCGAGCAGCAGCGCATCGGCGAACGCGCGATGCAGTTCCTGGCCGCCGACACGGCGTTCGTGGGCCAGCGCCAGTCGCTCGACAAGCTGGCGCTGGAGCTGCCGAACCTGGCCACGTCGCCGGCGCTGGGCCAACTGCTGGCCACGCTCGACGAGCAGGCCGCGGGGCTCGACCTGCTGACCGAGCAACTGGGCAGCCTGCCGGGCGGCGACGCGGTGATCCGCACGTCGATTCTCGACCGCATCTCGCTCATCTACGCCGACATCAACCGCATGCGCGCCGATGCGCGCACGCGGCGCAAGTCGCTGGGCGCGACCGAGGCGCGGGCCGAGTTCGGCGCGCAGTTCAAGCTGTTCAGCCAGGCGGTGGAAAACGCGCTGGAGTTCGCCGACACGCCCGAGAAGTGCGACGACGCGCTCACGCGGCTGCTGGCCCAGCTGGAAGAAATCGAGGCCGCTTCGCCGAGCAGGAAGACTTTCTGGCCGACATCGCGGAAAAGCGAGAGAACGTGTACGAGGCGCTGTCGGCACGGCGCCAGAGCCTGGTCGAAGCCCGCCAGCGCCGCGCGCAGGGCGTGGTGAATGCGGCCGGCCGCATCCTCGACGGCATTCCGCGCCGCATCGCGCAACTGGCCGACCTGACGCAGGTACACAGCTACTTCGCGGCCGACCCGATGATCGGCAAGCTGCACACGCTGATCGCCGATTTGCGCACGCTGGGCGCGGCCGTGCCCGCCGACGAACTCGACACCCGCCTGAAGACCGCGCGCGACCAGGCCCTGCGTGCCGTGCGCGACAAGCGCGAGCTGGTGAGCGAGGGCGGCGACACGCTGCGCCTGGGCCGCCACGCCTTCACCGTGCACCGCCAGCCGGTCGACCTGACGCTGGTCGCGCGCGAAGAGGGCATGGCCTACCAGGTGACGGGCACCGACTACCAAAGCCCCGTGGACGACGAGCGGCTGCAGCCCCTGCAGCGCTACTGGAACCAGTCGCTGGTGTCTGAAGCGCCCGCGCTGTCGCGCGCCGAGTACCTGGCCGGCCGCCTGCTCGAAGCCTTGCTCGAAGGCAAGGCCGAGCGCAGTTGGGCCGACGTGCGCACCCTGCTGGCCGAAGACCCGCAACATCCGCAACTGCTGGAAATGGTTCGCCGCTTTGCCGCCGCGCGCTACCAGGAGGGCTACCAGAAGGGCATTCACGACGACGACGCGCTGCGCCTGCTGGGCGCGCTGGTCGCCATGCAGGACCAGGCCGGCCTGCTGGCCTGGGGCCCGACCGAGCGCGCGCTGGCCTTGCTCTACTGGCAGCACGGCCACCTGATCGCGCACCGCGAATCGCTGCTGCGGCGCGCGCGTGCCGCGATGCAGATGCACGACCTGTTCGGCCGGCGCGACGCGCTCGACCAGCTCGAAGCCGACACCGCGCGATCGCTGAACCATTTCGCGCGCGACGTGCTGCCCGACCTGCTGCCGCTGGCCGACACCGCCGACGAAGAAGCGCGCGACGCCCACAAGGGCCGCATTGCCACGCTGTGCGACCAGGCGGCCGCGTACCTGGTGCGCGAACTCGCGGCGCACAATGGCGAGACCTGGGCCGTGTCCGGCGCGGGCGAAGACTGGCCGCCGCGCTGCTGCGCGAGCTGGAGCGCGGCGGCCGGCGCGAAGCCTGGCAGGCCGACCTCGACGCCGCGCCGCCCGCCGAGCGCTGGCGCCTGGCGCGCGATTGGGTGGGCGCCTACGCCGTCCACCAGGCGCCGCAGTCGGTCGACTGGGTGGACGACGCGGCCAGTGTGCTGGCCATGCCATTGCAGCGCACGCGCGTCAACGTGGCGCTCGACCGCACGGTCGACGGCCTGCGCGGCGAGCACCCGCGCGTGGCCGAGGGCCGCATGACGCTGAACCTCAACGACTTCTGGCGCCGCTTCCTGTTCCACACCGCACACGCGGTGCCGGGCTACGAAGCGCTGCAGAGCCTGCGCCACGAGCTGCTCGAACGCGAGAAGGCGCGCCTGAAGCTCAGCCAGTTCCAGGCCAAGCCGCTGTCGACCTTCGTTCGCAACCGGCTGATCGACGAGCTGTACCTGCCGCTGATCGGCGACAACCTCGCCAAGCAGATCGGTTCGGCGGGCGAGGGCAGCCGCACCGACCGCATGGGGCTGCTGCTGCTGATCTCGCCGCCCGGCTACGGCAAGACCACGCTGATGGAGTACGTGGCCGACCGGCTGGGCCTGATCTTCGTGCGCATCAACTGCCCGGCGCTGGGCCACGGCGTGACCGCCATCGACCCGGCCAACGCGCCCAACAGCGCGGCGCGGCAGGAGCTGGAAAAGCTCAACCTCGGCCTGGCCATGGGCAGCAACGTGATGCTGTACCTGGACGACATCCAGCACACGAGCCCGGAGTTCCTGCAGAAGTTCATTGCGCTGGCCGACGGCACGCGGCGCATCGAGGGCGTGTGGAACGGCGAGCCGCGCAGCTACGACATGCGCGGCAAGCGCTTCGCGATCGTGATGGCGGGCAACCCGTACACCGAGTCGGGCGACGTGTTCAAGATCCCGGACATGCTGGCCAACCGCGCCGACATCTACAACCTGGGCGATGTGCTGTCGGGCCGCGAGGCGGCGTTCGCGCTGTCGTACATCGAGAACAGCCTGACCTCGAACCCCACGCTGATGCCGCTGGCCTCGCGCGACCCGAAGGACGTGCAGTTGCTGGTGCAGATGGCGCAGGGCCACGAGGTGCCGAGCAGCGCGCTGTCGCATGCGTACAGCGCGGTCGAGCTGGAAGAGATCAAGGCCTTGCTGCAGCGCCTGTTCCGTGCCCGCGACCTGCTGCTGAAGGTGAACCTGGCGTACATCGAGTCGGCCGCGCAGCAGGAAAACTACCGCATGGCGCCGCCGTTCAAGCTGCAGGGCAGTTACCGCAACATGACCAAGCTGGCGGGCAAGATCACGGCGCTGATGCGCGACGACGAGCTCGATGCGCTGCTGCGCGACCACTACCGCGGTGAGGCCCAGACGCTGACCACCGGTGCAGAAGAAAACCTGCTGCGGCTGGCCCAGTTGCTGGGCAGCCCGACGCCGGAAGAAGACGCGCGCTGGAAGAGCATCTGCGAAGAGTTCGTGCGCCAGCGCAAGCTCGGCGGCGCCGACGTGGACGGCAGCCAGCGCATAGCGAGCAGCATGCTCGACGTGGCGCGCGCGGTCGATGCGCTCAAGCCCGAGCCCGTGCTTGCCGCCGAAAGCCCCAGTGAAAGCCAACGCCTGGCCGACGCCATGCTGCAGATCGCCGTGACCTACCGCGAGTTGATCCTGCCGCTGGTGACCGCCACTGAACGCAGGCTGGAACTCGACCGTTCGATCAAGCAGGACATGGAGCGGTTGGCTGCCGATGTGCAAGCCACACGTGTTGTGCCGAAGCGTGGGCCGAAACCTGACAAGGAGCAGCAGGGATGAAGCGTTGTCGTTCGATCCGGCGAGGCAGGGGATGTTCAGGGCGCGCTCACGCCGACGGTGTGCTCTGCTCCGCGAATGTCCCCCGGCCTGCGGCCTCCTCCTTTATTTCGCTGCGCAGAGCACACCGCCGACGTGAGCGTTGTGAGAGGCGGTCGTTGATCGGCGAGCACCAGCAGCGTGCCCAAGTGCACAGGGCATCGGGTGCTCCCCGCAGCGAAATAAAGGAGGAGGGGCGCAGCCCCGGGGGACATTCGCGGAGGGGAGTACCCGGTGTCCTGTGCACACACCACGAACAACCTCGCAACCGTGCGTGCCGATGAGACAAGGAACAACTGAAATGTCCGCCCTGCCCGTGACAAACGAACCGCAGCCTGCACTGCCGGAATTGCTTGCACAACTCGACGCCACCCTGGCCGACTCCCGACTGAGCGACGACGAGCGCCGTGTCCTGGTTCACACGCTGCGCGAAGCGTCCCCGCCAGAAGACGGCTTGCGTCAACTGCGCAACCGGGCCTTCGACCTTGTGCGTGCGCGTACCGCCGACCCCGAGCAGTTGGCCTTGCTGAAGTGGCTCGAAGGCGTGGTGCGCTCCATCGACACCGGTCGCTCGCCCGACAGCGTGGCCGTGCGCTCGCAGGCTTTCTTCAGCCCCGGTACCGCTTGCTTGCAGGCCATCAACCAGCAACTGCGGGCCGCCAGGCGTTCGATCGACCTGTGCGTGTTCACGCTGTCCGACGATCGCATCACCGCGGAAATTCTGGCCGCGCACCGGCGCGGCGTGTCGCTGCGCTTCATCTCCGACAACGACAAGGAGTTCGACCGTGGCAGCGACATCGGCCAACTGCGCGCGGCCGGCATTCCGGTCGCGGTGGACCGGACCGATGCGCACATGCATCACAAGTTCGCGATCTTCGACGGTGCGCGGCTGCTCAACGGCAGCTACAACTGGACGCGCAGCGCCTGCGAGTTCAACGAAGAGAACGTGGTGCTGAGCAACGACCCTACGCTGGTGCGGCGCTTCGCCGACGAGTTCGATACCTTGTGGAAAGAATTGCAGGCCTCGCGATGAGCAGACGGATCGACTACGACTGGGAGCTGCCGCCCGCGCTGCAGCAACGGCTGGGCAGCTCCAGCTACGGCGCGCAGCGCATCATTCACGAGCAGGACCACCTGATGGTGATCCTGCACGAGCCGCCCGCCGGCACGGGGGCGGAGCGCAAGGCGGCCGTGTTCCTGCGCAAGCCCGACGGGGCCTGGCTGCACAAGGGCAACAACCCGGGCGAGAAGGCGCTGTCGAAGCTCATCGAAAGCTATCGGGCGGCGCTGAGCACTTTCGAGATCCGGCACGAGGCGGCCGACACGTCCGAGGCGCTGTTCCAGATCCTCGGGCCGCTGATCCCGTTGTCGCGTGCCGCGTCGAACGTGCAGGTCACGCTGCAGGCCGCGCGCGATGCGGTGCCGGAGGACGTGCTGATCACCGACATGCGCGACCGCGCGGTCGAGGTCTCGCGCGGCATCGAGCTGCTGCTGGCCGACACCCGCATGTCGCTCGACTACCGGCTCGCGCACGCGGCCGAGCAGCAGGCGCGCGCGGCCATGGAGGTGAGCCGCGCGCAGCACAAGCTCAACACCATCGCGGCGCTGACCTTTCCGCTGATGGCCATCGGCGCGGCCTTCGGCATGAACATGCACAGCGGGGTGGAGAACCTGCCGGGCTGGGTGTACTGGGTGATCTTCGGCGCCGGGCTCTTCATGGGCGTGCTGTTGCGCGGCTGGGTCCGGGCGCCCGAAGCGCCAGCGACCTTACCGCTGCCGGGGCTGTCGAACAAGAAGAAGTAGGAGCAGCACCAACAACAACATCGAAGGCCCGCAAGGGCCTTCGCGTTTTGCGAAGGGCTGCTGCCGTACCGGCAATTCCGCCCGGCGCGATCTGTTCCTAGAGTCGGGGCAACCCCTCACATGGAGACAGACGCGGACATGAATGCACTCGAAGGCCTGAAGGTGCTGGAGCTCGGCCAGCTCATTGCCGGCCCCTTCGCCGGCAAGACGCTGGCGGAGTTCGGCGCGACGTGATCAAGGTCGAGCCCGAAGGCGTCGGCGACCCGCTGCGCAAGTGGCGGCTGCTGCGGGACAACGGCAGCTCGGCATGGTGGGAGGTGCAGTCGCGCAACAAGCGCTCGGTGTGCCTCGACCTGCGCAGCGTCGAGGGGCAGGACGCGGTGCGCGCACTGGCGCGCGAGGCCGATGTGCTGATCGAGAACTTCAAGCCCGGCACGCTCGAGGGCTGGGGCCTGGGGTGGGAGCAACTGCACGCGTTGAACCCGCGGCTGATCATGCTGCGCATCTCGGGCTACGGGCAGACCGGGCCCTACCGCGACAAGCCCGGCTTCGGCGTGCTCGGCGAATCGATGGGCGGGCTGCGCTACCTGAGCGGCGAGCCGGGGCGGGTGCCGGTGCGCGTGGGCGTGTCGCTGGGCGACACGCTGGCCGCGCTGCACGGCGTGATCGGCGTGCTGACCGCGCTGCACCACCGCACGGCGCATGGCGGGGAAGGGCAGTTCATCGACGTGGCGCTGTACGAGTCGGTGTTCAACGTGATGGAAAGCCTGCTGCCGGAGTACGCGCCTTCGGCGCGGTGCGCGAGCGCGCCGGCAGTGCGCTGCCGGGCATCGCGCGACCAATGCGTACCGCTGCAGCGACGGGCACTACGTGCTGGTGGCGGGCAACGGCGACAGCATCTTCCGCCGGCTGATGCGCGCCATCGGCCGCGCCGACCTGGAGAGCGACGCGCAACTGGTGCACAACGACGGCCGCGTGCGGCGCGTGGAAGAGATCGACGCCGCCATCGAGGCGTGGACGCTGCTGCGCAGCCGCGACGAGGTGCTGGCCGTGCTCGACGCGGTGGGCGTGCCGGTCGGGCGCATCTACGACGTGGCCGACATCGCGAGCGACCCGCAGTACCTGGCGCGCCAGATGATCGTCGATGCGACCACGTCGGACGGCACCACGCTGAAGGTGCCGGGCGTGGTGCCCAAGCTCAGTGCCACGCCGGGGCGCATTGCGCATCCCGCGCCACGGCTGGGCGAGCACACCGCCGATCTGCAAGGCGCCGGCTGGCCTTCGCGCCGTACCGAAAGCGAGGCCGCATGAAAACCGGCAACGCCGCACGGCTGCACATCAACGAGGTGGCCACGCGCGACGCTTCCAGATGGAAAGCCGCTTCATTCCCACCGACGACAAGGTCGCGCTGATCGACCAGCTCAGCGGGCTGGGCTACGCGAAGATCGAGGTCACTTCGTTCACGTCGACGAAGGCGATTCCGGCGCTGCGCGACGGCGAGGAGGTGATGCACCGCATCGCGCGCCGGCCGGGCGTGGTCTACACCGCGCTGGTGCCGAATGTGCGCGGCGCGCAGCGCGCGCTGGAAAGCCGCATCGACGAATTCAACATCGTCATGTCGGCCAGCGAGACGCACAACCTGGCCAACCTGCGCATGACGCGAGCACAGTCGTTCGCGCAACTGGCCGAGGTGATCGCGCTGGCGAAGCAGGCGGGCGTGCCGGTGAACGTGTCGCTCTCGTGCGTGTTCGGTTGCCCGATGGAGGGCGAGGTGCAGTTGGGGGCGGTGCTGGGGTGGATCGAGCGCTTCGCGGCGCTCGGCGTGCAGGGCGTGACGCTGTGCGACACCACGGGCATGGCGTATCCGACGCAGGTGCAGGCGGTCTGCGAGGAGGTCGTGGCCCGCTATCCCCTGATGGACTGGACGGCCCACTTCCACAACACGCGCGGCATGGGCCTCGCGAACACGGTGGCCGCTGTCGAGGCCGGCATCCGCCGGCTCGACATGTCGCTCGGCGGCATCGGCGGCTGCCCCTATGCGCCGGGCGCGACCGGCAACGTCGCGACCGAAGACGTGGTCCACATGCTGCAGTGCATGGGCTACGACACCGGCATGGACCTGGACGGGCTGATCGCGGCCGCCGCCGAGCTGGAGTCGCTGGTGCAGCACGCGCTGCCGGGCCAGGTGTCGCGTGCCGGCCACCGCCTTGCGCGGCATGCACCGCCATCGGATTTCAACGACATCGTCGCCCGTGCCCAGGCGCGCGGCCAGAAGGAGCTTCACCCATGATCGACCACCTGGACCACTTGGTGCTGACCACCGCGCACGAAGAAGCCTGCATCCGCTTCTACGTCGACGTGATGGGGATGACGCTGGAGAGTTTCGGCGCCGGCCGCAAGGCCTTTCGCTTCGGCAACCAGAAGATCAACCTGCATGTGAAGGGCCACGAGTTCGAGCCCAAGGCGCAGCTGCCCACGCCGGGTTCGCTGGACCTGTGCTTCATCGCCGGCGTGCCGCTGGACGCGGTGATCGCGCGGCTGGCCGAGAAGGGCGTGCCGATCCTCGAAGGCCCGGTGATGCGCACCGGTGCCACTGCGCGCATTCGCTCGGTCTATGTGCGCGATCCCGACCTGAACCTGATCGAGATCTCGGAGCTTGCGCCCTGAGGGTGCGGCGCTACCGAGACAACCCATAAAGAACCACCGGAGACAAACCATGAAACCCATTCACCGCCTTCTCGCGGCCGGCCTTGCGCTGGCTGCCTCCGCCGCATCCGCGGACACCTGGCCTTCGAAACCGATCACCTTCGTCGTGCCCACGGCCCCGGCCGGATCGACCGACATCATGGCGCGGCTAGTGGGCGAGCCGCTGCAGCGCGCACTGGGCCAGCCCGTGGTGGTCGACAACAAGCCCGGCGCCAGCGGCAACATCGGCGCGGAGTTCGTGGCGCGCGCCGCGCCCGACGGCTACACGCTGCTGATGCAGTACTCGGGCTACCACGTGGGCAACCCGTCGCTCTATCCGAACCTCAAGTGGAGCCCGACCAGGGACTTCGTGCCCGTCGCGATGGTCATGCGCGCGCCGCACGTGGTCGCGGTCAGCGGAAAGCTGCCGGTGAACTCGATGAAGGAGCTCATCGAGTACGGCAAGAAGAAGGAGGGCGGGCTGTTCTACGCCTCGTCGGGCAACGGCTCGATCCAGCACATCGCGGGCGAGCTGCTGTCGCGCCAGGCGAAGCAGGCGATGACGCACGTGCCGTACAAGGGCTCGGGGCCGGCGATCAACGACCTGATCTCGGGCAACGTCGACATGTTCATCACCACGCCGCCTTCGGTCATCGGGCACTTCGGCACCGGGCGCATCAAGGCGCTGGCGTACACGGGCAGCAAGCGGCACCCGTCGATGCCGAATGTTCCGACCTCGGCCGAAGCGGGGTTGCCGGGCTACGAGGTGGAGTCGTGGTTCGCGGTGTTCGCGCCGGCGAAGACGCCGCCCGAGGTGGTCGCCAAGCTGAGCGCGGAGATCCGCAAGATCGTCGAGAGCGAGTCGTTCCGCAAGAAGGTCGACGACCAGGGCGCCTTCGCGACCTACATGGATTCGCCGACGCTTGCCAAATTTGTCGACCAGGAACTGGCGGCGTGGTCGAAGGTCATCAAGTCGGCGGACATCAAGCCCGACTGACCGGTGGGCCCTACAGCTTGACGTTGATGATCGAAAGAATGATCGCCGAGAGCGTCAGCGCGACCGGCAGCTTCTGCACGGCGAGCGCGTGGGCCCGGGCGACCGAGACCTGCGTTTGCAGCAAGAGGCTTCGTTCGGAATGGATGCGTGTGGACATTTCAGACTCCTGGGTGATTGCGGGCGCTGTGCCTGCATGGGCTCAACGATAGACCTCGGGGCCCGCGCCGGCGCGGGCGTTTCGACGACACGGCGTTTCCGTTTTCGCAACGATCCGGCGGAGTTCAGCTGGAACTTCTCGCGGGCTCCAGGATCGGGCCGGCCGGTGTGCTGTGCTCACGCCCCCGAAGAGCGTCACCCCGCAATCAGCTTCTGCACCAGCTCGGCCGTCGTCGACGCCGCGTACTTGCGCATCAACCGGGCCCGATGCAGCTCGACCGTGCGGTGGCTGATGCCGAGCGCCTTGCCGATCTCCTTGGAGGTCAGCCCGCGCATCACCTGCGCCGCCACCTCGCGCTCGCGCGGCGTGAGCTCTGCCTTCACCGCGCGCCGCGAACCCAGGTCTTCGAAAGTCCAGATCCCGGCCTCGTGCGGCGCGCGCGGTTCAGGGCGTGCCCCGTCACGTGGCACCAGAAAGTCTCCCCCGCAATCGAGCCGTGCAGCCCGCCCAGCCGCTTCATCATGCGGTTGTCGGCGTAGTGCCCGCTGGCGTTCAGGAAGGGTTCCATGCGCTTGCCGATGCGCTCGAACTCCTCCATGCTCGGGTAGAGGATGCTGAACGAATGCCCCACCAGCGCGGAGGGCGTTGCGCCGAAAATCTCGCATACCCGCTCGTTGCACGCCACGATGGTGCGGTTGCGCGACACCACCATGCCGACGGGCGCATGTTCAAAAGCCAGCCGGTAATCGATCTCCTGCATCGGGTGTCACCATTACGAAATACTACGTATACGAGTAGGTAGTATCGTTCAAGGCTTTCCCACCCACTCTCCATTCATCCATCAAGGAGCCCGAGTGAACAAGATTTATCCCTCCGCAGACGCGGCACTCAAGGGGGTCGTGGCCGACGGGCAGATGCTCGCGGTCGGCGGCTTCGGCCTGTGCGGCATTCCCGAAGCGCTGATCGACGCGCTCAAGGACTCCGGCGTGCAGAACCTCACCGTCGTTTCCAACAACGCGGGCGTCGACGGTTTCGGCCTCGGCAAGCTGCTCGAGACGCGCCAGATCAAGAAGATGATCGCGTCCTACGTCGGCGAGAACAAGGAGTTCGAGCGCCAGTACCTGGCGGGCGAACTGGCCCTCGAATTCACGCCCCAGGGCACGCTGGCCGAGAAGCTGCGCGCCGGCGGCGCCGGCATTCCGGCCTTCTTCACCAAGACCGGCGTGGGCACGCAAGTGGCCGAAGGCAAGGAACTGCGCGAGTTCGGCGGCGAAACCTACGTCATGGAACATTCGCTGGTGCCCGACGTGGCGCTGGTGAAGGCCGACGTGGCCGACAAGTCGGGCAACCTGCGCTTTCGCCTGACCGCGCGCAACTTCAACCCGGCCGCCGCGATGGCCGGCAAGATCTGCATCGTCGAGGTCGAGAAGATCGTCGAAGTGGGCGAGCTGGCCCCTGACGACATCCACCTGCCGGGCATCTACGTGCACCGCATCGTGCTCAACGCCAACCCCGAAAAGCGCATCGAGAAGCGCACCGTGAGCGCCGCCGCGCCGGCCGATGCGGCCGCCGCCAAGGTCGAGGCCCAGGCCGTCATCGCCCAGGCCGCCGCCGGCAGCGAAGTGCCCGTGCCCACCGTGCCCGCCAACAAGAAAGAAGGAGCCTGAGATGCCCTGGACCCAAGACCAGATGGCGGCCCGCGCCGCGCAAGAACTCGAAGACGGCTTCTACGTCAACCTCGGCATCGGCATTCCCACGCTCGTGGCCAACCACACCGGCACCAAGGAAGTGTGGCTGCAGAGCGAAAACGGCATGCTCGGCATCGGCCCGTTCCCGACCGAAGAAAACGTCGACGCCGACCTGATCAACGCTGGCAAGCAGACGGTCACTACGCTGCCCGGCTCGGCCATCTTCGGCAGCCATGACAGCTTCGCGATGATCCGCGGCGGCAAGATCAACCTGTCGATCCTGGGCGCCATGCAGGTGAGCGTCAAGGGCGACCTCGCCAACTGGATGATCCCCGGCAAGATGGTCAAGGGCATGGGCGGCGCGATGGACCTGGTGGCCGGCGTGAAGCGCGTGATCGTGCTGATGGAACACGTGGCCAAGAAGAAGGACGGCACCGAGGACCTGAAGATCCTCGAGGCCTGCACCCTGCCGCTGACCGGCGTGGGCGTGGTCGACCGCATCATCACCGACCTGGCCGTGATGGACGTGGTGCCCGAGGGCCTGAAGGTCGTCGAGCTGGCACCGGGCGTGAGCTTCGATGCACTGCAGGCCAAGACGGGCGCCAGGCTGATCCCGTAACGGCACCGGACGGCAAGCGGGGCGCACGGCGCAACGACAACGAAGGGCAGGGCCGCGAAAGCGGGCCCTGCCTTTTTGCTTTGGAGAACGGAAATGAATGCGAGCGAAGTTCTGCGCGACATCTGGCGGCGCGCGGGCCTGCCGGAAGAAGCCCTGTCATTGGCGCGGCTCACGGGCGCGGACCCGGTGCTGCCGTCTTCCTTCGCGGTCGGCAGCGCGGCGCAGAGCACCGTGGCGGCGGCAGCGCTGGCGGCCTGCGAGCTCGGGCATCTGCGTGGTGCGGCGCGCCAGCAGGTCGGTGTTGACATGCTGCACGCGGCGCTCGAATGCACGGGCTGGTTCAGCCTCGACGGACAAGTGCCCGACCCATGGGATGCGTTCTCGGGGCTCTATCGCTGCGCCGACGGCTGGGTGCGCGTGCACGCGAATTTCGCGCACCACCGCGACGGCGCGCTGCGCTTGATGAAGCTCGACCCCGCCGTGGCAACGCGAGCGGACGCCGAGGCCGCCATGGCCACCTGGCATGCGCGCGATTTCGAAGACGCGGCGGCGGCCGCCGGACTGGTCGCGACCGCGCTGCGACGTTTCGATGAGTGGGACGCCACGCCGCAGGGGCAGGCCATGGCCGCGCAGCCGCTCTTCACCATCGAGCGCATCGGCGACGCGCCGCCGCTGGCGTTGCCACCGCTGCGCGAAGACCAGCGGCCGCTGTCGGGTGTGCGCGTGCTGGACCTGACACGCGTCCTGGCCGGACCGGTGGGCGGGCGTTCTCTCGCGGCCTACGGCGCCAACGTGATGCTCGTGAATTCGCCGAAGCTGCCGAACATCAGCGCCATCGCGGACACCAGCCGGGGCAAGCTGTCGGCGCATGTGGATCTGCAGACCGAGGAAGGGCGCGCGGCACTGCAACGGCTCGTCGCCGACGCGCATGTGTTCGTGCAGGGCTACCGGCCGGGCGGGCTCGCGGCGCGCGGCTTCGGACCGGAAGAACTGGCGCGGCAACGGCCGGGCATCGTGTGCGTGTCGCTCAGCGCGTACGGCACGCAGGGGCCTTGGGCGAATCGGCGCGGATTCGATTCGCTGGTGCAGACGGCCATGGGTTTCAACCACGCCGAGGGCGAGGCGGCCGGCGACGGCAAGCCGAAGCCGCTGCCCATGCAGATCCTCGACGAGGCGACCGGCTACCTGATCGCTTTCGGCGCCGCCGCCGCGATGTGGCGCCAGCAGCAGGAGGGCGGAAGCTGGCATGTGCGGGTGTCGCTGGCGCAAACGGGGCAGTGGCTGCGCGGGCTGGGGCGCGTGCCGGGCGGGCTGTCGATTCCGAAGCCAAGCTTCGACGCATACGTCGAAACATCGGACTCCGGATTCGGCCGGCTGGCGGCGCTGCGCCACAGCGCGCAACTGTTGCGAACGCCCGCCGCATGGACGCGGCCGTCGATGCCGCCGGGCAGCCATCCGGCAGTGTGGCCGCCCCTTGCGATGGCGTGAAATATCGGACATCTCCCCGGGTTTGCAAATGCAATCTTGTTGCATCTATTGGAAATGAGAGGCAATATCGAGCGCAATAAAGGGGAGTGAGAAAAATGACAAAGAGATCTTTGGCGTTGCGGCGTTCGCAACTGCCTGGCATGGCCGTGTTCGCTGTCGTCGTGAGCACGCTGGCCCATTCGGAAACACTGCCGTCGGTCACGATCGACGCGCGCACCAACCAGGGCTCAATGCGGCCGGGTGCCTTGCACGACGAGCTGGTGCGCACCGAATCCATCAGCGCCCGCAGCATCGAACGCTCGGGCGCCACCAACGTCAACGAAGCGGTCGACAAGCAGCCGGGCATCGCGGTGCAGGTGGAGTGCTCGATCTGCAACGTGCGAAACGTGTTGCTGAACAACCTCCCGGGGCGCTACACCACCTTGCTGATCGACGGCATTCCGATCTATTCGTCGGTGTCTTCGGCGTATGGGCTGGACAGCGTGAGCGTCGATGGCCTCGAGCGCATCGACATTGCGCGCGGGGCGGGTGCGAGCCTCATCGCGCCCGAGGCGTTGGCCGGCACCGTCAACCTGGTGACCAAGCGTCCGACCGAGCCGGTGGCCAAGCTGCGAACGCAGGCCGGCAGTTTCGGCTCGCGGCTGGCCGAGACCTATCTCGCCAAGCCGCTGGACGGCGGCGCGTTCACGGTCAGCGGCAGCTACAACCGGCACGACTCGGTCGACGCGAATGGCGACGGCATTTCCGAATACACCGGCTACGACCGCCGCATGCTCGGAATCGGCGGCTTCGTGGACGACCTGGGCGGCTTCAAGGTTCGCAGCCGCATCGACCTGGTCGACGAGAAGCGCGGCGGTGGCGCGCTCGGCCGCGACTACGGAGCCATCAAGGCCAGCAACAGCGGCAACCCTTTCAACTTCACGCGCGGGCCGAACGGCTCGCCCTTCGTCGATGGCTGGGTGGTTCCTGAAAACGGCGAGTTCAAGCCGTACGACAGCGGACGCGGCGGCTTCTCTGAAATCATCTTCACCAAGCGCAGCCAGCTCGTCGCGTCGGGCGAGCGCCGGCTCGGCGACGGCAAGCTCCGACTGGCCTTTGGCGCGGCGCACCACCAGCAGGACAGCTTCTACGAACTCGCGACCTACGTCGGCGACCAGAAGCAGTATTACGCCGAGGCCAGCTACCAGTTGCCCGTCGGCACGTGGCTCTTGACCTCGGGCGCGAGCTACCGCTACGAGAACCTGCGCAGCCACGGCAGCACCAACGCCGGCGTGCCGGTCAACGGCATCGACAACTACACCTTCAAGGTGCCCGGCGCATTCTTCCAGGCGTACCGGAGCTTTCTGGACGACGCACTCGAGGTCAACGCGTCGATGCGCTACGACAAGCACAGCGCCTACGGCGGCATCGCTTCGCCGCGATTCAACGCGCTGTACCACCACACGCCGATGCTCGCGAGCCGCTTCAGCGTGGGCAAGGGGTTCCGCGCGCCCACGAGCTTCTTCGAGCAGGACCACGGCATTCTCGATACGCTGCGCATCGACCGCCGCATCACGAAGCCCGAGATCTCGCACAACCTCGGCTACGCGCTGAACTACGCCGACGACCGGCTCGCCGTGACCGCGTCGTACAACTTCAACCGCATCAAGAACTTCGCGCTGCTCGACCCCGGCCAGTTCGACGCGAACGGCGAGCCCATCACGGTGTTCACGAGTGCCACCCGACCGGTGACGGTGCAAGGGGTGGACCTGAACCTGTCTTACCAGCTCACGCCCGCGCTCACCGTCTCGGGCGGCGGCGAGCTCTACACATACCGCTTCCCGGCCGGCACCCTGATCTTCGCCCGGCCGAAGGCCAAGGCCTTCTTCGGTCTGGACTATGAAGGCGGCGCATGGGACCTGAGCGCAAAGCTGGTCGTGACCGGGCCGATGGACCTGAACAGGTTCCATGACGACGGCAGCGGCAGCCAGAACCGCTTCAACTTCGACGGCACGACCAAGCGCACGAAGAGCCCGACCTTCGCCACCCTCGACGTGCGGGCCGAATACGCCGTCAACTCCCGCCTGTCGCTGTATGCGGGCGCGGACAACCTCTTCAATTACCGGCAATCGAAGAAGGAGAGTTTCCTCTGGGTATCGAGCAACGGCGCCCAGGACGTGACGCACCTGTGGGGGCCGAACCGGGGGCGGTTCCTGTATGCGGGCGCCAAGTTCACGCTCTGACCGTGTCGCGGGGCGTGCCATGCGACGCGGCATGGCGGCCGCGTTGGCGCTGTGCCTGGCATTCGGCGCCGAAGCGCGCGGCGTGGAGGGAGAGAGGTGGGACTTCACCCTGCCCACGCTCGACGGCGACCGTTTTCTCTCGCTCGGGCGCGTCGACGGCCCGGTGCTGGTCAACTTCTGGGGCCGCGACTGCCCGCCCTGCGTCGCCGAGTTGCCGCGCTTGCAGGCCTTTGCGCTTCAGCATCCCGAATGGACCGTGCTGCTCGTGTCGACCGATGCGCCGGGCGTGGCCCGGGATGCGTTGAAGCGTCGGGGCATTGCGCTGCCGGCCGTGCGTGCCGGTGCCAATGTGGCGGGGCTGATGCGGGCGGCAGGCAATGTCGGCGGCGGACTGCCGTATTCGGTGGCCGTGAATGCGGCGGTGATCTGTCGAACCATGGCGGGCGAGCTGTCGCCGGAGGATCTGGTGCGGTGGGCGCGGGCCTGCGGTCCGGCAGCTACGCGCGGCGGGAGTTGATGGCCAGCGTCACGCATGAGTGAGACACTGCGCCCATGGCCTACCTAGACATCGACAACCTCCACGCCGTGTTCCTCGACGACGAGGCGCTGCGCACGCGGCATCTGCAACGCCAACCGTGCGGCTCGCTCCAGATCACGAGCGGTCGCATCGTGGCCTGCGATCCACTGGTGCAACCCGAGCGCGCGGCCTTTATGCGAACCGTCGGCAGTCGGGGCGCGTTCCCGGTCGATGTGCTGCACGACAAGGGCCGGCACGCACTGGCCGTGCTGTGGCTGCGCGAACGCGGCGATTTGCGCGCAGCCGATCTGCGATGGGAGATGGCGCTGCTCGACGGCGAGTCGACGCAGACGCTCGGCGACGACGAGTTCTTCGGCTACCCGGTCGACGCGGGCGTGGGCTGCTTCATGGACACCGACGCCGCGGCCGCCATGGCCGAGCGCGACAAGCGCGAAGCCGGCAACCCGGACTTCATCAGCTACTACGACGACGTGCTCGAACCCGAGCTCGGCTCGGCCAACATGGCCGATCACTACCCGCTCGGTGCAGGTTCCGCGAACAACATGCTGATCTTCAGTTCGGGCTGGGGCGACGGCAACTACCCGAGCTTCTGGGCACTCGACGCAGCGGGCGAGCCCGTGGCGCTGGTAACGGACTTCATGACCATGGAAGGCGGCGACGCCCGCGACGAGGACGACAAGCGCAGCGACGCCTACAAGGCGAGCCTTTGGCCCGAGAAGATGGCGGCGCTGGACGCGTTGGGCGCCGCAGCGGTGAACGGCGACGTGGCGGCCATCCAGCCGCTGCTCGATACGGGGCTCGCGGGAGCGAACGAGATCATCCCGTCGCTGGGCGAGACGGCGCTGACCAGCGCCATTCGCATGAACCAGCTCGACGCGCTGCGCGTGTTGCTGGGTGCGGTGTCGGGCCTGCCGATGCCGCCGCAGTTCTACACGGTGGACGAGGAAGAGTCGTACCTGGTCTATGCGCGCCGGCTCAAGCAGCCGCGCGTGGAAGGGTTGATCGAGCTGCTGGAAAAAGCGCAGGCACCCGCAGCCAAGCCGGGGTTCCTGAAACGACTGTTCTCGTGAGTCGGGTCAGAGCCCATAGACCGCGACCGTGAGCCAGAAGGCCGCCCACAGTGCGCCCGCTCCGACCAGCAGCATGACGGCGGAGAAGGCCACGAAGTAGATCGCCCGTTCCACAAGGGACGCGGCACTCGGAACGCAGCGCCAGTAGATCAGCCCCGCCCACAGCAGCAATGCCACGGCGGCACCGGCCACGATAGCGCCCGACAAAGGCCGCGTCTGATGGCGATCCAGCGCCGTCAGGCAGATGCTGACGACCGGGATCGAGAGCATCCAGGCCAGCCCGTTCAGTCCCAGACGAGAACCGGTGCCCATGCGTATGTGTCCGAGTATCGGTTTCATGCCCCGAGCGCCATCCGAACCTTCTCCCCCAGCCCCCGCAGCCGCTCGACCGACTCATTGGAAAAAACAAAGCGCAAATACTGCGCCCCATGCGTTTCCCCCCAACCCTGCATCGCCGTCGCGCAGACCCTGGCCTTCAGCAGCCGCTGCGACAAGGTCTGCCCATCGATGCCGAAGTCGCTCGTGCGCAGCAGCAGCGACCAGCCGCCGGCCGGCACGCCGACCGGCAAGCCCTTGAGTTCGTCGAGCACTGCGTCGCGTCGCCGCTCCAGCTCGCCCACGTACGGCGCGAGCGTGTGCGCCGATTGCGCCAGCGCCGTCGCCACGGCGTCCTGCGCAATGCCCACCGGCACCACCACGTTCGCGAGCGACACGGCCACGAGGTCGGGCATGTACGACTCCGGCGCGACGGTCCAGCCCACGCGCCAGCCGATCATGCGCAGTTCCTTGGCCGATGAGCCGACGGTGATCGTGCGTTCGGCCATGCCGGGCAGACCCGCGGGGTGGATCACTTTTCGGCCGTCGTACAGCAGGCGCTCCATGGCCGTGTCGAGGATCAGCGTCAGGTCGTTCTGCACGCACAGCGCGGCGATGGCGCGCCAGTCCTCCGCATCGAAGAAGCCGCCCGTGGGCATCGACGGCGACATCAGCAGCATCACGCGCACGCGGGGCCCGACGGCGGCCCGCAGCGCGTCGCGGTCGAGCTTCCATTCACCCCCGGGGTTGAACTTGAACGGCACGTACTTCGGCGTGCCGCCCGCAAGCCGGATGCGGTTGAGCAGCCCGGCGTAGGTCGGGTCGGTCACCAGCACCTCGTCGCCGACTTCGACGGTGGCGAGCAGCGCGTTGAGGATGCCCGAGAGCCCGCCCGCCGAGATCACGCAGTTGCGCGCGCCGCTGTACGCCACGCCCGACAGCGCCGACACGTGCCGCGCCGCCACGTCGCGCAGCCGCGACTGGCCGACGAAGGGGAGGTAGCTGTTGTCCGCGTCCTCCGACGCCGCGCGCACGGTGCGCGCGATGGCCTCGGGGTCGGGCGGGATGTCGACGTCGAGGTTTTCCAGACGCAGGAAAGGCGGGCCGTCGGCGTCATCGGCGATGGCGCCCATGCGGTCGACGCCGATGCCAGCGATGTGTTCCAGCCGGGCGGGACGATGACGTGGCATTCGAGTCTCCTTGCTGAAGGCGGTGCCTTGTTGGCACCGGCCGCCAGCATCGCACAACCGGCCGCCGGGGATCAACGCCCGTCGGTGTTGTCTTTCTTCAGGAGCGTCTCGGCTTCGTTGCGCAGCTTTTCCACCGCGCGCTGCTCGGCTTCCGAGTAGTCGCGTGCTTCGCTGTGCAGCACGCAGACCGTGCCGTACACGCTGCCGTCCGCGTTGTGCAGCGGAAAGCCGAGGTAGTTGCGCAGGCCGAATTCGACTTCGTCCTCGTTCCCGGCCCAGTCCGCCTCCTGCGTGGAATCGCGCACGAACAGCGGCTTGTCGTTGTCGACGACGCGTTCGCAATAGAGCTCGTGGGCCTCTTCGAAGGCTGCACCCTTGCGGCCTTCGGCGCCGATGGCGTAGGTCGACTCCTGCGGGCCGCCGGAGGCTTCGACGCGCATGTGCGTGGGCGTCGACTGCATGATGAGCACCGACTCGACGCCGAGTTCCTTGGCGACTTCGTCGAGCCGTTGCTGCAGAGGGGTGAAAGGAGCGGAAGACTTGGCCATGAGAGATTCCCTGTTCGCTGTTATGAGTGATGAATGCAGCGCCACATGCTAGGAGCGCGAGGGGAAAGCGCCAACGAACTTCTGGCTCTGAGCAAATGCCTTCAGCTTGCAGCGCTGGCCGTGCCGTCGAGCAGCAACTGCCCGCGATGCGCTTCGGCTGTTTTTCGCAGGAACTCCCAGGTCGCCTGCATCCGCACCAGGTGCTTGGTCTCCGCCGGCATCGACATCCAGAAGGTCCGCGTGAAGTTCGCCTGTCCGGGCAGCACGGGCCGCAGCGCGTTGTCTTTCTCGGCGATGAAGGCCGGCAGCACCGCGATGCCCGCGCCCGCCGCCACGGCGCTGTGCTGCGCGAGCACGCTGGTGCTGCGCAGCGCGAAGCTGTCGGGGCGGTGCAGTTCGTCGAGGTATTGCAGTTCCTTGCTGAAGAGCAGGTCGTCCACGTAGCTGATGAAGGTGTGGCCGCGCAGGTCTTCGCGCGTCTTGATGGGCTTGTGCGCGGCCAGGTATTTCTTCGAGGCGTAGAGCCGCAGCGTGTAGTCGGTGAGCTTGGTGACGACCACCGGCCCGCGTGCCGGGCGTTCGAGCGAAATCACGATGTCGGCCTCGCGCCGCGACAGGTGCACGAGGCGCGGCATCGCGAGCAGGTCGATGGTGAGCCGGGGGTGCTGCACCGCGAACAGGGCGAGTTGCGGCGCGAGCACGACGGTGCCGAAGCCTTCGGTCGCGCCGATGCGCACCAGCCCCGACAGGCCTTCCTGCGACGCGGGCGACGTGCTTTCCACCGCCTGGAACGCGCTCTCCATCGCCTCGACCTGCGGCTGCAGCCGGCGGCCCGCCTCGGTGAGCCTGTGGCCGCCCGCTTCACGCGAGAAGAGCGGGGCGCCGACTTCCTTCTCGAGCGCCTGGATGCGGCGCGCCACGGTGGTGTGGTCGACCTCGAGCCGGCGCGCGGCGCTCATGAGCGTGCCCGAGCGGGCCAGCTCCAGGAAATACCGCAGGTTGTCCCAGTCCATGTGCTTGCTTGCCCTTCGGTTGAGGCTCTGCAAATTTGCAAAGCCGTGGCGCATATTTGTCTATTGTCATGGCAAATCTGCAAAGCTAGGATGTCGCTCTGCACCGGCCAGGCCGGCACCAAATTCACAGGAGACAAAGCCCTCATGGACGCCACCACCACCCCCTCGACCCAGGTCGCCACCGTCAAGCTGCTGATCGGCGGCAAGCTGGTCGAATCCAAGACCACCGAATGGCGCGACGTCGTCAACCCGGCCACGCAGCAGGTGCTGGCCCGCGTGCCCTTCGCGACCCCGGCCGAGCTCGACGCCGCCGTGGCCTCCGCCAAGGAAGCCTTCAAGACCTGGCGCAAGACCCCCATCGGCACGCGCGCCCGTATCTTCCTGAAGCTGCAGCAACTGATTCGCGAGAACATGGGCGAGCTGGCCGCGATCCTCACGGCCGAGCAGGGCAAGACGCTGCCGGACGCCGAGGGCGACGTGTTCCGCGGCCTCGAGGTGGTCGAGCACGCATCGAACATCGGCAACCTGCAGCTCGGCGAGCTGGCCAACAATGTGGCCAACGGCGTCGACACGTACACGCTGCTGCAGCCGCTGGGCGTGTGCGCCGGCATCACGCCGTTCAACTTCCCGGCCATGATCCCGCTGTGGATGTTCCCGATGGCCATCGTCACCGGCAACACCTTCGTGCTGAAGCCCTCCGAGCAAGACCCGATGGTCACCATGCGCCTGTGCGAACTGGCGATCGAAGCGGGCATTCCGCCCGGCGTGCTGAACGTGGTGCACGGCGGCGAAGCCATCGTCAACGGCATCTGCGACCACAAGGACATCAAGGCAATCAGCTTCGTGGGCTCGACCAAGGTCGGCACGCACGTCTACAACCGCGCCACGCTGAACGGCAAGCGCGCGCAATGCATGATGGGCGCGAAGAACCACGCCATCGTGATGCCCGACGCCAACAAGGAGCAGACGCTCAATGCGCTGGCTGGCGCGAGCTTCGGCGCGGCCGGTCAACGCTGCATGGCGGTGTCGGTGGCGGTGCTGGTCGGCGAGGCGCGCAACTGGGTGCCGGAACTGATCGCCAAGGCCAAGACGCTGAAGATCGGCGCGGGCACCGAGAAGGGCGTGGACGTGGGGCCGCTGGTGTCGTGCGCTGCTTTCGACCGCGTGAACAGCCTGATCGAACGCGGCGAAGCCGACGGTGCCAAGCTGGTGCTCGACGGCCGCAAGCCCACCGTGCCCGGCTACGAAAAGGGCAACTTCGTCGGCCCGACGATCTTCACCGGCGTGAAGCCCGGCATGACGATCTATGACCAGGAAGTGTTCGGCCCGGTGCTGTGCATTGCCGACGCCGAAACCATCGACGAAGCCATCGACCTGATCAACAGCAATCCGAACGGTAACGGCACGGCGATCTTCACGCAGTCGGGCGCCGCGGCGCGCCGCTTCCAGGAAGACATCGACGTGGGCCAGGTCGGCATCAACGTGCCGATCCCGGTGCCGGTCCCGATGTTCTCGTTCACCGGTTCGCGCGCCTCGAAGCTGGGCGACCTGGGCCCGTATGGCAAGCAGGTCATCATGTTCTACACGCAGACCAAGACCGTGACGGCACGCTGGTTCGACGACAGCACCGTCTCGCACGGCGTCAACACGACCATCAGCCTCAAATGAGGCGGGGGTTTCGCGTCGCGGCATGGGGCGCGGTGGCGACGGTCGCGTTTCTCGCCGGCGGCGCGCAGGCCGCTGCCGACGCCGGTGCGATCGACTGCAATCCCAACGGGAATCAGCAGGAAATGAACGAGTGCGCGGCGCGCGATTTTCGGGCGGCCGATGCCACGCTCAACATCCGGTACGGCGAGGTGATGAACACGCTCTCGCCGCAGATGCGCGCCGCGCTGCGCACCGAGCAGCGCGCCTGGCTCAAGGGCCGCGACCCCGCCTGCAAGCGCGCGGCGAAGGCGAACGAAGGCGGCTCCATCTGGCCGCTGGTGTTCAGCTCGTGCCTGGAAAAGTCAACCCGCAAACGCACTGCTGAACTGGACCGCTGGAAGGGGCGCGAGCAATGAATTTCGAACTGTCCGAAGAACAGAACGCCTTCGCGCAGAGCGCGCGCAGCTTTGCGCAGGCCGAGTTCGCGCCGCATGCGGCGCAGTGGGATGCGGAAGCCGTCTTTCCGAAAGAGGCGATCGCCAAGGCCGGCGAGTTGGGCTTCTGCGGGCTCTACGCGCCCGAGCGCATCGGCGGGCTGGGCCTGCCGCGGCTCGACGCGGCGCTGGTGTTCGAGGAGATGGCCGCGGTCGACCCCTCGACCACGGCCTTCATCACGATCCACAACATGGCCACGTGGATGCTCGGCACCTGGGCGACCGATGCGGTGGCGCAGCAGTGGGGCGAAGACCTGACGAGCGGGCGCAAGCTGGCGTCGTACTGCCTGACCGAGCCGGGCGCGGGCTCCGACGCCGGTTCACTCAAGACGCGGGCTGAATTGCAAGGGGCGGAGTACGTCATCAACGGCGGCAAGGCCTTCATCTCGGGCGCGGGCTCGACCGACGTGCTGGTGCTGATGGCGCGCACGGGCGGCGCGGGGGCGAGCGGCATTTCGGCCTTCGCGGTGCCGGCCGACGCGCCGGGCGTCAGCTACGGCAAGAAGGAACACAAGATGGGTTGGAACAGCCAGCCCACGCGCACCATCAACTTCGACAGCGTGCGCATTCCCGCGCAGAACCTGCTGGGCAAGGAAGGCGAGGGCTTTCGCATTGCCATGAAGGGGCTCGACGGCGGGCGCATCAACATCGCGACCTGCTCGGTGGGCGCGGCGCAGGGCGCGCTCGACGCGGCGCGCCGCTACCTGCACGAGCGCCAGCAGTTCGGCAAGCCGCTCGCGAGCTTCCAGGCGCTGCAGTTCAAGCTGGCCGACATGGCGACCGAACTGGTCGCGGCGCGTCAGATGGTGCGGCTCGCGGCATCGAAGCTCGACGCCGGCCATGCCAATGCCAGCACCTACTGCGCAATGGCCAAGCGCTTTGCGACCGATGCGGGCTTCAATGTCTGTAACGACGCGCTGCAGTTGCACGGGGGCTACGGCTACCTGAGCGAGTTCCCGCTGGAGCGCCTGGTGCGCGACGCGCGGGTGCACCAGATTCTCGAGGGCACGAACGAGATCATGCGTGTGATCGTTGCGCGAAAATTGCTCGAAGGCGACAGCGATATCCGCTGACCCGCCCGCATCCAGGATTCTTCAGACAATGACCGACAACGTAGTTCTCTTCGACGAAATCAAGACCGCCGGCGGCAAGCGCTTTGCCGTGGCCACGCTCAACGCGCCCGCATCGCTCAACGCGCTGTCCGTGGACATGGTGCGGCTGCTCACGCCCAAGCTGCGCGAGTGGGCGCAGGACGCCGGCGTGGTCGGCGTGCTGCTGCAAGCCGCGGGCGAAAAGGCGTTTTGCGCGGGCGGCGACCTGCGCCAGCTCTACCAGACCCTGCTCGACTGCGGCCCCGAGCGCAACACCTACGCCGAAGACTTCTTCCGCGAAGAGTACGAGCTGGACCACCTGATCCACACTTTTCCCAAGCCGTTCCTGTGCTGGGGCCACGGCATCGTGATGGGCGGCGGCGTGGGCCTGCTGGCTGGCGCGTCGCACCGCGTGATGACGCTGCAAAGCCGCATCGCCATGCCCGAGATCAACATCGGCCTGTACCCCGACGTGGGCGGCAGCTGGTTCCTGCGCCGCACGCCTGGCCGCACGGGGCTGTTCCTGGCGCTGACGGCCGCGAACGTCAACGCGGCCGACACCATCTTCTGCGGGCTGGCCGATGTGCTGGTGCCGCAAGAGCGCAAGGGCGACGTGATCGAGGCCATCGCTTCGATGCAGTGGGCCGGCGAAGGCAAGGCCGACCGTGCCACGCTGTCGCGCATTCTTGCCAAGGCAGGCGAGGGCGCGGAAATGCCGGCATCGAAAGTGCGTGAGCACTACGACACGATCAATGCGCTGATGGCGGGGGAAGACCTGCTCGACATCGCCAAGCGCCTGCGCGAACTGCAAAGCGACGACGCATGGCTGCAGACCGCTGCCAAGACCTTCGCCAAGGGCGCGCCGAGCTCGGCCGCGCTGAGCTTCGAGCTGTGGCAGCGCGTGTACCGCATGTCGCTGGCGGAGGTGTTCCGCCTCGAATACTGGGCGTCGCTCGGCTTCTGCGCCCACAAGGACTTTGCCGAGGGCATTCGCGCGGTGCTGGTCGACAAGGACCGCAACCCGCGCTGGAACCCGGCCACGCTGGAAGAGATCACCCCCGCATTCATCGAAGACCACCTGCGCCCGCGCGGCGAGATGCCGGCGGAGCTGGCGTCGCTGGTCTGAGCAGATTCACTTCTCTATATATAGAACGACGGAGACAAGACACATGAAGATCGCATTCATCGGCCTCGGCAACATGGGCGGCCCGATGGCCATGAACCTGCTCAAGGCCGGCCATACGCTCAGCGCCTTCGACCTCTCGGCGCAGGCGTGCAAGAAGTTCGGCGCGGACGGCCTGCCGATCGCTACGTCGGCGGCCGAGACGGTGGTGGGAGCTGATGTCGTCATCAGCATGTTGCCGGCCAGCGCGCACGTTGAAGGCCTGTTCCTCGGCGGCGCTGGCAAGCCTGGCCTGCTCGAGAGCATCCGGGCCGGCACGCTGGTGATCGACAGCAGCACGATCGCGGCTGCCACCTCTCGCAAGGTGGCCGAAGCGGCTGCGGCCAAGGGCATCGCGATGATCGACGCGCCTGTGTCGGGCGGCACGGGGGGCGCGATTGCCGGGACGCTGACCTTCATGGTCGGCGGCGAGACGCAGGATCTGGAACGCGCGCGCCCGGTGCTGGAGAAAATGGGCGCGAACATCTTTCACGCGGGCGCGGCCGGGGCGGGGCAGACCGCCAAGATCTGCAACAACATGCTGCTCGGCATCTTGATGATCGGTACGTCGGAAGCGCTGGCGCTGGGCGTGGCCAACGGGCTCGACCCGAAGGTGCTGTCTGAAATCATGCGCCGCAGCTCGGGCGGCAACTGGGCGCTGGAGAAGTACAACCCGATGCCCGGTGTGATGGAAGCTTCGCCCGCCTCCAAGAACTATGCGGGCGGCTTCGGTACGGACCTGATGCTCAAGGACTTGGGGCTGGCCCAGGAGAACGCCACGGCCGTGCGCGCCGCCACGCCGCTGGGCGGTCTGGCGCGCAGCCTGTATGCGGCGCACAGCCTGGCGGGCCACGGCGCACTCGATTTCTCCAGCGTGTTGAAGTTGGTGCAGAAAAGCTGAAAAACCGTTGTATGATCGAAGGCTCGGCTGACAACGCATTCATGTGTTTCAAGCGATCAGGCTCTTCGGGGCTT
>NZ_MOWM01000018.1 GCF_016082275.1 Variovorax sp. E3
GGCATGGACATCGTCGCGTGCGTGCTTCATGTCATGCCTTCTCGATATTCACCGTGAACGACTTGTACTCCGGCGTCTGCGTGTTCGCGTCCCCCACGAACGGCGTCAGCGTGTTCACCAGGTAGCCCGGCTTCGCGATGCCGACGAAGCCCCAGTGGTTCGGCAGCCCCACCGTGTGCACGGTGCGCCCGTCGACCTGCAGCCCGACGATGCGCTTGGTCACCACCGCCACGGCCTTGATGTAGCCGCGCTTGCTCGACACCTTCACCGTGTCGCCGTGCGCGATGCCTTTCTCCTTCGCCAGCTCTTCGCCGATCTCGACGAACTGCTGCGGCTGGATGATGGCCGAGGTGCGCACGTTCTTGGTCCAGTAGTGGAAGTGCTCGGTCAGGCGGTAGCTGGTGGCCACGTACGGAAAGTCCTTCGGCACGCCGAGCCGCTCGAGGTCGCCCTTGAAGATGCGCGCCGCCGGGTTGGCGCGCGCCACCGCGTTGTTCGGGTGCATCAGGTTGTTGACCAGCGGCGACTCGAAGGGCTCGTAGTGCTCGGGCAGCGGCCCTTCGGCCATGCCCGTGGGCGCGAAGAGCCTCGCCACGCCCTCGGCCGTCATGATGAACGGGCGCACCGCCTCGGCTTCCATCGGGTTGGCGTCGGGCCGGATGTCCGGAACGTCCGCGCCGGTCCACTGCTTGCCGTTCCATGCGACGAGGGTGCGCCTGGCGATCCACGGCTTGCCCGTGGCCGGGTCGGTCGAGGCGCCGTTGTACAGGATGCGCCGGTTGGCCGGCCACGCCCACGCCCAGTTCTGCACCATGCCGATGCCGTACGGGTCGGCGTTGTCGCGCCGCGCCATCTGGTTGCCGGCCTGCGTCCACGCGCCGGCGTAGATCCAGCAGCCGCTGGCGGTGCTGCCGTCGTCGCGCAGCAGGCCGAAGCCCGAGAGCTGTTCGCCGGCCTTGGCCATGGGCGGCTTGGTCGGGTCTTTCGGGTCGAGCAGGTCGGTGAGCGCGCGGCCGTTGTATTCCATCGCCAGTTCCTGGGCGGACGGCGAATGCGCGATCTTGTAGGGCCACGTCAGCTTGACGATCGGGTCGGGGAAGGCGCCGCCGTCCTTGATGTAGGCCTGGCGCATGCGGTTGAAGATGCCCGCCACGATCTCGATGTCGCCCTTGGCCTCGCCCGGCGGCTCCGCGCCCTTCCAGTGCCACTGCAGCCAGCGGCTGGAGTTGGTGAGCGAGCCGTCTTCCTCCGCGAAGCAGGTCGACGGCAGGCGGAACACCGTGGTCTGGATCTCGGCGGTCTTGACGTCGTTGAACTCGCCGAAGTTGCGCCAGAACTCGCTGGTCTCCGTTATCAGCGGATCGATGGTGACGAGGAACTTGAGCCTGGAGAGACCGTCGACGATCTTCTTCTTGTCGGGGAACGAGCCCACCGGGTTGAAGCCCTGGCAGATGTAGCCGTTGAGCTTGCCCTGGTTCATGAGCTCGAAGGCCTGCAGCACGTCGTAGAGCTTGTCGATCTTGGGCAGGTAGTGAAAGGCCCAGTCGTTGTCGGCCGTGGCCGCGTCGCCCCACCACGACTTCTGCATGCTGACGAAGAACTTCGGGTAGTTCTGCCAGTAGCTCATCTGGTTGGGCCGCAGCGGCTTGAGCGCGCGGGTCTTGTAGTAGTCGTCCAGCGTCTGTTCGCTGTCACGCGCCAGCGACATGTAGCCCGTGAGCGAGTTCGACAGCAGCCCCAGGTCCGTGAGGCCCTGGATGTTGCTGTGCCCGCGCAGTGCGTTCATGCCGCCGCCCGCCACGCCGATGTTGCCCAGCAGCAGCTGCACGATGGCGCCGGTGCGGATCATCTGCGAGCCCTGGCTGTGCTGCGTCCAGCCCAGCGCGTACATGATGGTCATGGTGCGCGTGGACGTGCTGGTGCTGGCGATGTACTCGCACACCTTCAGGAACTTGTCCTGCGGGGTGCCGGTGATGCGGCTCACCATCTCGGGCGTGTAGCGCGCGTAGTGCCGCTTCATGACCTGCAGCACGCACTGCGGGTCCTGCATGGTCATGTCGACCTTGGCCATGCCCTGCTCGTCGAGCGCGTAGTTCCACGACTTGGGGTCGTAGTTGCGCTTCTCGGCGTTGTAGCCGCTGAAGATGCCGTCCTCGAACTTGTAGTCGGGCCCGACGATGAACGTGGCGTTGGTGTAGTTGCGCACGTACTCCGTCTGGATCTTCTCGTGGCTCAAGAGGTAGTTGATGACCCCCGACAGGAACGCGATGTCCGAGCCCGCCCGCACCGGCGCGTAGTAGTCGGCCATGGCGGCCGAGCGCGTGAAGCGCGGGTCGACCACCACCAGCCGCGCCTTGTTCTGCTTCTTGGCTTCGATCACCCACTTGAAGCCGCACGGGTGCGCCTCCGCCGCGTTGCCGCCCATGATCAGCACGACGTCCGCGTTCTGGATGTCCTGCCAGTGGTTGGTCATCGCGCCTCTGCCGAACGTCGGGGCCAGACTGGCCACCGTGGGTCCGTGTCAGACGCGTGCCTGGTTGTCGAACACCAGCATCCCGGTCGAGCGGAATGCCTTGTGCGTGATGTAGCCGGTTTCGTTGGACGAGGCCGAGGCGCAGAGCATGCCGCTGCTGATCCAGCGGTTCACGGTCTTGCCGTCGGCGTTGGTGGCCTGGAAGTTGGCGTCGCGGTCGGCCTTGAGCAGCTTGGCGATGCGGTCGAGCGCTTCGTCCCAGCCGATGCGCTTCCACTCGGTGCCGCCGGCCTCTCGCACCTCGGGGTACTTCAGGCGATTGGGGCTGTGCACGAAGTCGAGCAGGCCCGCGCCCTTGGGGCACAGCGTGCCGCGGTTCACGGGGTGGTCGGCATCGCCCTCGATGTGGAGGATGTCGGACACCACGTTCTTGGCCTTGTCGCCCAGGCTGTACATGATGAGCCCGCAGCCCACCGAGCAGTAGGGGCAGGTGTTGCGCGTCTCGGTGGTGCGCGCGAGCTTGAAGTTGCGGGCCTCGGCCAGCGCGGCGGTGGGCGAGAAGCCGAGCGCCACGATGCTGGAGCCGACCAGCCCCGCGCTGCTGACGCGGAAGAATTGCCGGCGGTTCATGTCCATGACGGAACCTCCTGCTGCGGTGAAGTGGGGTGTTTCATCGTGGTCTTCTTTTTGCTGGGGAAACTGGGCGCTGCTTCTTACTTGGGCGCGGTGGGCGCGGTGCCGTCGCCGCCGCTGGGCGCGGGCGGCGCGCCGCCGGACGCGTTGCCGCCGTTCGGGCCGCTCATGCCGCCGATGGCGGTGCCGCCTCGGAGGGGCCTTTATGGGATGCGTTGGCGTCGACGGGGTCGGCTGAATCGGCGGGCTTGATGCCGCTGGGGCTGGCGCCGAAGGTGCCGGGGCCGAGGGGGCTGCTGCCGTGCCGGCCGTGGGCTTGGGGTCACAGGCACTCAACAGCACGCCGAGGGCCAGGCAGAGGCCCAGGGTTGGCAGGTGCTGACATCGCGACATCGACACTCCTTCGGGGAAAGGATGGCCAGATAGTGGAATGTTTTTATCTGCCCCGCCGCCGCTTGCAGTAAATGCCCGATCAGCGCGGTGGGGTGTTTGTCGCATCATGCGACAGGGCCATGGTGCGGGCAAGTAGGCCAAAGCCGGCAATAACCCTTGAATCCGGCCGTGCGCGGGGCTCTCGGCTATCGTCGCGGCCATGAATGCCTCCCTCCGCCTGGGTTGGCGCACGCTCTGGCGCGACCTGCGCGCCGGCGAGCTGCGCCTGTTGATCGTCGCCGTGCTGCTGGCCGTGGCCGCGCTCACGGCCGTCGGCTTCTTCGCCGACCGTTTGCAGGGCGGCCTGCAGCGCGACGCGCGCCAGCTGCTGGGCGGCGACGCGGTGATCGTGAGCGACAACCCGACGCCCGACGCCTTCGTGGCGCAGGCGAAATCGCTGGGCCTCGAGGGCACCGGCACCTACGGCTTCCCCACCATGGCCCGCGCCGAAGACGCGCAGGGCGGCGCCAGCAAGCTGGTGGCGCTGAAGGCCGTCACCGCCGGCTACCCGCTGCGCGGCAGCCTGCAGACCTCGGCCACGCTGGACGGCGCGGGCGCGGTCACGCGTGACATTCCGCCGCCCGGCGAAGTCTGGGTCGACGCCTCGCTGCTCGACTCGCTGGGCCTGAAGATCGGCGACACCCTGCTGCTGGGCGACGCCGGCCTGCGCGTGGGCCGCGTCATCACGCTGGAGCCCGATCGCGGCGCCGGCTTCATGAGCTTTTCTCCGCGCGTGATGCTCAACCAGGCCGACGTGGCGCGCACCGCGCTCGTGCAGCCGGCCAGCCGCGTGGGCTACCGCTACGCCGTGGCCGGCAACGACGCGGCCGTGAAGCGCTTCAGCGACTGGGCCGACGCCACGCTCAAGAAGGGCGAGCTGCGCGGCGTGCGGCTCGACTCTTTCGAAAGCGGCCGGCCCGAGATGCGCCAGACGCTGGACCGCGCCGAGAAATTCCTCAGCCTGGTCGCGCTGCTCGCGGCGCTGCTGTCGGCCGTGGCCGTGGCGCTGGCCGCGCGCGGCTTCGCGGCCAGCCACCTGGACGACTGCGCCATGCTGCGCGTGCTCGGCCAGAGCCAGCGCACCATCGCCGCGGCCTACACCTTCGAGTTCGCGGTCATCGGCGTGGTCGCCAGCGGGCTCGGCGTGGCCATCGGCTTCGCGGTGCACTATGTGTTCGTGCTGCTGCTGGCCGGCCTGGTCGAAACCGCGCTGCCGTCGGCCACGCTGTGGCCCGTGGCCTTCGGCCTGGGCATGGGGCTCACACTGCTGTTCGCCTTCGGCCTGCCGCCGGTGCTGCAACTGGCGCGCGTGCCGCCGCTGCGCGTGATCCGGCGCGACGTGGGCGGCCTCAAGCCCGCGTCGCTCGCGGTGCTGGGCGTGGGCGTGGCGGGCTTCGCGGCGCTGTTGATGGCGGCCAGCAGCGACATCAAGCTGGGCCTGATCGCGGTCGGCGGCTTCGCGGGTGCGGTGGCGGTGTTCGCGCTGCTGAGCTGGCTCGCGGTGAAGGTGCTGCGCCGCAGCGTCAACGAGACGACCGCGCCGCGCTGGCTGGTGCTGGCCACGCGGCAGATCTCGGCGCGCCCGGCCTATGCGGTGGTGCAGGTCAGCGCGCTGGCCGTGGGCCTGCTGGCGCTGGTGCTGCTGGTGCTGCTGCGCACCGACCTGGTCGCGAGCTGGCGCCAGGCCACGCCGCCCGACGCGCCCAACCGCTTCGTCATCAACGTCATGCCCGACCAGAGCGAGGCCTTCCAGAAGTCGCTGCGCGACGCGGGCGTGGGCAAGTTCGACTGGTACCCGATGATCCGCGGCCGCCTCGTTGCCATCAACGACAAGCCCGTGACGCCCGACGACTACGCCGAAGACCGCGCCAAGCGCCTGGTCGACCGCGAGTTCAATCTCAGCAACAGCGTGCAAGCGCCCGCGCACAACAGCATCACGTCGGGCAAGTGGACGCCCGACGCCAAGAACGAAGTGAGCGTGGAAGAGGGCCTGGCCGAGACGCTGGGCCTGAAGCTGGGCGACACGCTGCGCTTCGACATCGGCGGCATGCAGAACGACGCGCGCATCACCTCGCTGCGCAAGGTCGACTGGGGCTCGCTGCACGCCAACTTCTTCGTGATGTACACGGTGGCCTCGCTGGCCGACGTGCCCGTGACCTACATGGGCGCCTTCCGCGCGCCCGAGACGCGCGGCTTCGACAACGCGCTGGTGCGCAGCTACCCGAACGTGACCAACGTCGACATGAGCGCCACCATCAACCAGCTGCAGCGCGTGCTCGACCAGGTGATCCGCGCGGTCGAATTCCTGTTCGGGTTCACGCTGGCGGCGGGGCTGGTGGTGCTGTTCGCGGCGGTCACGGCCACGCGCGAGGAGCGGGCGCGCGAGTTCGCGGTGATGCGCGCGGTGGGCGCGCGCGCCAGCCTGCTGCGCCAGGTGCAGCGCGCGGAGCTGGCGGGCGCGGGCTGCTCGCGGGTTTCCTGGCGAGCATCGTGGCCTCGGTGATCGGCTGGGCGCTGGCGCGCTATGTGTTCGAGTTCACTTGGACCGCCTCGCCCGTGGTGCCGATTGCCGGCGCGCTGGCCGGCGCGGTGCTGGCGCTGGGTGCGGGATGGTGGGGCCTGCGCGACGTGCTGCGCCGCCCGGTGGTCGACACGCTGCGGCGCGCGGCGGAGTAGCCCCGGGTAGCCCCCGCGTAGCAATATTTTTCTTTGGCCACGGGCCGGACGGCCGGGAATGCAATACATTCCCCGGCCCCGTATCCATTTCCGAAGTGAACCCCCTCACATGCGCTTGGCGTCATTCCAGATCACCAACTTTCGCTCGATCAACGACAGCGGCTCCATCGATTCCACACAGATCACGGCGATCCTCGGTCGAAATGACAGCGGCAAATCGAACCTGCTGCGCGCGCTCCACAGCCTGAACCCGGCCGAAGGCCTGGTCGAACTCAGCCCCATCAAGGACTTTCCGCGCCACCGCCGGCTCGAGGAATGCACGGCCGACACGCCCGTCGTCGAAACCCGCTGGGCGCTCGACGAGGCCGAGCAGGCCGCGCTGGCCGAGATCCTGCCGCGCGCCGCCGGCGTGCGCCATGTCACCGCCGGTCGCGGCTACGGCACCACGCGCTGGTCCGGGCTCGAAGGCCTGAGCGCGCTGTCGCTCGACGTCGGCGACATCAAGGCCAAGGTCCGCAAGATCGTGCCGGCCGTCAAGGCCGCCGCCGAGAAGGTCGCCGAGGAATCGCGCGCGCTGCTCGAGCAGGAGTCCGACACCTTCGACGCGGCCATGATCATGAGCCCCGACTACGTCAAGTGGTCCGACGGCGCCGTCAAGGCCATGCAGGCGCTGCGCAAGGCGCTGGCCGTGGCCGACGCCGAGCTCAGCGACAAGCAGGAGCAGATGCTGGCCGAGCTGGAAGACATGGCCCGCGCCATCGCCAACGACGAGCCCGCGCTGGCCCGCGCCCGCGCCTGGGTGCTGGAGCACCTGCCGCGCTTCGTGTACGTGGACGAATACCCGGCGCTGCCCGGCCGCCAGAACATCGCCGAATACCTGGGCCGCCAGGGCTGGGGCCAGCTCACGCCCGAGCAGCAGAGCTTCGGCAAGCTGTGCAAGGTGGCGGGGCTCGACCCGCAGCAACTGCAGAACCTGCTCGAGAAGAACGACCAGGCCACGCGCAACCAGCTCGCCAACCGCGCGGGCTCGGTGGTGACCGCCGAGATCCGCCGCCTGTGGAACGACCGCCCGCTGAAGGTGCGCTTCAGCCTCGACGGCCAGTACCTCGACACGCTGGTGTCCGACCCGAACGGCGCCTACGAAGTCGAGGTGAACCTGGAAGAGCGCAGCCGCGGCTTCCAGTGGTTCTTCTCGTTCTATGTCGCGTTCTTCGCCGACACCCAGGGCGGCCGCGCGGAAGACGCCATCCTGCTGCTCGACGAGCCCGGCCTGCACCTGCACGCCCACTCGCAGGCCGACCTGCTGGCGCACTTCGAGAAAGACTTCGGCAACCAGATCATCTACACCACGCACTCGCCGTTCATGGTGCCCACGCACCGCCTCGACGCGGTGCGCACCGCCAGCCTGGACGAGACCCATGGCACGACGGTGAGCAACACGGCGCAAGGGGATGAGCGCACGCTGTTCCCGCTGAAGGCCGCGCTGGCGCTGAGCCGGGTTGCGCAGAGCGAGCCGGCGAAGGCGGAGGCCGTGAAGCCCGTGGCGGCGGCTGTGAAGGCGGAGGCGACGAAGCCGGCGGCTGCCGCCAAGGTGGCCGTGGAGGGCGCAAAGCCTGCCAAGGCGGCCAAGGCTGCGGAGGTGGTGGCGCCTGCTGTTGCTGCGCCTGTCGTTGCGCCGGCGCCTGTCGCGGCATCGGCTCCGGCGAAGGTGGAGCCTGCGAAGCCCGTCGAGGTGGCCCCAGTTGCCGAGGCTGCACCGGCTGCTGTGCCTGCGCCAGCTCCGACGAAGGCGGAGCCTGCGAAGCCAGTGGTGGCGGAGAGCGCGAAGCCTGTCGAGGCAGCGCCCGTTGCCGTGGCTGCACCTGTTGCCGTGCCGATTGCGGCACCCGCAGAAGCGCCAGCACCGATGAAGCCGGAGCCCGTGAAAGCGGAAGCTGCGGAGAGCGTCAAGCCTGCGGAAGTGGCAGCGCCTGTCGTCGCAGCTGCGATTGCCATCGAGCCGGAACCCGTGAAGCCCGTGATCGCGGAAAGCGCCAAGACCGAAGAAACGCCCGTCAGCACTGTCGCTGAACAGGCGGACGGCGAACTCACGCAGGCCGCGTAAGAGCAGCGCCGAGGACTCGCTTGCTCATGCCGCGCCAACGATACGCCGCATGAGCAGGCCTTTCAGGTCCCTTCGCGTGTCGCAGACGAGGTGGATGTAGGCCGCATCCACTCTCACTTCATAGATGATGCGATTCATGCCCGAAATGACCTGTCGATACTGGGCGACGTTCAGGTCCTCCAACTCGTCGGGCACCCGGCCCGCTTGAGGATGTGCTTCGATCAGCGCCACGGACTCCTTGATCTTTGCGTAGCTGCTGGCCCAGGCAGTCGAACCGAAGTTCTTGATGACGTAGCGTCGCAGGTCCTTCAGGTCGGCTTCGGCCGACTGCAAGAACACGACCTTCATTGCGCGTCTTCTTTGTCCAGGTCGGCGAAGACGTCTGTGGCTGATCGGAAGTGGCCCTTCTCGATTTCACGGTTTCCAAGTGCGAGAACCTTGAGGAGCGCGAGCGTGGCTTCGTGTTCTTCATAGGACTGGACATCCATCACCACAAGCTTGGCTTCGCCGTTCTGGGTGATGACCAAGGGCTCCCGGGTTTCGGAAAGCGTTTTGACGATGTCCGCCGCATGGCTCTTGAGATAGCTGATGGGTTTGACTTGCGTGGAGAAATTCATTGCTCGCCCTGTCCAAAATTATTAGTCGGACTAATTATGGTCTGAATTTGGTCCAATCGGTCGCCGCCGTGGGCACCGCGGTGCCTTCTTCCCTGAACATCCGCTCCCCCGCGAAGTCCACGAACGCCCGCACCTTCGGCGACAACTGCCGGCTCGACGGCCACAGCGCCGAGAACTGCCCCTGCCGCGCTATGTGCCCGCAGAGCACGCATTGCAGCTCCCCGCGCCCCAGCGAATCGCGCGCGAGAAAGTCGGGCATGTAGGCCACGCCGAGCCCGGCGACGGCGGCGCCCAGCATGGCCTCCATGTTGTTGCACAGCAGGGTAGCGGGCAGTTGCTCGGGCAGGCCGGGCAAGTCCCATTCCTCGATCTTCCCGCCGGTGACGAACTTGTAGCGCAGGCAGGCGTGGTTCGCGAGATCGGCCGGCACCTGCGGCACGCCGTGGCGCGCCAGGTAGGCGGGCGAGGCCACGAGCACGAACTGGAACGGGCCCAGCCGCCGGGCCACCAGCTGCGAGTCGACGAGGTCGCCGCTGCGGATGGCCACGTCGACACCTTCGGCGATCACGTCCACCAGCCGGTCGTTGAAGTCGAGGTCGAGCTCGATCTCGGGGTAAGCGGCCTTGAACGCCGGCAGGATCGGCAGCAGAAAGCGGTAGCCGATGGTCGGCAGGCTCACGCGCAGCCGGCCGCGCGGCGCGGCGACGGCGTCCTGCATCATGGCCCGCGCGTCGTCCAGCTCGTCGAGGATGCGGCGGCAGCGCTCGTGGAACAGCGCGCCCTCCTGCGTGAGCCGCGTGTGGCGCGTGGTGCGGTTGAACAGTCGCACGCCGAGCTGCTGCTCGAGCCGCGCCACGTTCTTGCCCACTGCCGAGGCCGAAATGCCGAGCTGCCGCCCGGCCTTGGCAAAGCTGAGCTGGTCGGCCGCCCGCACGAAAGATTCGAGTCCGCTGAAGCTGTCCATGGATTGATTCGCAACCTTGGGTTGGGGGTCTGAGGATCAATGGTGCCATTTTTATTTCATTGATTCCTTTCTATCTTCTCTCCCTCGTCTTTTCCGTGCGAAAGCCTTTTTCCGATGTCCTCGTCTTCTTCGTCCAAGAACTGGCTGCTGGCCGCCGTCTGCCTCGCGGCGCTGGGCATGCCGCTGAGCTTCACCGGCCCGGCGGTGGTGCTGCCCGCGATCCGCGACGCGCTCGGCGGCAGCCCGGTGCAACTCAACTGGGTGACCAACGCCTTCATGCTGAGCTTCGGCGCCACGCTGATGGCGGCCGGCGCGCTGGCCGACGCCTACGGCCGCAAGCGCGTGTTCCTGCAGGGGCTGGCGGTGGTGGCGCTGAGCAGTTCGCTGCTGACGCTGGCGCCCGGCATCGTCGGCTTCGACCTCGCGCGGGCACTGCAGGGGCTGGGCTCGGCGGCGGCTTTTGCGGCGGGCACGGCGGCGCTGGCGCAGGTGTTCGACGGCGCGGCGCGCACGCGGGCCTTCAGCCTGATCGGCACGTCGTTCGGCGTGGGGCTGTCGTGCGGCGCCATTCTTTCGGGCTGGCTCGCGGAGCGCTTCGGCTGGCAGGCGGTGATGCTGAGCCCCGGCGCGGTGAGCCTGCTGGCGCTGTGCATCGCCGCGCCCGCCATGCACGAGTCGCGCAACCCGAATGCAATGGGGCTCGACGTGCAGGGCACGCTCACTTTCACCGCCGCGCTGAGCCTGCTGACGCTGGGCGTGCTGCAGGCGCCCGACAGCGGCTGGGGCAGCCCGTGGGTGCTGGGCGCGCTGGCGGGGGCGGTGCTGATGGGCGCGGCCTTCATTGCCATCGAGCGGCGCGTGGCGCATCCGATGCTCGACCTGTCGCTGTTCCGCTTTCCGCGCTTCGTCGGCGTGCAATTGCTCGCCGCGGCGCCGGCCTATGGGTTCGTGGTGTTGCTGGTGCTGCTGCCGATTCGCTTCATCGGGCTGGAAGGCCGCAGCGCGCTGGAGGCGGGCGGCTTCATGTTCGCGCTGTCGGGCCCGATCCTGGTGGTGCCGACGCTGGCGGCGTGGCTCGCGCACCGCTTCTCGGCGGGCGTGATCTCGGCGGTGGGGCTGCTGGTGTGCGCGGTGGGGCTGTTCTGGCTCAGCCGCTGCGCGCCGGGGGCGCCGCTGCACGAGCTGGTGTGGGCGCTGCTGCTGATCGGCGCGGGCATCGGCCTGCCGTGGGGGCTGATGGACGGGCTGGCCGTGAGCGTGGTGCCGCGCGAGCGCGCGGGCATGGCGTCGGGCATCTTCAACACCGTGCGCGTGGCGGGCGAGGGCATCGCGCTGGCGCTGGTGGGCGCGGGGCTGACGGCGCTGGTGACGCTGCAACTGGGGCCTGCGGCGGCCGCGTCGCAGGCGGCGCAGCGGATGACGACGGGGGACTTGGCGCAGGCAATGGCGTTGCTGCCGGGGGTGGACCGCGCGGGGCTGTTGCACGCGTATGGCGCGGCGTTCAGCACGCTGCTGTGCGTGCTGGCGGGGGTGACGGTGGTCACGGCGCTGGTGGTGTTTGCGTTCCTGCGAGGGGAGACGCAAGACAACGCGGCAGTTGTGGCGTTGGAGTCGCCGGCTTGTTGAAGGACGGGGGCCTCAGGTGCTGGCCGCCTCGAAGATGTCGCGCAGCCACTGCGTGAACACGCGCACGCGTGACGACAGCTGCCGGTTCTGCGAATACAGCACCGACACGGGCATCGGCGGCGGCGCGAAGTCGGGCAGCAGCACCTGGAGCCGCCCGTCCGCCAGCTCGGCCGCCACGCGGTAGCGCGGCACCTGCACCAGCCCCAGGCCCGCGATGGCCGAGCCCGTGTACAGGTCGGTGCCCGTCACCGAGACGATGCCGCCGAGCTGCACGGTGGTCACGCGGCCGTCGACCGTGAACTCCAGCGGCACCGCCTTGCCCGTGGCACTGGAGATGTAGTTGATGGCGCGGTGCGCGGCCAGCGCCTCCACGCTGCCGGGCTCGCCGTGCGCCGCGATGTAGGCGGGGCTCGCGACCGTCACCTGCGGCAGCAGCGCCACGCGCCGCCCGACCATCGACGAGTCTTGCAGCGTGCCCGCGCGCAGCACGCAGTCGACGCCCTCGCGCACCAGGTCGACCAGCCGGTCGTCCTCGCCGATGTGCAGCGCCAGCTCGGGGTAGCGCGCCAGGAAGTCCGGCAGCGCCGGCACCACGAAGTGCTTTGCCAGCGTGCCTTGCAGGTTCACGCGCAGCAGGCCCTTGGGCGCCTCGTCGCGGAACAGGCCCTCGGCCTCTTCCACGTCGGCCAGCAGGCGCACGCAGCGGCGGTAGTAGGCCTCGCCGTCCTGCGTGAGGCGCACGGTGCGGGTGGTGCGCTCCAGCAGCCGCGTGCCGACGCGCTGCTCGATGCGCTTGATCAGGTTGGTGACGGTGGCGCGCGGAATCTGCAGATCTTCGGAGGCCTGCGTGAAGCTCTGGCGCTCGGCGATGCGCACGAAGGCCTGCATTTCCTGGAAGCGGTCCATGGGGGCCCCGTGCTGGATTGTTGAAGTAAATGGAATGGTAATGGCGATTTCGTGCTGATTATCTTTTGGGTGGAACGATCGATCATCCGTCTCACCAACCAACCCAGCAAGGAAACACGCCATGAACCAGCTCACCCAACCCAAGGTCGCCCTCGTCACCGGCGCATCGCGCGGCATCGGCGCCGCCGTCGCGCAGCGCCTCGCCAAAGACGGCTTTGCCGTCGCCGTCAACTACGCGTCGAGCCCGGCGCAGGCCGACGCGCTCGTCGCCGAACTGCGGGCGGCCGGCGGCAAGGCCTTCGCGGTCCAGGCCGACGTGGCCAGCGCCGACGAAGTGCGCGCCATGTTCGACGCGGTCGAGGCGCAACTCGGCAAGGTCGACGTGCTCGTCAACAACGCCGGCGTGCTCAAGACCGTGCCCCTGGCCGAGCACACCGACGCGCTCTACGACCAGACCTTCGACATCAATGTGCGCGGCACCTTCAACACGCTGCGCGAGGCCGCCACGCGCCTGAACGCGGGCGGGCGCATCGTCAATTTCTCGAGCACCACGCTGGCGCTGAACATGCCCGGCTATGCGATCTACAACGCCACCAAGGCGGCGGTCGAGGCCTTCACGCATGTGTTCGCCAAGGAACTGCGCGGCCGCGAGATCACGGTGAACGCCGTGGCGCCGGGCCCCATCGCCACCTCGCTGTTCCTCGATGGCAAGACCGAGGAGCAGATCCAGGCCTTCGCGAAGATGCCGCCGCTGCAGCGCCTGGGCCAGCCCGGGGACATCGCCTCCGTGGTCTCGTTCCTCGCCGGCCCCGATGCGGGCTGGGTCAACGGCCAGGTCCTGCGCGCCAACGGCGGCGTGGCCTGAGCGCCCGTGGCCACGTTCCAGGAGAAATCATCATGAGCCGACCGAACCCGTCCGCCGCAGCCCCGCGTTTCTTCAGCGTGGCCTATTCGGCCTTCACGCTCGCCGCCGCGGTGGTCGCCGCTGCCGCCTCGGGGCTGGCCCTTGTCCTCGAACTGCCCGTCTGGGCGATGTTCGTCGGCTGGGTGGCCTTCTACACGCGCGGCGTCACGGCGCGCGACGGCGTGTTCAACCTCGCCTGCGTGAGCCTGGGCGTGCTGATCGGCAAGGCCGCGGCCGTGGCCATCGGTGCGCTGAGCCCCGTCGTGGGCGCCATGGCGCTGCCCCTGGTGGTGCTGGTCGTCGCGCTGGTCGTGGTGTCGATGCGCGGCGTGCCGCGCTTGAACAACCTGCTGTGCTACTTCCTCGGGCTGATCGCGTTCTTCGCGATCCACCGGCCGCCTTCGCTTGCGCTGTTCGGCACCTTGGGCGGCGCGGTCGCTCTCGGGTCGGTGGCTGCGTGGGCGGCGCATGCGCTGCAGCGCCGCGTGCATTGAAGAGAAGACGCGCCTTCCGATCCCCCCAATTCCATTCATTCATTCATTCCAGGAGTTCCATCATGCAATCCGTCATCCTCGTCACCGGGGCCGGCACCGGCATCGGCAAGCTCACCGCGCAGTCCCTCGCCGAAGCGGGCCACGTCGTCTACGCCTCGATGCGCGACATCGGGGGCCGCAACAACGCACGCGCCGCCGAGCTGCGCGCACTCGCCGCGGCGAAGAACATCCAGCTGCACCCGCTCGAACTCGACGTGCTCTCGCAAGCATCGGCCGATGCCGCCGCCGCGACCATCGTGCGGGAGCAGGGCCACCTCGACGTGGTGATGCAGAACGCAGGCCATCTGGTGGTCGGCCCGACCGAGGCCTTCACGCCCGAGGAAATCACGAAGGTGTTCGACACCAACGTGCTCGGCGCGCAGCGCGTGAACCGCGCGGTGCTGCCGCACCTGCGCAAGCAGGAGTCGGGGCTGATGCTGTGGATCAGCAGCACCACCACCAAGGGCGGCTTTCCGCCGTTCATGGGGCCGTACGGCGCGGCCAAGGCGGCGATGGATTCGCTGGCCGTGACGCTGGCCTACGAGATCGCGCGCTTCGGCATCGAGACCTCGATCGTCGTGCCCGGCGCCTTCACCAAGGGCACCGACCACTTCCCGAGCGCGGGCAAGCCGGCCGATGCGGCCACCGCCGTCGCCTACGGCCGCTACGACGGTGTGATGGACCAGATCGGCGCGCGCCTGTCGGCCCTCATGCCCGACAACGCCGACCCGCAGGCCGTGGCCGACGAGATCGTGCGCATCGTGGGCCTGCCCGCCGGCACGCGGCCGATGCGCTCGCTGATCGACTTCGTGGGCGACGGCGCGGCGCAGGTGTTCGAGGTGTCGGAACGCGTGCGCATCGAATTCGCCAGGCGCATCGGCATGGGCGACCTGCTGGAGGCCAAGGTCAGGCGCTGAGCGGGGCGTCACAAAAGCGTGGCCGGTCTTCCTGTCCAATAGCGGCACCATGGAAAACCAACCGAACGAACTTGCAGAGCGCGTGACCGAGCTCGAAATCAAGTCGAGCTACGCCGAAGACCTGCTGGACCAGCTGAACATGACGATCTACCGCCAACAGCAGCAGATCGACCGGCTGATCCTGCAGGTCACGCAACTGCGCGAGCAGAGCCAGAACGCGTCGCAGGACGGCGCGGCCCGCAACCCGCGCGACGAGCTACCGCCGCACTATTGAAAACAGATCAGCCGTGCGAGTGCCAGAGGACGGCGAAGAAGTGGCAAGTGCTGCCGGCCAAGACGAACAGGTGCCACACCGAGTGGGCGAAGCGGATCTTGTTGTCGAACAGAAACACCACGGCGCCGGCCGTGTAGAACAGCCCGCCGGCCACCAACCAGCCCAGCCCGGCGGCCGACATGCGCTCGTACAGCGGCACGGCGGCCATCAACGCCATCCAGCCCATGGCCACGTACAGCCCGGTCGACCACAGCGGGTGCTGCAGCCGGTTGAACAGCTTGGCGCTCACGCCCAGCACGGCTGCCGCGCAGATGGCGCCGAACAGCGTCCAGCCCAGCGGCCCGCGCAGCACGCCGAACACGAAGGGCATGTAGCTGCCTGCGATGAACAGGTAGATGGCCGCGTGGTCCAGCCGGTTGAACCAGGCCTTGGCGCGGCCCATCGGCAGTGCGTGGTACAGCGTGGAGATCAGGTACAGCACGATGGCCGTGCCCGCGAACAGGCAGGCGCCGACAACGCCCGCGGCCTGCCCCTTCTGCGCCGCGCTGTAGACCAGGATGGGCAGCGCGGCAATGGCCAGCGCCAGGCCCAGTCCGTGGCTCAGCGCGTTGAAGAGCTCTTCCATCGCGGTCTGGTCGCGCGCTGCGAGTACCGGGGCGCGGGGCGAGGGGTGCGTCTGTGAACTGGAAGTCATCGAAACCTCATGCGGAAGGGGTGTCATGGCGAGCCTGCAAGATCCGCACCTTGCCGGCCCGAGCCGCTACCTTACTTGACCTGCTGCTTGCCCAGCTTGCGTGCCAGCGTGCGCCGGTGCATGCCGAGCCTGCGCGCGGTCTCCGAGATGTTGAAGCCGGTCTCGGCCAGCGTCTCGTGGATGCGCTCCCATTCGAGCGTCTTGATCGAGGTCGAGCGGTTGGTCAGCTCGACCTCGGTGGTGCCCGCGGCGCGCCCGAAGGCGGCCTCGATGTCGTCGGTGTTCGACGGCTTGGCCAGGTAGTGGCAAGCGCCGAGCTTGATGGCCTCCACCGCCGTGGCAATGCTGGCAAAGCCCGTCAGCACCACGATCAGCATCTTGGCGTTGTGACGGTGCAGTATCTGCACGCAGGCCAGGCCCGAGGCCTCGCCGTTGAGCTTGAGGTCGACCACGGCATAGCCGGGCGACTGGGTTTCGAGCAGGGCCTCGACCTCGTCGAGGTTGCTCGCATGCGTCACGGCATAGCCGCGGCGCTCGAACGAGCGGCCGAGCGCGCGCGCGAAGGCATCGTCGTCCTCGACGATCAGCAACTGGCGCTCAGCTTCGGTTTCGGTCATGGCCTTGTGTTTCGGTGGTCGCGTTGCCGAGGGCTTCGGCGGCCTGGCCGTCGTTGTCCTCGTCTTCCTCTTCTTCCAGCACGATGGCCGCGAGCGGCAGCGTGATCTTCACGATGGCGCCGCCCTCGGGGCGGTTGCCCGCCGCGACCCGGCCGCCGACCGTGCGCGCCACGTTCACGACCAGGAACAGCCCCAGCCCGCCGCCGGGGCGGCCCTTGCTCGACTGGTAGGGTTTGCCGAACTCCTTCAGGATGGCCGGCAGGAAGCCGGGGCCCGCGTCGGTGACCGTGATCGTCAGCGCGTCGGCGTCGTTCGCCGCCTCCAGGCGCAGCCAGTGCGGCGACGCCTCCAGGGCATTGTCCAGCACGTTGCAGATCATCTGCTTGAGGGCCGAGTCGGAAACCATGGGCAGGTCCCGGCCAAAGTGGTTGTCGTACTCGAAGTCCTCGATGGGGCGGGTGGTGCGCCACTCTTCGATCAGGTCATCGAGGAAGGTGCTGACGGTGGTTTCTTCCGACGACTCGCCGCGCGCCTCGCCGGCCGACAGCAGGATGCCGCTCACGATGCTCTTGCAGCGCTGGATCTGCAGTTCCATCTCGGCCACCTCGGTCAGGAGCTCGGGGTCGGAGCTGAAGTGCGGCAGCCGGCGCCAGTCGCCCAGGATCACGGCCAGCGTGGCCAGCGGCGTACCCAGCTCGTGCGCCGCGCCCGAGGCCAGCAGGCCCATGCGCACGATGTGTTCTTCTTCCGAGGCGCGCTGGCGCATGTCGGCCAGCCGCGCGTCGCGTGCACGCAGGTTGCGGCTGATGCGAGTGATGAAGATCACCAGCAGCGCGGCATTGAGCGCAAAGCACACCAGCATGCCCTGGATGTAGGGGCTCCACAGGCCGCGGTTGTGGTCCAGCGGCAGCGCCAGCGGGCGCGAGAACAGCGCGAGCCCGGCAAAGCAGATGCTGGTGATGACCACGATGGTCCAGGTCGACCAGGGCTTCAGCAGCACCGCGCCCAGCGTCACCTGCAGCAGGAACAGGAACACGAAGGGGTTGGTGGCGCCGCCGCTCAGGTACAGCTGCGCCGTGAGCGTGGCCACGTCGACCAGCAGCGCGAGGAACAGTTCGCCGTTGGTCACGCGCCGGTGGCTGCGCGAGCGCAGCAGGCTCACCATGTTGAACAGGGCCAGGCAGGTCAGCACCTGCAGCATGTGGTCCAGCGGCAGCCGGATGGCAAAGCCGTAGTGCACCACCAGGATAGTGACGACCTGCCCGACCACAGCGAACCAGCGCAGCTGGATCAGCTGCTGCATGTTCTGGTGGCCGGTGGCGTTGTCCAGGCTCGCGACCCCGGCGCGCGGGGCGTGCAGTTCCCCCGCGACCGCGACCGACTCAGTCGCGGCGGGCATCTTGGGCGTGGCGGGTGTCGGCATTCGCCGCATTTTCGCTGCGCCGCACGAACCAGGCCGCGATCAGCACCATCAGCGCCAGGCCATACCAGGTCAGGGCGTAGACCAGGTGGCTGTTGGGAAAGGCGATGACGGTCAGGCCGGCGGCGGGCCAGGCGGGCGCGTCGGTGGCGGCGCCGGCTTGCGCGGGCGCTGCCTCGGCGTCGATGAAGTAGGGCGCGACGTTCGTCAGGCCGCGCGCGGCGGCAATGGCCTGCACGTCACGCGAGAACCAGCGGTCGGCGGCCGGGTCGTTGGTGCGCAGGAAGCCGCCCTTGGGCTCGGTCAGGCGCAGCAGGCCGGCCACGGTGGCCTCGCCCTGGGGCTCGGCCGCGGTGCGGGCCGGGCGCTCGCGTGCTTCAGGGGGCACGAAGCCCCGGTTGACCAGCACCACGGTGCCGTCGGCCGCGCGCAGCGGGGTCAGCACCCAGAAGCCGGCGCCGAGCTTGGTGCTGGCCTGCACCAGCGTTTCCTTGTCGTGGAGGAAAGTGCCGGCAAGGCGGATGTGCCGGTATTCGTCGTTGGCCGCGTTGACGGTGGGCCATTCGTTTCGCCCGGGGGCCGTGGTGGCCGGGGCATGCACGCGCTGGTCGACGCGTGCGATGAGATCGAGCTTCCAGGCCCTGCGCTCGACCTGCCAGGTCCCCAGCGCGATGAAGCCGGCGAAGGCGATGACGGCGCAGACCGCCAGCGCCACCCGCGCGGCGGTGGAGCGCTGGCGAACTGCCGGCGCCATCAGGGCATGTTCTTCATGTCGTGCATCATGACCGGCATCATGTTGGTGTTCATGTGATACATGACCCACAACGAGCCGGCCAACGTGATGACCACGACCACGAGCGTGAAGATCAGCGCCAGCATGTTCCAGCCGCCTTCGGACTTGGCGTCCATGTGCAGGAAATAGATCATGTGCACGACGATCTGCACCACGGCGAAGGCCAGGATGACGAGGGCGGTGGTGTTCGGCTTGTCGAACACCTTGGCCATCACGACCCAGAACGGAATGGCGGTGAGGATCACGGCCAGCACGAAGCCGGTCATGTAGCCCTTGAAGGTGCTGTGGCTCACGGGACCATCGTCGTGGTGGTCGCCGTGGCTGTCATGGCCATGTGCGCCATGGCCGGCGGTTTCGATATGCGCGCTCATTGCAGCGATCCCATCAGGTACACGAAGGTGAAGACGCCGATCCAGACCACGTCCAGAAAGTGCCAGAACATCGACAGGCACATCAGGCGGCGGCGGTTGGCGGCGGTGAAGCCGTGCTTGGGCAGCTGCACCATCAGCACGATGAGCCAGACGATGCCGAAGGTCACGTGCAGGCCGTGGGTGCCCACCAGCGCGAAGAACGACGACAGGAACGCGCTGCGCTGCGGGCCGGCGCCTTCGTGCAGCAGGTGCGCGAATTCATACAGTTCCAGGCCGATGAAGCCCGCGCCCAGCAGGCCGGTGATGGCCAGCCAGACCAGCACGCCGCCCATGCGCTTGCGCTGCATCTCGAGCATGGCGAAGCCGTAGGTGATCGACGACAGCAGCAGCAGCGAGGTGTTGATCGCCACCAGCGGCAGGTCGAACAGGTCGGCGCCCGAGGGGCCGGCCGCGTAGCTGCGGCCCAGCACGCCGTACACCGCGAACAGGCAGGCGAACACCAGGCAGTCGCTCATCAGGTAGAGCCAGAACCCCAGCAGGGTTCCGTTCTCCGGATGATGGTCTTCGTTGCGGACGTTGAACAGCTCGAAGGTCGGCACGCTCGCGGCGTTGCCGCCGGTGTTCGTGTGGGAGGGGAGGGCGGTACTGTTAGACATGGGCAGCCAGGAGGCGCGTGCGCGCGTCTTCGGTGCTAACGACTTCTTCCGTGGGGATGTGATAGTCGCGCTTGTAGTTGAAGGTGTGAATGATCACGGCGGCGAGCATGGCGACGAAGCCGAGGCCGGCCACGAGCCACATCTGCCAGATCAGCGCGAAGCCGCACGCCGCAGCCAGGGCCGCGATGATGAAGCCGGCGGCCGTGTTCTTGGGCATGTGGATCGGGCTGAAGCCGTCCAGCGGACGCTGGTAGCCGCGAGCCTTCATGTCCGACCAGGCGTCGTTGTCGTGCACGCGGGGCGTGAACGCGAAGTTGTAGGCCGGCGGGGGCGACGAGGTCGACCATTCCAGCGTGCGGCCGTTCCACGGGTCGCCCGTGGTGTCGCGCAGCGATTCGCGGCGGATGAAGCTCACCACCAGCTGGATGATGAACGAGGCGATACCCAGGGCGATCAGCACGGCGCCGAAGGCGGCGATCTGGAACCAGATCTGCAGCGACATGTCCTGGAAGTGGCTCATGCGGCGGGTGACGCCCATCAGGCCCAGGATGTACAGCGGCATGAAGGCGAACCAGAAGCCGACGATCCAGAACCAGAACGAGCACTTGCCCCAGAACGGGTCGAGCTTGTAGCCGAAGGCCTTGGGGAACCAGTAGGTGATGCCCGCCAGCATGCCGAACAGCACGCCGCCGATGATCACGTTGTGGAAGTGGGCGATCAGGAACAGGCTGTTGTGCAGCACGAAGTCGGCCGGGGGAACGGCCAGCAGCACGCCGGTCATGCCGCCGATCACGAAGGTGATCATGAAGCCGATGGTCCACATCATGGGCAGCTCGAAACGGATGCGGCCGCGGTACATGGTGAAGAGCCAGTTGAAGATCTTCGCCCCTGTCGGGATCGAGATGATCATCGTCGTGATGCCGAAGAACGAATTCACGCTGGCGCCGGAGCCCATGGTGAAGAAGTGGTGCAGCCACACGAGGTACGACAGGATGGTGATCACGACCGTGGCGTACACCATCGAGGCGTAGCCGAACAGGCGCTTGCCCGAGAAGGTGGAGACCACTTCCGAGAAGATGCCGAAGGCCGGAAGGATCAGGATGTACACCTCGGGGTGGCCCCAGATCCAGATCAGGTTCACGTACATCATGGCGTTGCCGCCCATGTCGTTCGTGAAGAAGTTGGTGCCTGCGTAGCGGTCCAGCGACAGCAGGGCCAGCACGGCGGTCAGCACCGGGAAGGCGGCGACGATCAGCACGTTGGTGCACAGGGCGGTCCAGGTGAAGACGGGCATCTTCATCATGGTCATGCCGGGCGCGCGCATCTTCACGATGGTGGCCAGCAAATTCACGCCGGAAAGCAATGTGCCCACCCCCGCGATCTGCAGCGACCATATGTAGTAGTCGACCCCCACGTCGGGGCTGTAGAGAATGCCCGACAGCGGCGGGTAGGCCAGCCAGCCGGTCTTGGCGAACTCACCGACGAACAGCGACGCCATCACGAGGCCGGCGCCGAAGGTGGTCATCCAGAAGCTGAAGTTGTTCAGGAACGGGAAGGCCACGTCGCGCGCGCCGATCTGAAGCGGCACCACGAAGTTCATGAGGCCCGTGACCAGCGGCATCGCCACGAAGAAGATCATGATCACGCCGTGGGCGGTGAAGACCTGGTCGTAGTGGTGCGGCGGCAGGAAGCCCGCGTTGTCGCCGAAGGCGAAGGCCTGCTGGGCCCGCATCATCAGGCGTCGGAGAAGCCGCGCAGCAGCATCACCAGGCCCAGGATGATGTACATGATGCCGATCTTCTTGTGGTCGATGCTGGTGATCCAGTCGCGCCACAGCGTGCCCCACACCTTGAAGTAGGTGATGGCGCCCAGCAGTGCGATGCCGCCGAGCACGACTGCGATGAAGGTCACGAGCAGGATGGGCTCGTGGAAAGGAATCGCCTCCCACGTGAGGCGACCGAAGATCAACTTCGTCAGGTCAAGGTTCTGGAGCATCGTTATTCTTCGGTGGTGCACATCGCGGTGACGTACTTGCGCTTGGGAGAAGTGAGGGTGTCGTCCAGCCAGGCCTGCTTGGTGGCGACGTTGAACGCGCCGGGCTTGCCCATGCCGCCATCGGCGTCGATGGCCATCATTTCCTTCATGCACATCTTGTTGCGGTCGACGCACAGGTTCAGGATGGCGTCGTACAGGGCAGGGTCCACGGCGGCGTAGTGGCGCACGGGCTCGCGCTCGCTGGGCACTTCGAGCTTCTTGTACTGCTCGCGGGTCAGCTCGCCTTCCTTGCCGGCCTTGACCTTCTGGACCCACTGGTCGAAGTCGCCGTCGCTCAGGCCGTGGAACTTGAAGCGCATGCCCGAGAAGCCGGCGCCGCTGTAGTTGGCGGAGAAGCCATCGAACTCACCCGGCTTGTTGATCACCGCGTGCAGCTTGGTCTCCATGCCCGGCATGGCGTAGATCTGGCCGGCCAGCGCGGGGATGAAGAACGAGTTCATGACCGACGAGGCCGTGATCTTGAAGCTGATCGGGCGGTCCACCGGGGCGGCCAGCTCGTTCACCGTGGCAATGCCTTGCTCGGGGTAGATGAACAGCCACTTCCAGTCGAGCGCCACCACTTCGACCACCAGCGGCTTGGTGTCCGCGGGAATCGGGCGCTGCGCGTCGAGGCGGCGCAGCGGCTGGTAGGGGTCGAGCACGTGGGTGCTGATCCAGGTGATCGCGCCCAGCGCGATGATGATCAGCAGCGGCGCCGCCCAGATGGCCAGCTCGAGTTGCGTCGAGTGGTCCCAGTCGGGGCTGTAGGTGGCCTCCTTGTTCGACTGGCGGTAACGCCAGGCAAAGAAGATGGTCAGCGCGATCACCGGGATGATGATGATCAGCATCAGCACGGTAGAGACGACGATGAGGCGTCCCTGCTGATTGGCGATGTCGCCGGAGGGGTTCATCAGCACCGTGTTGCAGCCCGCCAGGAGCATGGCGGGAAGCAGCAGGAGCGATCGGCGAAGGTTCTTGAGGATGTGCATGCCGGGGGAAAGGAGGTGCGGGGGCGACGCAAAAAGACCCCACAATCTACGCCTGAAGACGGGTTTCGCCTATTGGACGTTTTGTCCTATGGCGGTAAATGTGTTTCAGTGAGACGCTACAGGGTGTCCAATGGTCCTTCCTATGTGTCACGTCGCGACGTGACACCCGAATTACAGCAAGCAATGACGACGTCCAGCATCAGCACGCAAGGTGACCACCCGCTGCCGCACTCGCCCGAACGTGGCGCCCGGCAAGGTGGCGACGACCACTCGCACATCGCCCCCGGCGAAATCGCGGTCGGCGTGATCATCGGCCGCGCCTCCGAATATTTCGACTTCTTTGTCTACGGCATCGCTTCGGTGCTGGTGTTTCCGGCGGTTTTCTTCCCCTTCGAGCAACACCTTGAAGGTGTTCTGTACTCCTTCCTGATCTTTTCCTTCGCCTTCATCGCGCGTCCGTTCGGAACTGTCATCTCGATGATCATCCAGCGACGATTCGGGCGCGAGGCCAAGCTCACGCTGGCGCTGTTCGTGCTCGGCACGTCGACCGCCGGCATCGCCTTCCTGCCGGGCTATGCGAGCCTGGGCTTCACGGCCATCGTGCTGCTGTCGGTGTTCCGCTTCAGCCAGGGCCTGGCGCTGGGCGGTTCGTGGGACGGCCTGCCGTCGCTGCTGGCGCTGAACGCACCGGCCAACCGCCGCGGCTGGTACGCCATGCTGGGCCAGCTGGGCGCGCCCATCGGCTTCTTCCTCGCCAGTGCGCTGTTCGCCTACCTGTATTCGAGCCTGCCGCCCGAGGACTTCCTCGACTGGGGCTGGCGCTACACCTTCTACGTGGCCTTCGCCATCAACGTGGTGGCGCTGTTCGCCCGCCTGCGCCTGGTGGCCACCGACGACTACTCGCGCCTGCTCGAAGAGCGCGAACTGGAGCCCACCAGCGCGACCGAACTGGTCAGCTCGCAGGGCGCCAACATCCTGATCGGCGCGTTCGCCGCGCTGGCCAGCTACGCGCTGTTCCACCTGATCACGGTGTTCCCGCTGTCGTGGATCACGCTGTACTCCGACCAGTCGGTCACCGAATTCCTCGTGGTGCAGATGATCGGCGCGGTGCTCGGCGCCGCCGGCATCGTGGCCTCCGGCCTGCTGGCCGACCGCATCGGCCGCCGCTTCACGCTGGGCGGCCTGGCGGCGGTGATCGCGGCCTTCAGCGGCTTTGCGCCCACGCTGCTCGACGGCGGCCGTGTCGGCCAGGACATCTTCATTCTGGTGGGCTTCGTGATCCTGGGCCTGTCGTACGGCCAGGCGGCCGGCGCCGTGACCTCGAACTTCGCGCCCAAGTACCGCTACGTAGGCGCCGCCCTGACGGCCGACGTGGCCTGGCTGATTGGCGCGGCGTTCGCGCCGCTGGTCGCCCTGGGCCTGTCGGCCCACTTCGGCCTGGCCTATGTCAGCATCTACCTGCTGTCCGGCGCCATTGCCACGCTGGCCGCGCTGGGCCTGAACCGGGCGCTGGCGCGCGACTGACAAGAAAACCGGCGGCAACCACCGCCGCCGTTCTTTCAAAAGGGGCCTGTCGGCCCCTTTTTCTTTTTCATTAGGATGCACCCATGTTCGCCGCCGCAATTTTCGACATGGACGGGCTGCTCATCGACTCCGAGCGCCCCATCATGGCCGCCTGGATCGAGGCCGCCCGCACGCTCGACATCGAGCTTTCGCACAGCCAGTACCTGCAGGTCGTGGGGCTCTCCACGGTGGAGTCCGAGCACATCCTGGCGTCGCTGCTGGGAGGCCCCGACGCCTACCGCCACGCCATCGAGCATGTGCGCCAGTACCTGCAGCTTGAGCGCTCGGACGGCGCGCCGCTGTTTCCCATCAAGCCCGGCGCGGCCGAATTCCTGAGCGCGTTACGTGAACGCGGCATCCGCTGCGCCGTGGCCTCGTCGTCCACCAGCCGGCAAATTCAGGCCTGCCTCGGCAGCCTGGGCCTGCTGCACCATTTCTCGGCCTTCGCGGGCGGCGACGAAGTGGCGCGCGCCAAGCCCGACCCTGCGCTCTACCTGCTCGCGGCCGAGCGGCTGGGCGTGGCCCCGGCCGACTGCATCGCCTTCGAAGACAGCGAGAACGGCGCCAAGTCCGCGCTCGCGGCGGGCCTGCGCGTGGTGGTGGTGCCCGACCTCAAGCACCCGCCCGAGGCCATCGTCGGGCGCGCGTTCCATGTGCTCGAGTCGCTGCACGACGCGGTGCCGCATTTGCCGCGCTGGTTTCCGCCGGTGCCCGTCGAAAAGCCCGCATGATCAAGATCGGCACGCTCTGCCATGTGGTCGACAGCTGCCTGGCGTCGCCCTTCACGGAGCGTGCGGTCGGGCGGATCGTCGAAGTGGTCTCGCCGCCCTATGAAGCGCCGAGCGAGCGCTACCTGCCCGGCACGTACTACGACGTGCTGTTCGAGGGCTGGACCTTCTACTGCCGCAGCGACAAGCTCGTGCCCATCTCCGACCCCGACGCCGACATCGAGCGCTGGGAAGACGCCTTCCTCGACGAACCGACCCCAGCGGCTCAGAGCACTTCGTCGCGCAACTGCGGGAACACCTTCGACACCTTCGCCAGCAGGTAGTCGCCGTAGCGACCGCTGAAGGCGTGCACGTTGGCGCGGTCCCAGCGCTCGGCGCTGTCGTCGAGCGCCTCGGCGCCGGCCAGCCCCTCGATGCGCTGCACGCGCGCCTCGAAATTCGGATCGAAGAACAGCGGGAACGACAGCCTGTCGTGCCCCGAGGTGTTGCGCTTCACGCGGTGCGGCGTCGACTTGTAGAGCCCGCCGGTCATGCGGTCGAGCATGTCGCCGATGTTGCAGACGAACGAGTCCGCCACGGGCGGCGCGTCGATCCAGCCGCCGGGCGTGTGCACCGCGAGGCCGCCGATGTGGTCCTGGTGCAGGATGGTGAGCAGCCCGTAGTCGGTGTGCTCGCCCACGCCCCATTGCACGTCGAGCCCTTCAGGCACGGCCTGCGACGGGTAGTTGAACAGCCGGAACAGGATCAGCGGGTCGCCCGTGTAGCGCTCGGCGAAGTAGCCGGCCGGCAGGCCCAGGCTCAGCGCAATGCCTTCCATGAGCCGGTGGCCCAGTTGCGTGACGGCCGCCATGTAGTCGAGGATGGTCTCGCGAAAGCCCGGCACGTCGGGGAACAGGTTGGGCCCGTGCACCGGCGTCTTCGCCTGCACCAGCGGGTGCGTGGCGGGCAGCTCGGTGCCCAGGTAGAGGCCTTCCTTCCAGTCGGGGCGGCCCGAGGTCAGCTCGCCGCCCAGCGGAAAGAAGCCGCGCCACGCGCGCCCGCCCAGCGCCATGCGCCACTGCATCTTCGTTTCTTCGGGCAGTTCGAAGAAGCGGTGGCTCAGGTCTTCGAGCCGCTTGACCAGCGCGGCGTCGACGCCGTGGCCGGTCACGTAGAAAAAGCCGTGCGCGCGGCAGGCGTCGCCGATCTGCGCGGCGACGGCGTCGCGCCCGGCGGTGCCGGCAACCAGCGCCGAAACGTCGATGAGGGGAAGGGATGCGTCGGTCATGCGTCTCTCGAGAAAGGGGATCGGATGTCGGACAAGAACTGCTGCGCGCGCGGATGCTGCGGGCGGTTGAAGAAGTCGTCGGGCGTGGCGCGCTCCAGCACCTTGCCCTCGTCCATGAACAGCACGCGGTCGGCCACCTCGCGCGCAAAGCCCATCTCGTGCGTCACGCAGACCATGGTCATGCCGTCGCGCGTGAGGTCGCGCATCACCAGCAGCACCTCGCCGACCATCTCGGGGTCGAGCGCGCTGGTGGGCTCGTCGAACAGCATCAGCGGCGGCTGCATGGCCAGCGCGCGCGCAATGGCCACGCGCTGCTGCTGGCCGCCCGACAGCTCGCTGGGCCACGCGTTGGCCTTGTTCGACAGGCCCACGCGGTGCAGCAGCGCCATCGCGCGCTCGTCGGCTTCCTTGCGCGAGAGGCCGCGCAGTTGCATCGGCGCCATGGTGCAGTTCTGCAGCACCGTGAGGTGCGGGAACAGGTTGAACTGCTGGAACACGAAGCCGATGCGCGAGCGGAACGCGTTCACGTCGAGCCCCGGCGCGTGGATGTCCTGCCCGTTCACCATGATGCGGCCCGACTGGATGGGCTCCAGCCGGTTGAAGGTGCGGATCAGCGTCGACTTGCCCGAGCCCGAGGGCCCGCACACCACGACGACCTCGCCCTTGTGGATGGTTTCGGTGATGTCGACCAGCGCGTGATAGCTGCCGTACCACTTGTTGACTTTTTCGAGTTCGATCATGCGGACACCTTGGGGCCGACGGTGGAGATGCCGCGGCGCGCGAGCCGGCGTTCGAGCCAGTAGGCGAAGCGCGACAGGCCGAAGCAGAGAATGAAATACGTGCCGCCCAGGATCAGGTAGATCTGCGCGGGCTTGGTGAACACCTGCGTGTTGATCTGCGTGGCGATGAACGACACCTCGGCCAGCCCGATGATGTAGCCCAGCGAGGTCTCCTTGATGGTCGAGACGAACTGGTTCACCAGCGAGGGCAGCATGCTGCGCAGCGCCTGCGGCAGCACCACGAGCCGCATCGCGCGGCCGTAGCCCAGGCCCAGCGCGCGGGCGGTTTCCATCTGCCCGCGCGGCAGGCCCTGGATGCCGGCGCGCACGATCTCGGCGAGGTAGGCCGCGTCGAACACCACCAGCGCGATCAGCATGGTGGTGAACTGGTCGGTCTTGATGCCGGTGACGCTGGGCAGGAAGAAGTAGGCCCAGAAGATCACCATCAGAAGCGGCAGTCCGCGCACCACGAACACGAAGGCCGTGACCGGCCAGCGCAGCCAGCGCCACGGGCTCACGCGCGCCAGGCCCAGCACGATGCCCAGCGGCAGCGCCAGCACCAGCCCGCACGAGGCCAGCAGCAGCGTGAGCACCAGCCCGCCGAGCGGGCCGTTCGGGTACTGCCCGATGAGGAAGTAGACCCAGTAGTCGTTGATGATCTCTAGCATCGGTGCGCCGCCTTCAGATGGTCCGCACCGGGAAGCGGTGGTGGTACCAGGTCGCCAGCCCCGTGATGGCCAGCGACACCGTGAGATACGCCGCGCTCGCGAACGCGAACGACTCGAAGCTGCGGAAGGTCGCGCTCTCGACCTGGCCGGCCTGGTACATCAGCTCGGCCACGCCGATGACGGTGGCGATGGAGGTGTTCTTCCACAGGCTCAGCGTCTGCGAGATCAGCGGCGGAACGGTCACGCGCAGCGCCTGCGGCAGCACCACGCGGCGCATGGTCGCGAGGTAGCTGAAGCCCATGGCGCGCCCGGCCTCGAACTGCACGGTGGGAATCGCGCGGATGCCGCTGCGGATGTCCTCGGCCATGAAGGCCGCCGTGTACAGCGCCAGCGCGATCACCGCGCTGAAGGCCTCGATGTGCCCCGCGTAGAGCCACTGCTTGATGCCCTCGGGCAGCAGCTCGGGCGCGCCGAAATACCAGAACAGCATGTGCGCGAGCAGCGGGATGTTGCGGATCGACTCCACGTACGCAAAGCCGAGCCAGCGCAGCGGCGCGAACGGCGACAGCCGCAGGAGCGCCACCACCAGCGCGATGGGCAGCGCCAGCACCAGCGCGGCCGCGAGCAGCTGCAGCGACAGCAGCAGGCCCGCGACCAGCATGTCGTGGTACTTGCCGGTGAGCAGCAAGGAATAGTCGAACAAAGGCATGGGGGGCGACAGTATCACCGTCGCGGTGGGAGTTGGCTCCCTCCCCCGTTGGGGGAGGGTTGGGGTGGGGGCTCGGCGGCGATCGGTGCGTCGCCGCCTGTGCGGAGGCCGCTTGCCCCCATCCCGGCCTTCCCCCAGAGGGGGAAGGAGAAAGTCAAAGCCAGGGGCTCAGTCGATCTTGTCGCTGTCGAGCTTGAAGTCGCGCGTCTGGAAGCCCGAGGCCGTGTTCGGGCCGTACCACTTGATGAAGATCTTCTCGGCTTCGCCCGACTTCTCGAGCTCGCGCAGCGTGTCGTCCACCACGGCCTTCAGGCCGCTCTCGCCCTTCTTGATGCCGATGGCCAACGCCTCGGTGCTCAGGTTCTGCTTGAGCACTACGTACTGCGCCTTCTGCGGGCCCAGCTTGGCGTAGCTGCGCAGCAGCGCGGCCTCGTCGTCCACGTAGCCCACGCCCTTGCCCTGCTGCAGCGCCTGGAAGGCCTGCTGGCTCGTGTCGAAGGTCACGACCTCGACGTTGGGCACGGCCTTGCGGATGTTCGGCTCCTGCGTGCCGCCGCGGATGGTCAGCACCTTCTTGCCCGCGAGCTGCGGCACTTCGTTGATGCCGCTGCCCTTCTTCACGATGGCCTTCTGGCCGGTCACGAAGGTGGTGAGCGAGAAGTCGATCTGCGCCTCGCGCTCCTTGTTGTGCGTAAGGCCGGCGGCCACCAGGTCGACGTGGCCCTGCTGCAGCTCGGGAATGCGCGCGGCCACGGCGATCTGCTTGAGCACCGGCTTCACGCCGATCTTCTTGGCGACGGCGTTGACCAGGTCGACCTCGTAGCCGACGATCTGGCGCGTCTTCGGGTCGACGAAGGTCGCGGGCTCGTCGGTGCCGAGCACCCCGACGACCAGCTCGCCCTTCTTCTTGATGTCCGCCAACTGGTCGGCGTGGGCGAGCGTGCCCAGCAGCAGCGTGGATGCGGCGACGGCCGCGGCAATCAGGTTCAAGCGCATGTTCTTCTCCTTCGGTGAAAGCAGGGCATGACCATATCAATAAAACTTCAGATCATTAAATGGTGAATTCATATATCGACATGTGTGTGCGGCTATGAGCGGGGCGCCGGCCCTCTCGTGCCTGTGGGTCTGCTGAACGTCCGGATTTGCTGCTGGGTTAAATTCACGTCGCGACCGGCCGGTCGTAAACAAAAGTGCGCTCTCCCCGAGGCATGCCCCGGCCGCTCTTTCCAGATACCTCATCCAGCGAGTTCTTCTCCATGATCATCAAACCGCGTGTGCGCGGCTTCATCTGCGTGACGACCCACCCGACGGGTTGCGAAGCCAACGTCCAGCAACAGATCGACTACGTCAAGGCCCGGCCGCCCATCGCGGGCGGCCCGAAGAAGGTGCTGGTCATCGGCGCGTCGACCGGCTACGGCCTGGCCGCGCGCATCACCGCCGCCTTCGGCTGCGGCGCCGACACGCTCGGCGTGTTCTTCGAGCGCGCGGGCACCGAGAGCCGCCCGGGCTCGCCCGGCTGGTACAACACCGCCGCCTTCCACCGCGCGGCCACGGCCGAGGGCCGCTATGCCAGGAGCATCAACGGCGACGGCTTCTCGGACGAAGTCAAGCAACTGACCATCGACGCCATTCGCGCCGACCTCGGGCAGGTCGACCTCGTGGTCTACAGCCTGGCCGCGCCGCGCCGCACGCACCCGAAGACGGGGCAGGTCTTCAACTCGGTGCTCAAGCCCATCGGCAAGTCGGTGAACCTGCGCGGTCTGGACACCGACAACGAAGTGGTGAAGGAGTCGGTGCTCGAGCCCGCCACGCAGGAAGAGATCGACAACACCGTGGCCGTGATGGGCGGCGAAGACTGGCAGATGTGGATCGACGCGCTGCAGCAGGCCGGCGTGCTGGCCGACGGCGCCAAGACCACGGCCTTCACCTACCTGGGCGAGCAGATCACGCACGACATCTACTGGAACGGCTCCATCGGCGCCGCCAAGAAAGACCTGGACGAGAAGGTGCTGGGCATTCGCGCACAGCTGGCCGCGAAGGGCGGCGACGCGCGCGTGTCGGTGCTGAAGGCGGTGGTCACGCAGGCCAGCTCGGCCATTCCGATGATGCCGCTGTACCTGTCGCTGCTGTTCAAGGTGATGAAGGAGCAGGGCACGCACGAAGGCTGCATCGAGCAGGTTCACGGCCTCTATGCCGAGAGCCTCTACGGCAGCGCGCCGCACCTCGACGACGAAGGCCGCCTGCGCGCCGACTACAAGGAACTGTCGCCGCAGGTGCAGTCGCGCGTGCAGGAGCTGTGGCCGCAGGTGACCAACGAGAACCTCGATGCGATCAGCGATTTCGCGGGCTACAAGACCGAGTTCCTGCGGCTCTTCGGCTTCGCGGTGCAGGGCGTGGACTACGAGGCCGATGTGAACCCCGATGTGGGAATTCCGAACCTCGTGCAGGCCTGACGAGACCCTGGAGGGATACTCCCGCCCATGCAGATTCAAGAAAAGCCGCCCGCCGGCACGCCGTTCGACTGGATCGGCGGCGAACCGAAAGTGGAGGCGCTGGTCGAGCGCTTCTATGACCTGATGGACCTCGAGCCCGCCTACGCGCAACTGCGCGCGGTGCACGGCACCAGCCTCGACAACGCACGCCAGCGCCTGTTCTGGTTCCTGTGCGGATGGCTGGGCGGCCCGCAGCACTACACCGACCGCTTCGGCCACCCGATGCTGCGCGCGCGGCATTTGCCGCAGAGCATCGGCGGGCACAGCATCGGCATCAAGGAACGCGACCAGTGGCTGGCCTGCATGGACCAGGCGATGGGCGAGACGGGCGTGGCCGAAGACCTGCGCGCCAGGCTGCGCGACTCCTTCTTCAAGACCGCCGACTGGATGCGCAACCGCGGTGAGTGACTGACTGCCAGACCGACCACACAACGATTCCGAAAGACGTTTCTCTCATCATGAATTCCATCGTCATCATCGGCGGCGGCCACGCCGCGGCCCAGCTCTGCGCCGGCCTTGCGGAAGCGGGGCAGGGCGCGCGCGTTCACCTCGTCTGCGAGGAGGCTTGCGAGCCGTACCACCGTCCGCCGCTGTCCAAGGCTTTCCTCAAGAGCGCGGAAGAGACGACGCAGCCGCACAAGGCCGCCGATTGGTACCGCGAAGCGGGCATCACGCTGCACCTGGGCGACGCGGCCGTGGCCATCGACCGCGAGGCGCACACCGTCACGCTGCGTTCGGGCGCGGTGCTGCCGTGGGAACAGCTGGTGCTGGCCACCGGCACGCGCGCGCGCCAGATGCCCGACCTGAAGCAGGGCCTGGAAAACGTCGCGAGCCTGCGCGCGGCCGACGAGGCGCATCGCCTGCGTTCGCGTCTCGCATCGGCCGAGAAGGTCACCGTGCTGGGCGGCGGTTTCATCGGGCTCGAAGTGGCGGCCACGGCCAAGGCGCTGGGCAAGTCGGTGCAGGTGATCGAAAGCGCGCCGCGCCTGCTGGGCCGCGCCGTGTCGCCCGAGCTGTCGGCGCATGTGCTGGCCACGCACCGCGCGGCCGGCATCGACATCGTGCTCGGCGCGCAGACCGGTGCGTTCGAGGTCGAAGGCGACCGGCTGGTGTCGGTGCAGGTCAACGGCGTGAAGCAGCCGGTCGACCTGCTGCTGCTGGGCATCGGCGCGGTGCCCGAGACTGCGCTCGCGCAGGCCGCCGGCATCGAGTGCGCCGACGGCATCGTGGTCGATGCGCAGATGCAGACCAGCGCGGCCGGCGTGCTCGCGGTGGGCGACTGCACGCGCTTTCCCGACCGCCGCGCGGGCCGCGCGCTGCGGCTGGAGTCGGTGCAGAACGCGAACGACCAGGCCCGCACGGCCGTGGCCACGCTCACCGGCACGGCGCGCGACCACGACGCGGTTGCGTGGTTCTGGTCCGACCAGGGCAGCATGCGCCTGCAGATGGCGGGCCTGATGCCGGCCGAAGGCACGCCGGGCCTGAGCAGCGTGCGCCGCCCCGGGCCGAAGCCCGAAGCTTTCTCGCTGTTCCACTATGTCGACGGGCAACTGGTGTGCGTCGAGTCGGTCAATGCGCCGGTCGACCACATGATGAGCCGCAAGCTGCTCGAAGCCGGCCGCAGCCCCGATGCGGCGGCGGTGGCCGATGCGTCGGTGCCGCTGAAGAACCACCTGTCTTAACCTGCCGTTCAGCAACTGTCGCGGGCGCGCTGCAGTCAGGCTGGATTCACCAGCCTGTCACTTCGCTTTCAGAGACTGATCTTCCTCACGTTTGCAGGGAGACCCCTCGATGAAGAATGCAGCAGCGACCGCGCCGTTCTTGCGCCTCGCCCCCATGTCCACTTGCGCCGTCGTGCTGGCCGCCGCGCTCACCGCTTGCGGTGGCGGGAGCGGCGGTGGCGGCGGCATCGTCTTTCCGCCGGTCAACCCCGCGCCGCCCGCCGCCACGCCCGTGGCCGCCGGCACGCGCGCCACGGTGGCCTTGCTCGAAACCACCGACCTGCACTTCAACGTGCGCAGCTACGACTACTTCAAGCTCGCCGAAGACAAGTCGTACGGCTACGAGCGCACCGCCACGCTGATCAACGCGGCGCGCAAGGAATTCGCGAACACGATGCTGTTCGACAACGGCGACACCATCCAGGGCACGGCGCTGGCCGACTACGAAGCGCAGGTGAGCCGCATTCCGTGCACGCAGCCGCTGTCGGTCTACAAGGTCATGAACACCACCGGCTACGACGCCGGCACGCTGGGCAACCACGAGTTCAACTACGGCCTGGACTTTCTCAACCAGGTGCTCGGCGGCGGGCTCGACGTGGAAGGCGTCGACGGCACGAAGAAGTGCGCCGGACCGACTTTCCCGATGGTGCTGGCTAACGTGCAGAGCGTGAAGAGCGGCAAGCCGCTGCTGGCGCCCTACACCATCGTGACGAAGCAGTTCGCCGCCACCGGGCCCGACGGCAAGGCCGTGACGGTGCCGGTGAGGGTCGGCGTGATCGGCTTCACCACGCCCGGCATCCTGAACTGGGACAAGCGCTTTCTCGAAGGCAAGGTGCGCACCGAAGGCGCGGTCGAGGCGGCCACCAAATACATTCCCGAGCTGCGCGCCAAGGGCGTGGACATCGTGGTCGCGCTGCAGCACGGCGGCCTCGATGCGTCGCCGTACTCGCCGACGATGGAAAGCCCCGGCCTCTACTTGTCGAAGGTGGCGGGCATCGACGCGCTCATGATGGGCCACCAGCACGGCGTGTTCCCCGACCGCGGCGCCAAGCCCGGCTACACGCAGGCCGGCGTGGACAACGCGGCCGGCACCGTGAACGGCGTGCCCGCCGTGATGGCCAGCTCGTGGGGCAAGGCGCTGGGCCTCATCAAGCTCGAGCTGGTGTACGACGGCAAGGCCTGGAGCGTGGACAAGAGCAAGACCTTCGTCGATGCGCGCTCCACGCAGACCGGCAAGGACGGCGCGGGCAAGGCGATCTACGTCGACGCCGACCCGGCCGTCGCCCCGCAGATCGAGACGCAGCACCAGGCCGCGATCACCTACGTGAAGACGCCCATCGGCAGCACCGACTTCCGCATGAGCACCTACTTCGCGGACGTGGGCGACCCGGGCGCGATCCAGATCGTGAACGAGGCGCAGGCCGACTACGTGAAGACCTACATCCAGGCCAGCCTGCCGCAGTACGCGAGCCTGCCGGTGCTGTCGGTGAGCGCGCCGTTCAAGTCGGGCTATGAAGGCGGACGCGACTACACGGACGTGGCCGTGGGCAACCTCGCGATCTTCAACGCGGCCGACCTGTACCTGTACCCGAACACGGTGTACGCGGTGAAGGTCACGGGCGCGGAGATCAAGAGCTGGCTCGAGGCAGCGGCCAAGCGCTTCAACAAGATCAACCCGGCGCTGACCACCGACCAGCAACTGATCAGCACCTTCCCGGGCTACAACTTCGACATGTTCACCACGCCGGACGTGCAGTACGAGATCGACGTGACGCAAAGCGAAGGCAGCCGCATCAAGAACCTGATGTACATGGGCACGGCCATCGACCCGGCCAAGGAGTTCGTCATTGCAACGAACAACTACCGTGCAACGAGCGGCGCGAGCTTCATTCCCGCGCTGGACGGCCGCGCGACGATCTATCCCTCGCCCGATGCGAACCGCGACGTGCTGATCGCCTACATCAAGGCAAAGAAGACCATCACGCGTGTCGCGAACGGCGCCTCGCGCAGCTGGCGCTTCACCAAGGTGGCGACGGCGGGCAACGTGGTGTTCACGTCGGGGCAGGGGCAACTGGGCGCGGCGGCCGACGCGGGCCTGGCCAACGTCTCGCTGCTGACGGCGGACGACGGCAGCGGCAAGGGCCGCTCGGTCTACAAGCTCGACCTGAACAACTGAAAGAAGTGAGGCCGGTGCCCGTGCGGCTCAGCGCCGCACGGGCGCCAGCAACACCACCAGCGCGCCGGCGCCGCCTTCGGCCGGCTTGGCCTGCACGAAGGCGATGACTTCGTTCTTCTGGATCAGCCAGCGCTGCGTCTTGGTCTTGAGCACCGGCTGCTTGCCCGGCGAGCCCAGGCCCTTGCCGTGCACCACGCGCACGCAGCGCAGCCCCTGCTTGTGGGCCGTGCGGATGAATCCGCCGAGCGCCTCGCGGGCCTCGTCGCTGCGCAGCCCGTGCAGGTCGACCTGGGCCTGGATGGCCCAGTCGCCCTTGCGCAGCCGCGCCGTGATGTCGGTGCCGATGCCGGGCCGGCGAAAGCTCATGGCGTCGTCCACGTCGAGCAGCGTGGTCACGTCGAACTCGTCCGACAGCGACTCGCGCAGCACGCGCTGCTCGTCGAGCTGGTGCTGCACGGGAATGGGCGCGGGCGGCTCGGGCGCGAGCGGCACCGAGGCCTTGCGGCGCAGCGGCTCGGTGGCGCCGATGGCGCGCGTGAACAGGTCTTTTTCGGCGGCGCGCTTGCGCTCGGCCGCGGCCTTGGCCGCCGCCTCGGCGGCTTCGCGCTCGCGGGTTTCGGCGATCACGCGCTGCACCTGCTTGAGGTCGGCCAGGTTCTTCAGGGAAGGCGGGCGCGAGGCCATCAGAGCAGTCCTTTCTCGGCCATCGAGAAGCTCTGTCCGGGGCTCACGATGACGTGGTCGAGCACGCGCACGTCGATCAGCCCGAGCGCGGCGCGCAGCGTCTGCGTGAGCGACTCGTCGGCGCGCGAGGCTCGATGCTGCCGCTCGGGTGGTTGTGGGCCAGCAGCACGGCCGCAGCCTGGTGGTGGATGGCGCGCGTGACGACTTCGCGCGGGTAGACGCTGGTTTGCGTCAGCGTGCCGCGAAACATTTCTTCCAGCGCGATGAGTCGATGCTGCACGTCGAGGAACACCACCACGAACACCTCGTGGGGGCGCGAGCCGATGTGCAGCTGCAGGTACTGCTTGACCGCGTCGGGCGAGTCGAACACGGCGCGCTCCTTGAGCTTTTCGCCCATGGCGCGGCGCGCCAGCTCGAGCACGGCGATCAGTTCGGAGCGCTTGGCGCTGCCGCCCATGCCCTTGACGGACTTGAGGTCGTCGGCGCCCGTGTGCAGCAGGCCCGACAGGCCGCCGAAGCGTTCGAGCAGCTGCTGCGCCAGTTGCAGCACGTTCTTGCCCGCCACGCCGGTGCGCAGCAGCAGGGCCAGCAGCTCGGCGTCCGCCAGCGCGGCCGCGCCCCGCGAGATGAGTTTTTCGCGCGGCCGGGCGCGAGAGGGAGATCCTTGAATGCCATGAAACCCTGGGGTGAAACCTTGGCGGAACGGGGTGGAAGCCCCGATCCTTAAAATGAGGGCCAGTTTATCGGGACACCCACCTTGTCTTTGCCCACCTCTGATGCCTCCATGTCCCAAGTCGTGACTTCCGGCTCCTTCCTGACCCTGCACTACCGGCTGGCCGGACCGGCAGGCGACATCATCAATACGTTCGCCGACAAGCCCGCGACCCTGTCGCTGGGCACCGGCGAGCTTTCTCCCGCCATGGAGCAGCGCCTGATGGGCCTGGAAGAGGGCACGCACGCCACCTTCGAGCTGCCCGCCGGCGAGGCTTTCGGCGACCGCAACCCCGAGATGCAGCAGTGGGTGGCCCGCAAGCTGCTCGCGCAGATGGGCGACCCCGACGAGCAGTACGCCGTCGGCGACGTGGTGCAGTTCCCCACGCCCGACGGCACCGGCAGCTACGCCGGCGCGGTCATCGAGTCGAACGAGACCGGCGTGCGCTTCGACTTCAACCACCCGCTGGCGGGCCAGCCCGTCACCTTCGAAGTGAAGCTGATCGGGGTGCTATGAACTCCGACATCTCGGAAGTCCTGCTGGCCGAACCGCGCGGTTTCTGCGCGGGGGTCGACCGCGCCATCGAGATCGTCGAGCGCGCCATCGCCAAGTTCGGCGCGCCGATCTACGTGCGCCACGAGATCGTGCACAACACCTACGTGGTGAACGAGCTCAAGGCCAAGGGCGCGATCTTCATCGAGGAGCTGTCCGACGTGCCGCCCGGCGCCACGCTGGTGTTCAGCGCGCACGGCGTGAGCAAGGCGGTGGAGCAGGAGGCGCGCGACCGCGGCTTCGAGATCTTCGACGCCACCTGCCCGTTGGTGACCAAGGTGCACGTCGAGGTGGCCAAGCTCGCGAAAGAGGGCTACGAATTCATCATGATCGGCCACAAGGGGCACCCCGAGGTCGAGGGCACGATGGGCCAGCTTTCCAGCGGCATCCACCTGGTCGAAGACGTGGCCGACGTGGCGCGCGTGGCGCCCCTTCAAACCGAAAAGCTCGCCGTGGTCACGCAGACCACGCTGAGCGTGGACGACGCCGCTGAAATCGCCGCCGCCGTGCGCGCGCGCTTTCCGGCCGTGCGCGAGCCCAAGCAGCAGGACATCTGCTATGCCACCCAGAACCGCCAGGACGCGGTGAAGATCATGAGCCCGCAGGTCGACCTCGTCATCGTGGTCGGCAGCCCCACCAGCTCCAACAGCAACCGCCTGCGCGAGCTGGCGCAGCGCCTGGGCACCGAGAGCTACATGGTCGATTCGGCCGAAGAACTCAAGCCCGAGTGGTTCGAGGGCAAGACGCGCATCGGCCTCACCGCCGGCGCCTCGGCCCCCGAGGTGCTGGTGCGCGAGGTGATCGACCGCGTGCGCGCGTTCGGCGCGGTGTCGGTCCGCAAGATGGACGGCATCGAGGAAACCATCAAGTTTCCGCTCCCCAAGGGCCTCAAGCTCGACGACATTCCGCCTCCAGGACACATCTCTTGAACGACACGAAAAATACCGACTGGCGCTCCGAAATCGATAGCGCCGCCCGCAGGCTGGGCGAACGCGCCGGCCATTTCCTGCGCGAAACCCCGCTGTGGAAGCTGCCGGCGTCGGCCTTCGGCGTCGAGGCGCCGGGCGCTGAAATCTGGCTCAAGCTGGAGCACATGCAGGTCAGCGGCAGCTTCAAGGCCCGCGGCATGATGAACCGGCTGCTGGCCAACGACATTCCCGAAAGCGGTGTGGTCGTGGCGTCGGGCGGTAACGCGGGCATTGCCACGGCGGCTGCCGCCAGCGCGCTCGGCGTGCCGTGCCAGGTGTTCCTGCCGGGCGTGTCGCCCGAGGCCAAGCGGGCGCGGCTGCGCGCGCTGGGCGCCGAGGTGGTCGTGGTCGGCCAGCTGTACCCCGACGCGCTCGCGGCCTGCCTTGCGCGCCAGAAGGAATCGGGCGCCTTGCTCACGCACGCCTACGACCAGCCCGAGGTGGTGGCCGGCGCCGGCACGCTGGGCCGCGAAATCGAACAGCAGGGCGGCCTGCCCGACGCCGTGCTCGTGAGCGTGGGCGGCGGCGGCCTGATCGGCGGCCTGGCCGGCTGGTTCGAGCAGCGCGCCCGCGTGGTCGCGCTCGAGCCTGAAAAGGCCCCCACGCTGTTCCGCGCCCGCGAAGCCGGCGAGCCCGTCGACGTCGACGTGGGCGGCATCGCGGCCGACTCGCTCGGCGCGCGCCGCATCGGCGCCATTGCCTGGGAGATCACGCAGAAGCAGGTCGCGCAGGCGCTGCTGCTGTCCGACGAGTCCATCCGCGCCGCCCAGCAGTGGCTGTGGAAAGAGCTGAAGCTGGCCGTGGAGCCGGCCGCCGCGCTGCCGCTGGCGGCGCTGCAGAGCGGGGCGTATGTACCGCGCGCGGGCGAGAAGGTCTGCCTGATCATCTGCGGGGCGAATGTCGACCCCGCCACGGTCGCCTGAACGCAGGCGCTGTTTCCCTAAAATCTCCCCATGCTCGACATCACCCTGCTCCGCAAAGACCTGGCCTCCGCCGTGGCCGGCCTCGAAAAACGCAAGAAGAACCAGCCGTACCTCGACGTGTCGGCGTTCACCGCGCTCGAGGCCGAGCGCAAGACGCTGCAAACCCGCACCGAGGAAATCCAGGCGCGCCGCAACACGCTGAACAAGCAGATCGGCCCGCTCAAGGCCAAGGGCGAATCGGTCGACGCGCTGATGACCGAAGTCAACGCGCTCAAGGCCGAGCAGGAGTCGCAGTCCAAGCGCCTCGAAGAAATCCAGCCCGAGCTGCAGACCCTGCTGCTGGCCGTGCCCAACCTGCCGCACGCCAGCGTGCCGCTGGGCGAGGACGAGACCGGCAACCTCGAAATGCGCCGCTGGAGCCCGAAGGGCGGCGCGGGCGCCAACGCCGTGCCGCTGGGCTTCACGCCCAAGGACCACGTCGACCTGGGCGGCCCGCTGGGCCTGGACTTCGAGATGGGCGCCAAGCTGTCGGGCTCGCGCTTCACCGTCATGAAGGGCCCGATTGCCCGCCTGCACCGCGCACTCGCGCAGTTCATGCTCGACCTGCAGACCGAGAAGCACGGCTACACCGAGTGCTACGTGCCCTACATCGTCAACGCCGCCACGCTCAGCGGCACCGGCCAGTTGCCCAAGTTCGAGGGCGACCTGTTCGCCGCCAAGAAGGGCGGCCAGGACGGCGAGGCCGTGCCCGACCATTCGGCGCTGTACCTCATTCCGACCAGCGAAGTGCCGCTGACCAACTTCGTGCGCGACGAGGTGGTGGCCGAGTCGCAACTGCCGATCAAGGTCACGGCTCACACGCCGTGCTTCCGCTCCGAAGCCGGCAGCGCGGGCCGCGACACGCGCGGCATGATCCGCCAGCACCAGTTCGACAAGGTCGAGATGGTGCAGGTCGTGCACCCCGAGAAAAGCTACGACGCGCTCGAGCAGATGACCGGCCACGCCGAGGCCGTGCTGCAGGCGCTGGAGCTGCCGTACCGCGTGGTGCTGCTGTGCAGCGGCGACATGGGCTTCACCGCCGCCAAGACCTACGACCTGGAAGTGTGGCTGCCCGCGCAGGACACCTACCGCGAGATCAGCTCGGTGTCGAACTGCGAAGCCTTCCAGGCGCGCCGCCTGCAGGCCCGTTTCAAGAACGCGCAGGGCAAGAACGAACTCGTGCACACGCTCAACGGTTCCGGCCTGGCCGTGGGCCGCGCGCTGGTGGCCGTGCTGGAGAACCACCAGAACGAAGACGGCTCGATCAACGTGCCGGCGGCGTTGCGTCCGTACATCGGCGGCGTCGAAGTTTTGCGCGCCTGATACTTTTTGTCGAAACGCCCGAAATTACCCGTATAATCGAAGGCTCGACAGACACCGGAGAGGTGGCAGAGTGGTCGAATGTACCTGACTCGAAATCAGGCGTACTAGCGATAGTACCGAGGGTTCGAATCCCTCCCTCTCCTCCAAGGCTTCTTGTAAGTCGTTGAAATAAAAAAGCTTTTTAGCTTAGCGGTCAACGGCTCACAAGTCAACTCACAGCGGCACCAAGCATTAGCTCGGTGCCGTTTTGCTTTGTGCCTGGTAAAGTTATTTGGTCACCCCCCAGCGGTCGCGGGCGGCTATGATTTTGTTGTCAAAGTGCTGTTTTCGCTCGCCGAAGCCAGGTTTTGACCGAGCGCCGCACAGCAGTGCAGCAAGACGCGAACTGAGGCCTTGAGCTTCAATCTCGCAGACCTCTCCCCTTCCTCTTTGCCCCCCTTCCAGCCATCGGCTGGCAGGTCGGGCCGCTGCATGGGCGCTCGCTTCTTCAATCTCATCAGGAGCTAAGAACCATGGCCACAGCCAAGCCCAAGACCGCAGCAGCAGCCAAAGCTGCGACGCCCACGACCATTGCACCCAAGACGGCAAAGCCCGCAGCCGCTGCCGCGAACAGCACGACCGCCGAGACAGGCCTTCCCGCCGGCTTCGTGTCGCCCTTCACTAGGGTCGAGATGCAGCCGAATGTCCGAATTGACGACGGCCTGTGTTGCATCGCGATGGTCGCGAACCAGTCGCTGGACACGATCACGAAAGCGGCCCACCGAAACGGCCTCCCTCTTCACGGCCCCACCTGGATTTACGGAACGCAGCTAATCGCCATCCTGAGCGAGTACGGTTTCACCGCCGAAGAAAAGGAATGTCCCACCATCGATGCACTACCGGATGTCGCGTTCATCATGGTCGAGTTCAACCCAGAAACGCAGTTCGGCCGTTGGGTCTTGTGGCATCACGTGAGGGCAACCGAGAAGACCCCGTCCTTTCACTACATCTGCGACCCCGCGTCGTGGATTGAGCCCAGGTACTTTGTGACCACAGAAATTCGGCGACTCATCACCCCGAAGTCGCCCATCCATTTTTTATCCGTCGCGCCCAAGACGGCGGTCAAGGGTAAGAGCGGCACGAAGTAGCCAACAGGGCGCGAGACTCAGGAGCGCTTTGGGGGCTTCTTGATTACTCGCACCTTTCGGGTTGGTAGTGGCTCCACAAGCTCTGCAAGCGACATGCTGAGTCCGCCAGCAATTCGCCAAGCGTTGTAGAGGGTCACCCGGCGCTCAGCGCGCTCTACGAAGCCAATGAAGTTCGGATCAAGTTCCGCGTAGGCCGCCAATTCGGCCTGAGTCATTTCCTTCTCCAGACGTCGAGCGCGGATGGCTTTACCAAGAAGAACACTCACCTTTCGGACTTCTTCTTTGGCGGCTGCTTTGATTTCTTTGTCAGAAGCTGCCACGGGGACTTTGGCGGAACGAGACGACGCAATAGGCATTGCGAGAAGTCTTGATGTCCGTCGCATCTACGTAAACTCACTAGTCGTAGTTTTTATGGCAGACTTGAAAACTAGACTAGTGATTCAAGGTGGCTCGTGTCATGCGGCGCCTTCGACCAGCACGACCAAGCCGCAACTGAGCTGCATGGGCTCCCGCCCCATTCGACTCATCAGCCAAACACAACAACGGAGAAGACATCCATGAAGTTCCAACCACGCCCGCAGGAAGCGATCCTGTTCGAGGGTGACGGCACCTTGCTCAAGAGCAAGATCAACGTGAAGGAGACCGAGGTCATCGTCACGGACCAGCGCCTCGTCATCGGCGCGAGCGGCCAGACCATCGAGAAAGCCGACTTCGCCTCTGTGACCGAAGGCAAACACGGCTTTGCCGCTAAGCTGGTGTTCGCGCTCCGCGATGGCAGCACGATTGACCTGATGGCCGCCAACGTCGGCAGCTTCAAGGCCGCGGCGTTCATCCTGGCGGGCCAATCAGAAGCCGGTGCCGTGCCTACGATGCCCGCTGCGCCGGAGCTGTCACAGGTCAAGAACGGCACCGCGTGGCTCGCAGCGTTCGGCCCTCTCTTCACGGCTATGATCGTGTTGGTCCTCGCCGCGCTGTTCTGGGGCAACCCTGACAACTGGGGCTGGCTCACGGTGATTCAGATCTTGTTGCTGCGAATAGCCCTCCTATGGATTTTCCTGCGCATCGACTATCTGTCGCTCCAGAAGCAGGGCTACGCCGTTAAGCAACTCGGCTTGGCCGACCCGGCCGTCCTCCCGTACTACCTGTTCAGCCGCGCCAAGGTCTTCGGGCACAGCAAGATTTACGGCATCACATGGTGCGTGCTGGTCGCCCTCGACCTCCTGCTGGCGTTCGCATGAGGCCCGTCATGATGCTTCGCACCGCCACCTTTGCCGCCGTTGCCATGGGCCTTGCCGTGTCGATGTCGTCTGTCTTCGCTCAGACACCGCCGCAGTTCAACTGCCCCGTCCGCTTGGAGCTCCTGACCGAGATAGACGGTGCGGGTGTGGGCGGGCTGGACAGGCTCATCTACGGCGTGCGTGCGCGCGACTGGAAACCCGAGTTCCTCGACCAGGCACTTCGCCGCTATGAAGCCTGCCAAGCCGTAGCTCCCGGCCCTCAATCGCTCAAGGATGCCGAGCGTGCCGATGCGCTGCGACAGTTCCAGTTGTTCAGAGGCTCGCTTCAACAACGCGACCGCTTGTTGGCGCAGGAAGCCCGGCAAGCCAGTGCCCAGACCGCGGCAGCTCAAAGCGGCGCGGCGCAGATCGGCCAGCGTGATGGTGTGCTGACATGGGCCTACACGACACGGCGAGCGGGCAGCGCGTTTGCCTCGGAGCCACGTTCCATCACTTGTGCCGAACCCGAAAAAATGCCTCAGGACCTGTTGACCCTGTCGCCGCAAAGTCAACTGGAGTTGCCGAAGTTCTACGCGGCCTGCGTCCAGGCGCATCAGATGCCGGGGAGTGCCGTGGCCTTGTTCAAGGAAAGCATCGATGAACTTGCCCAAGAACGCCAGGCCCAGGCTGGGTTCATCGCCAGCGTGCGCAATCTGGTGGCTGCGCTCCCACAGCAACAGACCGATCAAAGCGTGTCGGCGCTGGAGAAGGCCAACCGCTTCCAGTCGAGCAGCGAGCCTGCAGTCAACGCCGCAGCGGATCAACTCACCACGCTGCGGCAACAGGTCGACGCCAGGGAGTGTGCGGCGCACGGCAAGCAAGCTGGCATTCCCGCGGACTTACTGCGGGCGCAGTACTTGGTCGAGTGGTCCACTCCCGCGCCGCTGGTCGGGATGGCCTGCACCGCCGCGCGAAACGGCGTGCCGTTCCGGTTCAGCGCCAAGGGCTTGCTGTCCAAGGACAGCTTTGAAGTGAAGGGAGCGACCAGCATCAAAGTCGTTCTCGCCCGACAGCAGATGGCCGAAGGGGGCGTTCTGCTAGTGCCGCTGGAAGGTACGGTGCAGGGCAAGACCTTCGAGGTCACTCGTCAGAACCTGCAGGTCCTGGCACAGCAGATCCGCGTGGCGCTCAAGACCTCGCGCTGAAAAATTCTTTGGAGTTCATATGACCCTCTCCCATCTATCCCGCTTCTTTACCGCCGTGGTCTTGGGTGCCGCTCTATGCGCCAGCGCATCGGCCCAACTGTTCGGCAGCTTTGGCTTCGGTGCGAACGTGTTCGATACCAAGGGACTCGATAGCGACAAGATCCCGTCGCAGCAATGCACCGGCTTCTACAAGACGCCCAACTTCAAGTGCGAAGCCATCAAAGTGCCCGTGTACTTTGCCCGCGTGAAGGACGGCGACCGGCGTGCGTTGGTCGTCATCCTGCCGGGCGCGGTGGACTGGACAAGCGCCACAGCGACTACGCGAATTTCCTCGCAGCCAACGGTATCAATGCCGCCGTTATCGATCCGTGGCGTGCGCGTGGCTCCGCCCACTCCAGCGGTGACCCCACGACTGATCGCAACAAGGGCGGCGACGATATCAACTTCGCCATCGACGGTATGGCGGTTCAGGCTCAGTTGCGCCTGACCGACGAGTGGAAGAACACCAAATTCGGCTTCCTCGGTGAGAGCCGCGGCGGCACCTCGGCCATGATCGTGCTGCGGCCCTTCATCGAGGCTATCGTGCGCGACTACATCGGCGTTCCAGCCGGTGCCAAGGTCAACTTCGACGCTTCGGTGGGCCTGTACCCCGCGTGCGTCGACCGCTCCAGCATGGAAGGCTTCAAGAAGGTGCCCGTGCTGATTGTGTCGGGCGGAGCAGATGCCGCGGCCCCTCCCGAAGTGTGCGAGCGCCAAGTTGCATGGATGAACAAGCGCGGCGGCAACGCCACGTTCAAGGTGCTGCCGGACGAGTACCACGACTGGGACGCGCCCACCAAGGCCGTGATGACCGACTACGTGAGTTCCGGCAAGTGCGAGAACATGTTCCAGGGCGACAAGATCGTGCTGCTGCAAACGCAGAAGGGGTTCCCGACAACGCCCGACGGCATCAAGGCCATGAACGCCGAGTGCCGCACGCGGGGCTACATGATGGGCCACCGAGGCAACCCGCAGACCGGCTACGACGTGTGGCTGGAGTTCTTCAAGCAGAAGCTTCTTCCATAAGGCTGAGCACATCGACATGTAGTCTGCGCCAATCCATCCCGCCGTAGCTATCTACGGCATTCCCACACAGAGCACGCCGCTCGCACCATCAGGTGCGGCCGGCGTGCTTTGTCGTTTCCGAGTCTCCGCTTCCACCCTCAACCCAAGGAGTTCCCATGTCGAACGACAAAGTATCCGTGCCCGCGCAGGACGTTCAAGCCCTCAAGACCTACAAGCCACTGTTCGAGTTGGGGCAGATCGTGGCGACGCGTGCAGTCCTTTCTCACATGGAGGAGCATGCTGTGTTCCCCGCCGCGTTGCTGTCGCGCCATCAACATGGCGACTGGGGCAATGTGGACCCGGAGGACGCCAAGGCCAATGATCAGGCGGTGCTGTCTGGAGCCCGCGTTATGAGTTCGTTCACCGTGGCCCACCTCGTCGTCTGGATCATCACGGAAAGTTCGACAGGCGAGGGGAAGAGAGCCAGCACCTGCCTGCTGTTCCCCGAGGAGTATTGACGTGGCAACCGGCGAAAAGACCAAGCCCTCTGCCATGGTGCAAGGCTACGCAGCGGCCTCGGCGGCCGACTCAACCCGTAGGAGCTATGCCCAAAGCATGCGCCATTTCCAGGCCTGGGGCGGCAAAGTGCCAGCGACCGCAGGTATGGTGGCCGAATACATCGCGTCTTGCGGAGGAAGCTTGAAAACCAGCACCATCGCGCACCGCTTGGCTGCGATCAATCGCGCTCACCAAGATCGAGGTTTTGAAAGCCCTGTCAAAGCTCCGCTCGTCAAGCGGACGATGGAGGGGATCCGACGAAGCTGCGGGGTACCGCCGCGAAGAGTACGGGCGCTTGGGAAAAGCGATCTCGTTGAAATCTTAGTGAGCGTTGCCAAGCAGAAGCCGCTCAAGGCTGCACGCGACAAAGCAATCCTGCTGCTTGGATGGGCTGCCGCGTTGCGGCGGTCTGAGTTAGTAGCACTAACGGTGGAAGACATCGTGACGTACGACACGGGATGTGATCTGCTCATACGTAGGTCGAAGACAGATCAAAGGGGGGCGGGGCAAATGGTGTTCGTTCCTATCGCAAAGTCGAAAGAGCGGTGTCCAATCATTGCACTGCAAGCGTGGTTGGAGATGGCGGAAATCACTTCCGGACCGTTGTTCAGGCAGGTGAGTCGTCATGACTATCTCGTTGGCGAGCGCGGCCTGACGGGGCAGGCCATCGCGCAGGTGGTGCAGGCGGCGGTGCGAACCGCGAGGGGGCCAGAAGCCGCGGCCGAGTGCGCAGCGCATTCGCTCCGCGCCGGCTTCGTAACGGAAGCGGCGTCGGTCGGAGTGCCGGTCAACGAAATCATGAACACCACGAGACATACTTCAGTCGCCACCCTGTATGTCTACATTCGGCCCGTCGAAAAACGGCGAGCGCAAAGCTTGCTCTAGTTGGTAGCTCGCTGTAGATCTCGATCCGTCCTATGGGCGAAGCGATTCAGGCCGGCGGGATCGCCCATAACTCTTCAAGATTTACGTCATCGCTGGCGGGCCGATGTTCTTTGAGGAGGGGATCAATCTTCAAAATCATGGGTAGGTCAAACGCTGTTCCTGTGACCACGCAGCATCCTTTGGCTAGAGTGGGGATCAGAGCCTTGGACGACGCATCGAGGGTACTGATCGTGTTATCCAGCAGCATAAGGTCGCGCTCGTTCACTAGTCGGTGGATGAAGAAGTTGTGGATCTGGGAAACGATGGTGGGCGAGATGTCGGCAGGCCTCTGGCTGGAGAGGGTCAGGTAGACCCCGTATTTGCGACCTTCCTTGATTATTTCCTCAAAAAGTTCAAGCCGGTAGTCCTTCCAGATCTCGTGCTCCCTTGTGGACTGCTCTGACAGGATGTTGTGAGCCTCGTCAATGATGAGATGGAGAGTTCGAGTTGGTGGACTCTTCAAATTCTCCGAATCCTTGTGATTGATGTAGAAATTCTTGGCAATCAGAAGCGGCAAGATTTTCTTAATCTCGTTCTTGCACTTCTTGAGCGAGATGACATGCAACAGGTGTCGAGGGGGTGGTACGTCCACAATCTCCAGCACATTGCGGAGAGCCGTGATGGACGATTTCGCTCGCGAGAGCACAGGCTGAATATGTTCGTACTGGGCATAGCCTAGAACCACGTCGGAACAGAGTTGCAGGTAGCACCTGAGAATGAGTTCGGTGAACTGATCCATGCCGGCTAGGTCGACATACTCATCTAGCAATGGTTTCAGATGGGCAATGAATCCGTCACTGTCAGAATTATAGTAATTCCCTTCAGCATCTCTGAAGTACTTGTTCTTGGCGTTGTAGGTTATCCCTTTTAAGTGCTCCTGCAACTCCTCGCAATCAAGAATTCGAGCGATCTCGCGGCTCAGCTCCAAGGCATCAGGCTTTGGCTCACTTGCACTGAATGCCCTTTCAAAGGTTTTTTCAATGTAGCGTTCCAGCGGCGCATCTTTGAATCGCTCCTTTCCGGCGAGGACGCGTCGCAGGAAGGGTTGCTGGGTGTTGGTCGTAGCTTGAAATAGAAGGCTTAGCGTCTCAGCATCCCAGAAATGAGGCGATTCAATCTTGAATTTGTCACCTTTCTTCTTGTGATCAAGAATCGTGATTTTTTTGTCCTTCGCGGGAAGAATCTGACCTTCGGTATATTCGCCATTAAAGTCAATGATGACGAATTGGCTCTTATTCTTAAGTACTTCTAGCTTCTCGTTAAAGAGAGTCGTATAAAGCTTAGCCAGGGTGTTCGACTTCCCGCTTCCCGTATTGCCAAAGATTCCAAGATGGCCGTTGAAAATCTTTGACCATGGTAGGTTGATGGGAACATTCTCCTTCAGCATCGAGCCAATGGAAAAGCGGGTCTTACCTTCTGTGCCGTAGATTTTCCCGACCATAGGTTCACTAAGGAGTGAAGCCTTATCCCGGATCATGGGCATAAACTTTACACCCTCAAAAAACTGGTCATCGACGATGTACCCGATGGGACGCACGTCTACCTTACGGATATAGAGCGTCTTCTCAGCATCGGCATCAAGCTTTCGCTCATCTAGATACTCGCCCTCCACAAGGCAGACGATGTCGATGAAACCGCGCTGTATTGAGACATGCTCTCTAAGTGATACGCCTCTGTATTTCACCCCATCGTAGAAGATGGTTTCCTGGCTGGAATCCTCGAAAATGCGCAGGGAGATCCGAATACCCGAGACAGCGATCACCTCGCCAACGACGATGCTCATATGTCGTCCTCAAGTGGGGCATAGGCCTCCGGCTTGAGAGAGAAGACGTACTTGTTGAAGGCACTGAAGTCCATCTTCACGCCGTCAGGTGGGCCGATTACTTTGACATTCTTCCATTGTTTAAACTCTTCCTTCATTGCCTCGGCACTGCCTTGGTTGTAACAACAGATAAATGTCTGAAGCTGCGGATTAGATAATGAGCGTTGAACAAGCTTAAGGATGTGTTCGTCGGCAAAGGAGAAGCCGAAGGTAATGAGAATGGAGTTGGGTTTTTCGAGTTCGTAGCTCAACAGCCTGAGCATCTGGTAATAATGCTCTTCAAAGACGGTTTCGTGAAACTTCCATTTCGTAGGGTTAACGATTGGAAGTTTTTTGTACTCACTCCAAAATCGATTCATTTGTTGGCTGGTGAACGACACGACTGGAATGCTTGCGGTAGTACCTCCCTTCGTGCCGAGGAAGGTGGAGAATTTTTTAATCTTGTTGATGGTTTGTGGATTGAGTAAATTCTTGAAATCGTTGGAGTACGTGACTTCAATCTTTTCCCCGCTTTTTGACCAATAAACAGAGCCGTGAAGGTGGATGATATTAAGCTGAGGGATGCCATAACTCGTGCGCTCAAAGATGCCGGTTTGGCACTGGAAAGTATTGAAATTCTTGGCATGCAGGTGCTTTTTATGAAACCCAGAAGTGCCGTCATTCACAACAAAATCGTGGGAGCCTTTTATAAGCAGATCGTCTGCAGTGTGAGCAAGGCATCCATCGTAATTGGTCGTGAAAATATTGATCTTGCGGTTCAAGTCTTTTCTTCTGTCCAGCAAGCCAAGGAGTGTTTTTAAGAACGTTTCATAGTTTTCGAGGTTCGCCAAACGTTTCGCATCTTTGACCATTGACGGTGAGAAGGTCTGTACTGGGAAAATGCACGTGTTGTAATAGTGCATGAAGAGTGCCGTATGCTTTTCGTGATAAGTCTCGAATTTGGTAGCAAGCTTCTCAATCGTCTCCCATTCGCCGTTCGCATCTTTGATGTTCAGCGCCAATGTTGGAAAAAGGTCTGCTGATGCGCCAGACCCTATAAGAATGTTGACATTCTTGTTGTACATGTCCAGTGCGTCTATTGACTCAAACATGGTGATCCTCTTTATTTGTCTTCTTCGTAAAACGGCGCATTCAACATCGCGACGCTGACTTTCTGGGCCTTGGCTTCATGCGCTTTGGTAAGCTCTTGCCCGCCCGTCTCCCTCGCCATCAGGTTCGTCAGAAACCGCTCGCCGGATGAAGGGAGCCAACCCCATCGGGAACACGTCTTCCTCGATCTGCGACGCGCCGCCCACCACGCCGAAGTACTGAAGCAGCCGGTCGGTTGCAGTGACGGGCACGTAGTTGGCGCACATGGGATCAAGCGTATCGTGGGCTGTGGCTGCGTGGTTCTCGTTTTGGGGTGCAGTCGCTAGTGAAAATCCCGGCTCACGGTCGACAGCCGCCCCAGCAACGGCGTCAGGTCCTCAAGCCTGCCCGCTCAAGCTCATGAGTGCATCGGCGCCTGCCAAAAGCTTCATCTCGTGATGCTCCAGGCCAGCACGTCGCGCGAGGTCTTCGGCACTCGCGAAAAGCGCCGCTTCGCGTGCCTCCACGATGCGTTGGGCAGAGGCCCACTTCAACCCCGACAGTAGCCGCAGTCCGAGACGCACCGCCGGCGCATGATCGATGTCTTCCAGCGTGCAGTCCAGATCTCCGCCTGAATCCAGGCGAGGTGACGCTCGTCGACATCCTGCTGGCGCAGGCCAGGAAGATGGGGATGCTTGGGTGGGCTGACGACGATGACGTCCTTGCCTTGGGACACGACGTCGCGGATCGCCGGGCCGAGCAGGCGCCATTCCACGACACTGGGCTGAGGCTGCAGGAGTTCGGTCAGGGCGTGGGCGGGCCAGCCGCCGCCGGGGAGTTCCTTGTCTAGGTCTGGAAAGCCCGTGAGGACCACCTTGGTGGTTGGCGTCCCGAGCTGGTCGCCGCGCCAGACGGCGGCCTGCACAGTAGGCGGCAGCTCGCCCGGGGGCAGTGCAGCACGTGCCAATGGGCGCTGACGCGGTGGCTCAGTCTCGTATTCGTCATTCCAGTCCAGCAGCGCAGTCATGGCATCAGTACTGTACAAAACAACAGTATTACGCAAAAGTATGCGTTCTGTGGCGATGTTTTTGTAACGGTCGCGCACCGCAAAACAGTGCCCTCGGCATAGCTCTAGATGGTCCCAAAGCATCTGGAGACGACTGGCGCCCTCCCTGCTCTGCGTGGCGTGAGCGAGCGCGGCTACAGCAACTCATCATCCTTTAGCATCTGTTCATGCCGTTCGTTTGCTAAAACTATATTGATAGTTTCAGATTCATAGCGGATGAGGTTGACTTTTTACGGGCTTATGACAGATACTTGGTCCGTCGTAACTTGAATGGATGCAAGAAATGCCAGCTAAAGAAGAGGCTCACAAAACTATCTGCGTTCTCACGGCGCGCGGGCTCGAAACGATCTTGGCCGAGGGGGGGACTCAGGCATGGGTCCTGGACAACGGGCGAGCAGCCCGGTTCAAGTACGTGGTCTGCGTTCAGAACCGCGGCTTCGCGGACGATTGGGGCAAGGCTTCTGCCCCGCACCACACCGCTTTCGTCGTCGGCAAACTCAAGGACGTCATTGAGGTCCCGAATAACAGCTCCGACAAGCCACGTTGGCTTTTGACTTTTAGCGAGTACGCCGAGGTGGATGTACCTGAAGCATGGCCTGGATATCGGAACCCGGTGTGGTACACCGACTTGGAAGGAATCGGCATCGAGTTCAGCTCGCTGCGTTTCAAACCAATGCCAAAGCTTTCCTCAAGTGCAGAAGAGGAACAATTGACGATACCGGAAGCGAAGCGTCGACTTGCGCAGACCTTCGGAGTTAGTCCTGAAGCCATAGAAATCACAGTGCGAGGCTAGTGCGATTTAGTTACCACAAGATAACGTCTAGGGCGGACTGGAAGTCCTTTTGGCTTATTGATTTATTTTCGAAGTGACAAAAAAATGCTAGATAAAGTTCCAACTAAAACTAGGATCGAAGCCCTCGTTGAGCAGGTTCAAAAGCTTTTAGGTGACGCTGACGGTGAAATGTTGGGCGGGGCCTCACCAGAATATGAGGGCTATGATGCGGAGGAGTTGGCGAGCTACTTTATCGAACGCGCATTTGTCACCCTTGGGGTGCTCGCGGAAGCTGTGGGTCTACCCGGTATTAGACAAGAATTGCAACAGTTGCAGGCCGAGGCTAGGGTCAATGGATTCACCAGCAGCAAAATGGGCGATGAGGAACCGTATCTAGTTTGGGGTTCGAGGCTTCGTCAGTATGTGGACGCAATCGCACAGCTTCATGGGTTGAAGAAGTCAGAGCAAACGCTTTTGGCCGAATTAAAAGAGGTCGTGCAACGAACAGAATACTTCTTGAGCGATTCTCTAGTCTTTCTCGATGCGCCAAAGTCCGAAAAAGACGTACATGATCGCATTGAAGGAGTCTTGCGGTGCTATTTCCCTGATCTAATGCGAAAGCCAGCGCTGGCTAAGCCGGTTAAGAATTATGAGCCTGACTCAGGTATTCCTTCTTTGAAAACATTGATTGAATATAAATTCATAAAGACCGCTGCGGATGCCAAGCGGGTTGCCGATGAAATCCTGGCTGACACACGTGGTTATGCATCGAAGCAATGGCCGAATATTCTTTTTGTGATCTACGAAACAAAAAGGGTGAAATCGGAAAAGGAGTGGAGTGACCTTTTGTCTGAATGTGATCTGGACGCCGAACACTATGGTCTCGTAGTTTTACGAGGCGAACCGGTCAAGAAAAAATGAGCAGATTCGATGCGTCAGTAACAAACTCCGCTCGGCTTAGCAAAATGCCCAATAAAAAAATGTCAGAACAGGAGGAATTTGAGAGCCTCAATGGGGGTGTCGATAGAGATTTTTGCTACTTGGTCGACAGTCTTTTTTTCATGCAGTCCTGAGGATATCGACAAGGGGTGTAGTGCTCAACTCGATGCCGTCGGGAAGGGGGGGGGGGTGCTTTGGGAAAACATTCATGTCTTCAGAACCAGTTTTAGAAAGCTTGATTTTTCAGCGATAACCGCTTTGCGGCCCAATTACCAAAATGCCTTTAAAGCTGTCATTGAGTTGCAAAACATCCTTGAAATGACAACTTCTAGATTAAAAGACTCCGAAGAGTCTTGGCATTTGATCGCAACGGACATGCGAGAGAAACTCAAAAATCTTTCAGATTGGGAGCGCAGTGTGGAGCTTGAAGAATTAAAGGAGCCCTATTGGAGCTGGTTGGGCGATGGGCGTTTTTTAGCGACTAGGTCGCAATTGGGGCCTAGTGTTCATATGCTTTTAGACACGCCTGCGGCGTACTCGCGGCACAAACGTCTTATAGCAAGCGATTTAATTAAACTGCGCACCCTAGTTGATGAGCAATATATAAGAAAAAAATTCGTTTAAAGATCCTGAGATGGATAAGCTCGAACAGTCCGCGTCAATGCTGGAGGCCGAACACGAAAATTATGAGCAGCTCGATAAAGATCGTGTTGTTGCAACAACCCAATATCACGAGGCCTATGAGCGCTATATCCAATGCCGTCACTTGATTCTGAAAGAACTGCATGCGCTATCTCAAGCGGGGCAACTTGCACTATTCCGAATTCGTCGCGCGCTGACCGAAATCGAGGAAGTGAATAAACCAGCGGGATTGAGTTCCCCATAAGCGTTATTGTCAAAGGCTGAAATTTACTGGTAAATGCGGCCTAGGCATACGGCAGGCTGTCGAGAATGAGATTTACTAATCCTGCCACTCATTCGGAACAAGTCCTTTGCCACGCCATTCCTCGACAAGATGGACATTTGAAAGTTCCCCCCAGACTTCCTCATCTGCATGGTCGAGTACGATGATCTGAAGGCGTCCATTGGTGCGTTGGATAATTTCATTGAGCAACGTAAATACTTTTCTCACTGCGGCGACATCTTCATTCTTCCAAGCGGGATCCAGATCGTCTGCTGTCGCCTTTCCAGCGTGCCGGGCTGGAAAATAAACTTGACTGGGTTGGTCATAGACGAGCATTCCCGGGACCGGGTGGTGCGGCAGTCTCAAGAAGTACCCTTGAAGGGCCAAGGTCAGTGCAACGTGATAGGCAAGCCAGTTGGCGCCACTGCCAATCTCCCACAAATAGTCATCGCGGGTTCCACGAATAACTTTGACCGTGAGTTCTGGAACAATTAATCGCACCGGAGCTTCGGGCCACTCCCCGTCCAATTGGGGAATAAGTCGACCAGATATGTCTTGAATGGTGCTTAAGGCGTTTTCCATCTTCCGATCAATTTCGTGCTCGGAAACGATCTGTGTCAGTCTTGAAGCTTCATCTCTCAGGGCGGAGATTTCTTCATTGAGCGTCGATGAGATATCGGCCGCGTCGTAGAGGCGTAGCGCCTCTTCCAGGCGACCTAGGAACCGTGAGACTTCCTCGCCGCGAGTGGTTGCTCTTCGGGCTTGCGCCGACTGTCCCTCCAGCGCTCGGATTTCCTGTCGCACACCCGCGAGTTCGCCAAGCACGCCATCGACGGCCTCACGCTGACGCAATGTTTCTTTCCCGAGAGACTCCGTCACGCCAGGGTGTGAGCGCAGACGTAGCTCGATGCCCTCAAGGGCATCGCAAAGCTGATCCAGCTTTGCACGGCCGGCCTCGGTCGGTTCAAGCACTACGGCGGGTTGCGCCTCGCTCAGGGCACGAATCCAGGAGGACAGGCCTAGTCGATCACGTTGGATCCTCAATCCATCAACGTAGGCGTCGCTACTTTCGTCCAGGCGTCGAAGTTCATGCAGCCGCTGTCGAGATTGATTCAGGTCGATGACAAGTTTTGACTCTGCTGTGCGAAGGTCTGCAAGCCGCGACATGATGACATCCATCGACGCCAAGGTTGGGGCTGCGGTTTGGACGTCAGTCTGCAATGCGGCTCGCAGCAGATCCACGGTCGATGGCCAATCGTCGGGAACCACAGTTTGCGCGGGTAGCAGTCCATACTCAATCGCCAACCTGAGCCAAGCGAAGCCTTCGCGCTGCCAAGCGGCGCCCGAGCTTTTGCGCGCGCGCAACTCGCTTTCCTTGCGACGCAGTGCGCGCGTGATCCGGTCCAACTCGTGGCGAGCTTGGAGCAACTCTGAACTGATAGCACCCAGTAAATACGGGAAGATGGTCTTGAGCTTCTCTCGGTGCTCCGTCGTATCGGCCTTGAAGAACATAACGTCCGGATTGGCCACAATGTTTTGTGGTTGGAACATAAAGGCCATCAAGTCGCGGAAGCTGGGACGATGCTTGAAGCTGTCTTCTGTGCCGGGCTCGAAGTCGAGATTCGACAATCCAGCCAGTCGGTTCAGCATGGCTTTGACAAAGCGGACGTTGGAGTTCTTGACATCAATGGACTGCGGCACGATGACCTCGGGAGCTTCTAAAAGCAGCATTTCCGAGGTGCTCCGCTGATCGCCCGGTTCGCTGCGCGCCAGAAGCTTTTGACCCTCTAAGGTATCGATCAAAACGCCGAACCACGAGCAAGTCTCACGAATCACCCCAACGGGGATCGCACATTTATCTGAGCCCAGACAGTAATCAATGATGGGAATGACGGACGACTTGCCCGTCTTAGATGCACCGCTGATGACGTTCACCACTCCCGGCTCAAAATGAACCACTCTGGGAGGGCCACCTCGCTTTGGCCAGAGGATGACTTGTCGCAACTGAAAATACATCAAAACTCCACTTCGAGTGCGTGTGCCACTTGATGATCGGAAAGACCGGCGAACCAATGACCTAGCCGTTCACACGCCGGCGTGATGCGCTTGAGCCGCTCGGGAAGGACTGGCACTTGCGTATCTTCTGAGGGGGAATTGGCCCATATCCTTGCCGTCTGCGTATCGATTCGCAGCAGGCCCGATTGCTCGCCCAGCATCAGCGATTCCAGCGTCAACTGACGCAGCACGAGCGCTCTGGCGTGAACTGCAAGGAGGTCTTCGCGCCTTGTTCCCAGCTTCCCCGTGAAGAGGTGCAGGCCAGAGGATTTGTGCGTGGCTACCAATAGCTCCAGCGTCGGGGCGTGCAGGATCAGTGGGAGGATCAAAAAGGTGAGTGGGAACATGGCTGCGTATCCATCGCGAGCCTGAAACGCGAGGCAGAACCTCCATAGCGCAAATGCCCCGAGTGCTTCGTTCTGGACGATGGCTGCCTCGCTCAACAGCGGCGAACGACGATGCGTCATCATTCCTCACCGCCCTCGCCCAGCAGCTTTTTAAACTGTGGATGCCAGCCAAGCTCTTGCCTGTCTGCCAAATCGTTGAATCCACCATGAGTGAAGTGGCCAGGAACTGCGCGGCTATCGATTTGAACTTCTAGGGTGGAGCAACGGTTGTAGATGGTTCGGCCCCTTACAAGCTCAGTGTTATCACCGTGAAGGTCATTGATCTCACCTTGTATTGCCGCATGTCTGCGCAGCAACGAATCCTCCCATTCTTTGAGACTGCCCTCAAAGACAAGGCCCTGATCAGCCCACTTCGCTTTGTCGGAGGAGGTGCGCATGAAGTCGCTGATGGCGCGGATTTGTTGTTCCTGCGAGGCTTCAACCAATTGAAGCTGGCGGACGAACACTGGTTTTCCCATGAGAATTTCTTTCGCTTCGTCCTCCGTCGGAGTAATCGAAAACGATGGCAGGTAGCCGACCAGGTTATTGCGTTGTACGAAGGCGTGAAAGTCTTTCCGAAATTCCGCTACCCCAATGATCGCTGGGACGCCACGTCGAATGCACCGATCTGCACGCTCCTTTGCCATGCCGATTGCCGCTTCGCAGATGATGTCAATTGACGATGCTGGAACTGCCGCGACGAAAAGCGCGCGTAGTGAATCCAGCGGATCGACATCAGTACTCACCACAGACATTCGTTGGACAAAGGCCAAGCGCTCATCATCGGTAGCATCCAGGAAGCGTTGCACGTGGACCATGCACTTCGGAGGTTCAGCTTTCTTGGCGAGCTTTGCTCTTACCGACTCAGTGAATTTCAGGACTTCCTGAGGGGTTGCCGCGGTATGCATGGCCGTGGCGAGCTTGCCGGCCCGCACAGGGGTCACATAAAGCGTGAAGGCGGCCTTGTCGACGGCGATCTGTTGCGCACGGATTGCATCCAGCCAGTTAGCGATGGCTTTCCAGAAATCACCAGACCAGTCGGAAAGCGCGTTGTGCGACAACGCGCTTTTGCATTGCTCGACCACAACGGTCTCGTCTGAATAGTGGACCGCCACATCGTCCAAGTGCTCAAGCGATACGGTCGCGTCGTCTGGGCTGCATAGCAGGTAGTAGCACAGACGCACCGGTTGCAGCGCAAAGCCGAGATAGGGGCCCGCCGCACTATGCTTGGTGGATAGGGCCAGCGCACTAGTCATGCACGCAAATCTTGATCAGGCGGTGGTGACGGTCTTTGGTCGAGGCAATAGATCTCACAGCGCTCCCTCGCTTTTTTAATCTGAACCTTTGATCGATGAGCCAAAGGTCGACGGCCATCATATTTCAGATAGATCCGCAGCCTCTTTGTGGATTCCCCTTGGTGCAAGGCTGGGAAGTGGACCTCCTCGAACCGCGCAAGCGGCCACAAGCATAGGGGTTTGCGCCACCCCAGCATCGCCAAAATATGGGATGTTATTCGAGTAACCAAAGAATACATTTGCTGTATGACGCCTTGTTCCGACTCCCATCCGGACATAGTGAACACAGCTAGCGCCGGGCGTTGGTTGGTACGAGGCTTGTTGCAGCCGTGCGGATTTTTACCTTGACAACGGCCATCGGTCATTTCGCGAATTGCGACAACGGGTGATCACGACGGATGAAACCCCGAAGCACGTTAGGAGCGTGCTCCATATCCACACGCAGCCATCGGGGGAGAAGATCTTGACGATTGAACAAGAATGCGCGAAGCGCAACATTGATCGGCTGTTCCACTTCACGCCTGTCGAGAACCTCGACAGCGTCTTGGCGAAGGGACTGCTAACGCCGAAAACATGCCAGGGCCACTCGGTCGTTTACAAGCCGAACGACGGCATGCGCTACGATGGTCAGGATGCGATCTGCCTCTCAATCGAATGGCCCAATTGGAGCCTCTTTTGGTCCTTCCGTCAGCGGGATATTTCTAAGCACTGGGCCATTGTGCAGCTCAAGCACTCGCTTTTGTGGGAAAAGCGGGTCTGCTTCAACACTACGAACGCAGCCGATAACAGCATGAGCGGGCAATCATTCTTGGCGCGGCAAGGCGTCGCGAAGTTTTTGGAGCTATTTGACGACTACGGCCCAAAGAAACGGGCCGATCTCCATATCCCGGACTTCTACACGACGAACCCCCAGGCCGAGGTTTTGTGCATCGACAACATCGAACCCTCGTACATCACTGACGTACATCTTCTTGATGCCGGTTTGTACAACAAATACAACCAAGCCTATCCAGGGGGGCACATCACATACGGGTCCCAATACTTCAAGTATCGCAGCGACTACGCGCACTGGTAATTCATGGCAACGAGACCTATCTTCATCCCTGCTCCGAAAGGTCCGTCCCTCGTCTGGAAGCACGACGTGTCTTTTCAGTGGTACGCGGGCATGTCGATTCAGCAGTCGCAGAGGTCCATCGACTCACTGCATGCCGCCGCGAAAGAGCAGCTTCAAGTAAGCAAGGTTCTTGAGATTTCGTCCAAGTCGAGGGATCCCCTAGGTGTCAAGTTGAGCGCGTTCAACTTGATGATCCATACGACGAAGTACCACCAAACCTTCAGCGTTGAGTGCGCTTACCAATCGTCCAAGGTGTTTGAGTGTGGTGGACCTTACAAGGACATTCGGGATCTGACTTCCCGTGAAGCGAAGGGCGATCCTCGGCTCAAAGACAGTGGGCCGCTCTTGGGATTTCAGTTTTTTGAGGTCGACTGGGAGCTGGAGCCGAAGACCGCCTTCTACGACTGGCTCTACATCAACGCGCTGCACAAACAGCCTGAGCTTGCTGACTACGTCCTTGAACACAAGGCCTTTTCAGACATCGCGTTCAATCCCGAGCGCTCATTGAACTGTCAGGCCTTCTCGGCGGCACTGTATGTAGCGCTTCACGACAAAGACATGCTAACCCCATCGGTGCTTCGGGAAAAAAACAGCTACCTCGAAGCATTGCGCGGCATCAAGACCACGCTACAGAAAGAAGCCTCAACTAACAATCCGGCGAAGGTCGACGACCAGAATGCGCAGTCCGCGTTCATCTTTGAGTGAGATCAGGCCAAGACCTCAAGGTATGGTTTCTTGTCGAGGGATGCTGCTCGCACCTTCGTGCGCAGCATTTGAAGTAGGTCTCTTTCGCTCATTAGGAGCATCACGAATTCCCTGAGCGATGACAACACCATTAATTTGTTCGTCGAATGCGTAACGCACTCCGCAATCACGGGCTTAGTGAACTCCGAGGTAGAGATGAACAAACCCCGTGCATCGGATCGTGCATACAACCGCATCATGTGCGAGGCAAGCTCGTTGACGCCGACCGGATCCTTGAGCCACTTCATCTCGACCAAGTAGGTGTGACTCTCGAACTCGATCACGCCGTCGATTTGCTCCACCACGACGCTTCCCGTGAGATCGATTCGTTTGAAGTCCTCTTTAACGTGGATGCCATATGCGCGAAAAAGGTCGTTGAGCACTCCCTCTAACAGCTTGCCGCGCTTCTGTGGCTCACCATCCATTCCGAACAGTGCGTTTAGGCGATCCCGCACGATCTCGATCTTCCTGCGCTTTTCGAGCAGAGCGGTCTTCTCGGTCCGTGCACGGGCGACCGACTCCTCATGAGCTATGTCGCGCTCCTGCTTCATTCGAGTGAACGAATCCTTCACCTGAACCATCTTCCGAATGTCAGCCACGTTTGCCTTGGCTTTGTAGACATCGTTTTCCCAGCACATCGAAAACTCTTCAAACTCGGTCACGCGCTTGATGATCTCTCGACGTGCCCTCAGGCCACTTTCGCCCCGGGCGTTGACTTTCGTAAGTACGTCACGGACGATCTGAAACTTGCTAACAGAGGCTTTGTCCGCTCGAACTCGGGTTCGCATCTCAGATAGTTCGTCGTCGTTAACGCCCGCACCCTGCAAGAAAACCAGAACATCTGGCTTGGACTTGCAGAGCAGCGGGATCGTGTCGACCAGGAGATTGAATAGGTCAGGCGGATAGTGAAAGTGCTCGGACATGATAGTGGGCGTAAAACGCTCCCATTGTGCCGCGCAGGCCGGGGAATTGGGTTCGCTTCGATCAGGTCTAGTACTTCCAGGCGGATTGCGATGGTCAGCACCTAGACACCTCAAGGCCGGCGCAAACGACCGCAATCTACCGAAGCTGATCTATTCAAACGTGCAGCCCACCGGCAGTACAAAACGACTCTATTTCAATCGAACTTCGACGTGCACAAATCCTGTGCCGTCGGGCGCGTCCACGACATCGAGGTATGGCTGAGCGCGCACCAGCTCGCTGAGCTTCTTAAAGCCATAGTTTCTCGGATCAAACGATGTGTGCGTCTTGCTCACGAGCCCACCGACAGTTGACAGTCTTGACCATCCGCTGTCCCTGACCGTCTCTCGGATCGCGTGCGTCAGCAGTTCCTTGAGGTCTGGCACATCCGGCACCTGCACTGGCATCGCGGTTTCAACAGGTCTTTTCAGCACCTCGAAGAAGATGAACTTGTCGCAAGCCGCGATAAAGGGCTCCGGGGTCTTCCGCTCGCCCAGGCCGTACACGACCTTGCCAGCCTCCCGGAGGCGCGTTGCAAGGCGCGTGAAATCACTGTCGCTGGACACCAGGCAGAAGCCGTCGACGTTGCCCGCGTACAGCAGGTCCATCGCGTCGATGATGAACGCCGAGTCTGTCGAGTTCTTGCCCTGTGTATAGGCGAACTGCTGGATGGGTTGAATGGCGTGTCGATGAAGATGGGCTTTCCAACCGACCAAGTTCTGCGTGGTCCAGTCACCAAACGCCCGCTTGACCGTCGCCGTTCCGAACTTGGCGACCTCTTCGAGAAGCTCCTTTGCCACCGAAGCAGAGGCGTTGTCTGCATCGATAAGAACTGCCAGCCGGGTGGTGTCTGTATTTGCCATGTCGTCTCTCGTTTGCAAGCGCCCAGTGAAGGTTCATCGATTGTGGGCCAGAACCACGATGGCAATCGAGCAAGTCGAAGGCGCACGCCGTGGCGAGCGGTTCAGATTCATCAAGTGCTGAACCAACCCGTCACATCTGCGCGATGAACCCGTCAATGGCAAAGCAAGGGGCCGAACATCATCAAGGCCCGCAGGGAGTTATTCACCACGTCCTGAGCTGCCTGTGAGCGTGTTTGCCCGATGATCCAGAGCCGACTAGGTGGTTGCGACTGGAGCATCAATTCGAGCATTCGCTTCACCATTTCGTTTCCTCCTTGGTGGTCGCATCGACGGCCTGCGTGTGGTGAAGGGCCTTTGCTCGAGTCTGGGCGGCCCTGCCAACCGGCCACAGACGGATCGAACCGTCATCGTTTAGCCGCATCTCCATTACTTGACCTGGGCGCAAACCCGCGAGGCGAACGATGTCGCTGTTGATGCGGCAGGCCAGCGCGTTGCCCCAGATGCCGAGGGTAACCATGGCGAACTCCTTTCCTTTGATAGCCATACGGCTACAGTCGCAAATTGGTGCGAAAGCGGCATGCGACGCGCTGTTCAATGTACCGGGCATGCGTCGGAGGCAAGAAACGGTCGCCGCGAAGGCCTAGTCGGAAGTTAGGGCGACCCCCACAAAGACCGGCAGGTTGCCTCGAATCTTGCGTTCAAAGCGATCTGCCAATCGCTGTGCCAATTCACCCTTGGACATGCTCGGAAACTTCGGGTTTGCTTTTGCCCAAGGCTGGTAGGCGGCCCACAGATCTTTCAACGCGGTGCGTTTCAGATTGTCCAGACTGCAGCAGTCACGAAAAAATATCTCGAATGAGTCAGCTTCATGCTTGAGGCTGTCGGTCCTCACCCGGGCCTTCTCTGGAGGATTCAGGCCTTTTTGTGCCTGATAGTCCGCAAGGCCAGCCAGCAGCACGTTCAAGATACCAGGGGCCTCGGCCAGCAGTTCCTTACCCATCTGGGGGTTGACTTCGTCGGAGCGAAGCATGCGCTCGAAGGGGATCACCCGTATGCGGCGCCATAGTCCCGCGTCCTGCGCCTCCGCGAATGGCATGTAGTTCGCGGTCATGAAGATGCAGCATTCGATGGGGATCTCTCCACCGCCCGAGTACAGGCCGCGCACATAGATCTCCCTTTCGCCAGTGAGTTGCTTGATCAAACTGGTGTCCAGCTTGTGCTGGCGGCCGGGTTCGGCCGCCAGAATGACGCGCGTCCCCTTGATCTTGGCCAAGCCAGGATTCGCGCTGTCTGTCACGTGCGACTTCTGCATCAGCGTTTCAGTCTTCAACCGGCCGCCCAGCTTCCCAAGCATGTCGACGATGACCGACATGAGCGTGGATTTACCGTTGTTGCTGGGGCCGATCAGAACGAACAATACTTGCTCGACAGGGTCCCCGAGCAGCGCGTAGCCCAGAACTCGCTTCATGTAGGCGACCATTTCATCGCTTTCAAGGGATTCCTTCAGGAACCGCTCGAAGAGGTCCGCGCGCGCGTTCGGATCGAACTCCACGTCGGCAGCAGTCCGAGCGATGGGACGATATCGCGCTGGCACCAGTTGATGGGTCAGCAGGTTGAGCACACCGTTGGCGACTGGCAGGTAGGGATAACCGCTCACGATGCGGCTCTCGCACATGGGGACCAAGGCCTCGGCCACGTGCTCGCAAACCTCATCCAACTGCTTGTTGTTGCCGAGCTTCTTCTCATGGAGCGACATACCGCCGTCGCCGCTGCTGTGCTGGCGAGCATCCTTGACGACTGCCGCTCCCCACTTGGCAACAATGGCGCGTTTTTTCCGCTGCGAGAGCGGGCGGTAGGTTCCATCCACCAGTTCGAGGAATACGGCCTGTGGACCTCGAATTCCTGGTTCGCCCTCAGTCGCTGCCAACGCGCCGTCTGCATGCACCGCGATACGCTCTCCGAACTCGCGCTCCGTAGTCGCGCGGGCGGGCTCTGCTGCTCCCTCCACATCTGACCATCCGGGATTTTTCCAACCGGCCTTTCCGGCCATGGCAAAGAGTGTTGAGACCGCTCCCGTGCCGGCTTTCGTCAGCCGCTGCCACTTGCTCTCAAAGTCGGTCGGATCATATTTGGCTGAACTGCGCGAGAACTCCTCAGCAATCACGCGGCCTGGGGCGCCAAGGGGAGTGAGGTTCGCGATCACAGGCCACCACGAGTCGTAGGCCTCCGCAGAACCGCGCCCCTTCAAGTACTCCACCGCGGCACGTGCATGCTTGATCAGGGTTTCTGGTGCATCACGAAGGACATTGAGTTGGACATGGTTGATCCGCGGGCTCGCCGCCATTGCGCCAGCCTCGTACAGGTCTCCGTCGCAGGCTTGGCGTAAGTAGTCGGCGCTGTAGGTCTGGTCACTGGAGAGGTCATGCCGCAGCGACACAACGAAGCCGTTCTTCTGATTGACGAACCCCGGCACGCGTATCAGTTGATTCGCACGTGCCATGGCCATGTCGCCATCTAGGCGCGCCGCCATCACTTTACTCAGCCGGTTCATCTGATGTGCGGGGATCGTTTCGCGCAGTTGCCACAAGCCGTGATAGCGGCCCGGCGATGTTTCTATCGTCTTGGTTGGAGCGAGCGGCCGACCGGGTAAGCACAGGTCCGGCAGGTCATTGTCGAAGTCCACCGCCACGGCCCACGACTCCATCATGCTGCCAAGCTCCATGCTTTCGGAGCTACTGTCACTCACGGCCATGTACGCCTCCACGGTGCCTCGTCCTTTGCGTCGCAATCGCTCAACATGCTCATCCTGCATGCCGCGAAAGATCTGGTACTTGTTGATGGTTCCGTGCTGATCGCGAGTAGCTTCTGCCACGTTGAAAGGAAAGTCAGGCCAGTGGGCGGTCTGCACTACTTGAACTATTGACGACTGGATCTCGTCGTCCCAGCTAAGCATATTCATGGAAAATCTTTCGTCAGTGATGCCTGGTACTGGAGGGCATCGATAGCTAAATGAGTGAGGTGAGTGCCGTGGCTATTTTTTGTTGCCTGAATCAAGCAAGTAAAAAATGAATAAATACGGCCACTGACTCACCTCACTCGCTTTACTAGTTTCTTTGTGAGGGGGAAGAGCGCGAGCGATTGCGAATAACTTCACGCTCGCTCATCGCTTCACAGCGGAGACACGTACCCCTGTGCATCCTTTGCTTCCTCGTAGTCGTTCCAGAGCACGTACTTGCTCCTGGGGTACCTTCAACGCAGTATTCAGAGGTCATGGTGTCCCTCCGAGCTTGTAGGTGCGCGGCCGAATGGATCATTGACCCGGTAGGCGAGCACGGAAGCAGTTTCGACGCAACCGGTTGAGATAGGTCCACTGCGGCTCGGCTTGTGTACGTCAGTGGTGTTGAAACCCGGGGCGAAGCAGTGCTCAATATCACAGTGCCTATGCATGGCGCTGGCCTCCGTGTTCTTCCACGGCGCGATTCAGCCAGCCATTGAGGCCTTCGTTTGCAAGTCCTTCTATCCGTTCGCGGTCCGCCTCGATCTCTGCAGCGACGTAGCCGATCACCTTGGATAGCAGCCAGCAATTTGTGCGGCTGGCAACCCCAACGCATTGAGTTGCTTGATGGGAGCGGGGAAAAATCCTGCCTTGATTTTTGCGTTCCGGACGGTGCGTCCCAATCCGGTGATGGCCTCGACCTCCTTTTCGCGGATGAGGCGGTCGATGCCCATTGGCAGATCGAAGTCTGCTTTGGATACTTTCGCTTTGAAAGCCATATCACTCCTGTTTGAAAAACAGGTTGTGAAAGAAGAGAGAAAGGTCCGCACCTTTCAGTCACAACCCAAGTTTTCTTGGTGAAGTGACCGAAAGCACCGGCATTTGAGGCGCAGTTTCCGCTGAGCTGCCCCAAAAGCCCTCGATCAAGTAGATCGTGGCGGCGTAGTGGATTTTGATTGCGCAAGCACTCAAAAATCCTGTCGGTCGAGGAGACGAAAGCCGAGTCTGTTAGGACAGGCCACTGGAAGGTGTCTCCAGAGACGCGGAGAGCATTTGCCCTCGGCGATCTCTTTGGGATGCTCTCTCTTTGCATCCCGAAAATCAGTATATATGGAATCCCCTTCGTCGGCTTATGTCGGGATTACGCCCGTTTCACAGTAGGTGCCCCAGGCGCTCATCAATTCTCGGCGCTTATCGAGGTAGTCTCCCCGCTGGTAGGCGGCTTCCACCTTGTTTTCCACCGCGTGTGCCAGAGCGGCCTCCGCGACCTCGCGCGGGAAGATGGTTCGCTCCGCCACGAAATCTCGGAATGTGCTGCGAAATCCGTGGGGAACGATGTCGGTGCGCTCGATCCGTTTGAGCAACTCCAACATGATCATTTGGGATGGTGCGCGCCCGTAGGGTCGGCCATTGAAGACGTACTCTGACGGCTCGGGGTGGGCGTCATTCAGCGCTTTCATTTGCTCCAGAATGCGCATCGCAGGCTCGCACAAAGGTATGCGGTGTGGTCGTGAGGCTTTCATGCGTTCGGCAGGGATCAACCAAAGCTCCTGCTCGAAGTCAACTTCGGCCCATTTGGCTGCACGTGCTTCACTAGTCCGGGTCACGGTGAGGACAAGGAATCTCAGCAGGATGGCCCCCACGCTTGGTGTCCGAGTCAGCATATGCATGAATTCCGGCAAGTCGTCGTAGGGAAGGGCGGGATGGTGTTTGACCTTGCGTACTGCTGCCCGCTTAGGAAAGACCTCGCTAAGGTGTCCAACCAGCGTGCCGGGTTCTCGCCGGTGCGGTAGCCGTGGACTGTGGCCCAACCAAGCACTTTTTCCAAGCGGTTCCGCACACGCTCAGCAGTCTCATTTTTGCTGCGCCAGATCGGATCGATCACCTTCTTCACCAAGCCAACATCTACTGCGGCGACGGGGGTGTCACCGAGGACCGGATAAGCGTAGGTCTTCAGAGTTGCCGCCCATTGGGCAGCATGCTTGGCTGATTTCCAGCCCGCACGGTGAGCTGCGATGAACTCGGTTGCGCAATCGCTGAAAGTTTTTTTATCGGCATGCGCTCGGAGTTTTTCCTGCTGCTGTCGGTCTCGGGCGGCGAGGGGGTCGACACCTTCGTCGAGCAAAACCCGAATCTTCCGTGCGTGCTTGGCAGCTTCCTCGAAAGACGTTTTTCGGACCGGCCCGAGGCCCATTACTCGCGTGCGCCCTCGAAGCGTGTAGCGATAGCACCATGACTTGACTCCCTGTGGCGTGACCTGAAGTAAGAAGTCGGCCTTGGCGATGCGATACAGCCGGCGCGTCTTTCCTTTTGGGTCGGGCACTGCAGCATCGATTTCTTGTTGGATGGATGTACGGTTGGGAGTTCTCATAGGTGTGATTCGACTCACAAAGCCGACTCACAAGAAGACCCAATCAATCCCGACCGCATTCCGACGGATCGCGGCGTCGAGGATCACCTAAGTGTTTGATTTGATTCACCGCGCGGCGCTATGCGGCGGATCGCGGCAATCACCTAGGCTCGCTCCCTCTCCTCCAAGAATGGCCCCGCAAGGGGCTATTTTTTGCCTGTTTCACGCCCAAAGCCCTGCAGCGCGCCTGCACGCAGCCGCGCTTTTCTTTACCAACCAGTTCGATCGAAGACGGACTGATTCGGTAGAAGCCTGCGTTAGACTGCCCCGATGCCAAGGCCGACCAAATCTCAAATCGATGCGGAGATCATCGACCGCGCTGCCGGCTTGTTCGCCAGACATGGTTTCGAGAACACGTCGCTCCAGCAGATCGCGGATGCCGTCAACTATTCCAAGGCCGGGTTGCTGCACCACTACCCGAGCAAGAAGGCGATCTACGAGGCGGGCTTCAAGGCCAGCTTCGATCATCTGCATGCGCTGCTGGCCAGCGTCGAAGCGCTTCCTCCCGGCATCGAGCGCGACAGGGCCGTGGTCGAGGCTTCCGTCGACTTCACCTTCGACTGGCCGGGCGTGTCGGCGTTTGCCAACCGGCTGGCGAGCAACGACGAGAACGTCGACCCGAAACTGACGGAGATGGGCATGCTGGTCTACCAGGTGCTCGGCACCGATCTGCTGGCGACCACGCCGGAGCGGATCGTGCGCATCACGAGCGCATTCACCGGCCTCGGGATCACGGCGCTGCTGGCCGCCCGCATGGGCCTGAAAGCGCAGTGGCGCAGCGAAATCATCGCGGCCGCGATGGACGGCCTCGGCCACCGCGAAAAAAAATCAAAGCGGGTGCGTTGAGGGCGTTGCCGGTTTCCGCGAAACCGGCGCCACCCATAAGCCCCCGACAAAACTGATCAATTTGGGGGCCAGCACCCCGTGCCCCATGCTGATCGAAATGCGGACGTCGGGCATGGCCGCCATGACGGCCGTGGTCACCGTGTAGAGCCCCCAGGCGACGGCGCCGAGGACGACGATCGCCTTCAGTTCCTGCCTGATCACCGAGAGCGCGTTCAGCAAGAAGGGCATGGCGTTTTCCTTGGAATGTGTATGCGAGCGAACCGGCCATGCGCTGATGAACGGGCCGATGCTCTCCCGGCCGGGCGGGTGATTCCATTATTCTACCGATTCGGTCTGTATGCAACCATTTCGGTTTGTCGAGGCGAAAGCCGGCGCCGCCGTTCAAGCCACGGGAAGAAACTTCCGCACGTGCGCCGCGAATGCGGCCGTCAGCGCCGTCGGTGGATCGCGGTCGAACGCGAGCGTGATCCCGACGCTGGGCAGCTCGGGCAGGCCCTGTTCCGGCGTCAGGATCTCCAGGTCGTCGGGCACGGCCGTGCGTGTCAGCACGATCACGGCCTGCCCGGAGCGCGCCATCGCGACCAGGCCGGCGAAGCTGCTGCTGGCGTAGGCGAGCCGGTACGCGCGGCCCGCGGCCTCCAGTGCCTGCTTCGGCAACAGGTGGTCTAGGGCGTCGGGCGCGCCCAGTGCCAACGGCAGCGGGTCGAGCAACGCAGCCGCGCCGCCACGCTGCGCCACCCAGACCAGTTGCTCGCGCCGGATCACGTCGGCGCCGACACCGTCGCCCGCCACCGACACCAGCGCCAGGTCGACCGCATGGCGGGCCAGCAGCTCATGCAGTCGCGGCGTGGGCCCGCACATCACTTCCAGTTGCACCCGTGGATGCAGGCTGGCAAAGCCTTGCAGCAGGTGCGGCAGGAACACGGCGGCGTAGTCGTCGGGGCAGCTGAAGCGCAGCACGCCGCTCAGTTGCTCGCCGCGCAGCTCGGCCAGGGCTTCGTCGTGCTTGCGCAGCAGCTCGCCCGCGCGCACGAGCAGCCGCTCGCCGGTGGCCGTGAGCGTCACGCCGCGCCCGGTGCGATACAGCAGCGGCTGCTCGACGATGCCCTCGAGCTTCTGCATCTGCATGCTGAGCGCCGACTGCGTGCGCCCCACGCGCGTGGCGGCCCGGCCCAGCGCGCCCGTCTCGGCAATGGCCACGAAGCTGCGAAGCAGGTCGATGTCGAGGGACTGGCTCACGGCATGAGTTCTCCTGATACCTGGGTTCAAAACTATTCGCTTCCCGGTGTGGACGCCGCTGCGTAATGTGCTGCATTTTGATCGGAAGCATCGACATGAGCAGGAACGACGACTCCAAGTTCTGGGCGCAGGCCCGCCGGCATCTGGTGCGCTACGGCGGCAGCTTCGAGCCGCTGATCATCGAGCGCGCGCAGGGCAGCTTCGTCTACGACGCCGACGGCCGGGGCATTCTGGACTTCACGTCGGGACAGATGAGCGCGCTGCTGGGCCACTCGCATCCGGACATCGTGGCCGTGGTCTCGCAGTACGCGCGCACGCTCGACCACCTGTTCAGCGGCATGCTGTCGCGACCGGTGGTGGCGCTGGCCGCGGAGATCGCGCGGCACGCGCCGGGCGAGCTGGAGCGCTGCCTGCTGCTGAGCACGGGCGCCGAGTCGAACGAGGCGGCGCTGCGCATGGCCAAGCTGGTCACGGGCCGCCACGAGGTGGTGGCCTTCACGCAGTCGTGGCACGGCATGACCGGCAGCGCGGCCGCCGCCACCTACAGCGCGGGCCGCAAGGGCTACGGCCCCGCGGCCGCGGGCTCGTTCGCCATTCCGGCGCCGAACGCCTACCGCCCCCGCTTCACCACGCCGGAAGGCGAACTCGACTGGCGCCGCGAACTCGACGACGGCTTCGAGCAGGTCGACCGGCAGTCGACCGGCGCGCTCGCCGCCTTCATTGCCGAGCCCATTCTCAGCAGCGGCGGCATCCTCGAATTGCCGCCGGGCTACATGGCCGCGTTGAAGCAGAAGTGCGGCGAGCGCGGCATGCTGCTGATCGTCGACGAGGCGCAGACCGGCGTCGGCCGCACCGGCCTGATGTTCGCGTGCGAGCGCGACGGCGTGGCGCCCGACATCCTCACGCTCTCCAAGACCCTGGGCGCGGGCCTGCCGCTGGCGGCGATGGTCACGACCGCCGCCATCGAGGAAGAGGCCCATGCGCGCGGCTTCCTGTTCTACACCACGCATGTCTCCGACCCGCTCCCCGCGGCGGTCGGGCTCAAGGTGCTCGAAGTGGTGGAGCGCGACGGGCTCGTCGAACGCGCGCGCACCGCGGGCGAGCGAATGGTGCAGGGCCTGCACAAGCTGCAGTCGCGCCACGAATGCATCGGCGACGTGCGCGGACGCGGCCTGCTGCTGGGGCTGGAGCTCGTCACCGACCGCAAGACGCGCAAGCCCGCGTCCGAACTCGGCGAGGCCATCACGCGCGAATGCATGAAGCTCGGGCTGAGCATGAACATCGTGAAGCTGCCTTCGATGGGCGGTGTCTTTCGCATCGCGCCGCCGCTGACGATCAGCGACAGCGAGATCGACCTGGGCCTGGAGCTGCTCGACACGGCGATCGGAAACGCCGTGCGGGAAGGGACGAGCAAACGCTAGCCCTCACACAGCGGCTTCGTTCAAGCGTCGCGCACCGGTTGCACATTACAGTGCGATCCGGGTGCGCCTTTTTCTTTCACAAAGGGTCGATGAAGAAAAAGGAGATGCAATCGGATGGACCGCCAGAGCCAATCAAATGACGCAGGCGTAGAAAACCGATCATCACAGCGGCTTCGTTCAAGAGTTCGATGAAGCCTCTGCCTAAGCTCCTTGCTGCTCCGTGAAGAGAGCATCAACCGGAGACTCAATGACACAGATCCCACGTCGCGGCAACATGCCGTTGTCGCTGCTCGCGCTCGTCGTCGCCGCCACCTTGACCGCGTGCGCCAGCGGTGGTGGTGGCGATGGACTCGCCTTCGCTCCCTTGCCCGGCGACCTCGCCAATCCGCCGGCCGATGCCACCTACAAGGCCGAGATCCGGCGCACGTCGATGGGCGTGCCGCACATCAAGGCCGACACCTGGGGCGGCGCGGGCTACGGCTACGGCTACGCGCAGGCGCAGGACAACCTCTGCACCATGGCCGACTCGTTCCTTACCTACCGGGGCGAGCGCTCGCAGTACTTCGGCGCCGACACGCCGCTCGCATACCCGGGCACGCTCGGCGCGCAGAAGAACATCGACGCCGACTTCTTCCACCGCCACACGATCTCGGGCGACGTGCTCAAGAAGATGGTCGATGCGCAGTCCGACGACATGAAGCAACTGGTCGCGGGTTTCACAGCGGGCTACAACCGCTACGTGCGCGACGCGAAGGCGGGCGCCGGCGGGGCCGGTGCGGCCAACGCCGCCTGCCGCACCGAGGCATGGGTGCAGCCCATCACCACCGACGACATCTACCGCCGCATGTACGCGGCCAACATCGTGGCCGGTTATGTCAACTTCCTGTCGCAGATCGCCAATGCGGCGCCGCCCGCGCCGGTGGCGTCGTCGAAGGTGGCGGCGCGCGGCAGGAAGGAGCAGCAGGCGCTGCAGCTCGCCGCGCTCGACCTTCGCCTGCACGAGGTGCGGGTCGGCGGCAAGGGTGGCGTGGGCAGCAACGTGTACGGCTTCGGCACCGCGGGCACGGGGGACTCGAGCCCGCTGCTGTTCGGCAATCCGCACTGGTACTGGCGCGGGCCCGATCGCTTCTACCAGGCGCAACTCACGATTCCGGGCAAGCTCAACGTCAGCGGCGCATCGTTCCTGGGCGTGCCGGTGGTGCAGATCGGCTTCAACGACAACGTGGCGTGGAGCCACACCGTGTCGAAGGCCCGGCGCTTCGGCCTGTACGAACTGAAGCTCGCCGCGGGCGATGCGACCAGCTACATGCGCGACGGCCGCGCGGTGAAGATGCAGCCGAGCGAGATCACCGTGAAGGTGAAGCAGGGCAACGGCACGCTCGCATCGGTGACGCGCACGCTCTACAAGTCGGAATATGGCCCGCTCATCAATCAATGGGATGCGTCCACCGCCTTCACGATCCGCGACATCAACGCCGACAACTACCGCAGCTTCCGCAACTGGCTGCGCTGGAGCCAGGCGAAGTCGCTCGACGAGTTCGCCGCCATCCAGCGCGAGGAAGCGGCCGTGCCCTGGGTCAACACCGTGGCGGTGGGCCGTGGCAGCCCCAAGGCCTGGTATGCGGACATCGGCGCGGTGCCCAACGTGTCGGCGGACCAACTCGCGAACTGCGCGAGCACCAGCCCCGTGGCCACGGCATTGCGGGCCAGCGTGCGCCCGCGCCGGTCTTCGACGGCTCGCGCGGCGCCTGCGACTGGCAGACCGATGCCGACTCGGTGCAGCAGGGCGCCATCGGCCCGTCGCGCATGCCCAGCCTGTTGCGCGACGACTTCGTGGCGAACATGAACAACAGCGCCTGGTTCACCAACCCGCAAGCGCCGCTGACCGGCTTTGCGCCCATCTTCGGCGCTGTCGATGCCGGCTTCTCCGACCGTGCGCGGCTCGGCATCCTGATGGCGCAGGCACGCATCGACGGCACCGACGGCCATGCGGGCAAGGGCGCCACCGAACAGGCCGTGCGGCAGATGGTGCTCGACAGCCGCTCGTACAGCGCCGAGCGCTTCAAGACGAGCGCGCTGGACCTGGTCTGCGCCGTGCCCACGATCAACGTGGCCGCCTACACGGACATCTACATGGGCGATACCCCGGCCGGCACCGTGCAGACCGCCGCGGCCTGCGCGGCGCTGCGTGCCTGGGACAACACGGGCAATGTCGAGGCGCGCGGCGCGCATGTGTGGGACGAGTTCTGGATTCGCGTGGAGAACCTGCCCGCGGCCGACCTCTACAACGTGCCTTTCTCGGCCGCCGATCCGATGAACACGCCGCGCGAGTTGAAGACCAGCGCCGCCAATGTGCTGCGCCAGGCTTTCGGTGCCGCGCTCATGCGCGTCAACGCGAGCCCCTACGCGGTCGACGCGCCGCGCGGCGACTACCTGTTCGTCACCCGCAACGGCCAGAAGATTCCCCTGTTCGGCGGCTGCCCCGACTTCGCGGGCTACTTCACCACGGCCTGCTCGCTCAACCACCTCGACCAGGGCGGCTACACGATGGATTCCGACACCGTCGACGCCAACAGCTACATGCAGGTCGTGCGCTTCCCGGCCGGCGGCGTGGACGCCAGCACTTTCCTGACCCACTCGCTGTCGGACGATCCCGCATCGCCGCACAGCAGCGACTACACGCGCGCCTACAGCGCCAAGCAGTGGCTGAAGGTGCCGTTCTCGGAGTCGGAGATCACGGGTGACGCGGCGTACAGCAGCGCGGTGGTCAGCGAATAGGGCGCGAGCAGGGCGCGTAAAGACGCGCCCAATTCAGTTCGGCTTAAGGTTGGCCGTCGATACTCGAGTCGACGGTCTTCCGGCGTTGGTAGAGGTCGCTACGGCACCTGTTCATGCGAGCAGTTCCTCGAGGCCGAAGGTCGTCATATTTCCTCGTTGACCGAGCCCAGGCCCCGCGGCTTTCTCGGTCAACTGTCAAAAGGCCCTTGCGCCAGGTTGCCACGGCATTGAGCACGGGCAGCCGGAGAACTACGCTTCGTCTTGCGATGACTTCCTCCGACCCCCCTGATTTCGACCTTCCCGAAGGCTGGACCTGCTGGGTGGACCTCAAGGAGGCCCCGGAAGGCACCTACGCGGGCAAGGCCGAGCTGCGTCAGGGCAGGGAGCAGCGCTGCGTGTTCGTGCTGGCCCAGCAGCCCTCGCGCGAAGCGGCGCTCGAACGCGTGAGGTTTCGCGCCAGGTATTTCGTGGACGAATGGTTGACCCGGCCGCAAAACGGCGGCTATCGGGTGTAGGAAAAGCGCCCCGACCCGGCGCAAAACCCGGAGTTTTCCACGCTGCTCATTTCGCAGGCACCGTGTTGCAGGCCGCGCCAGGCAACGATCTCGTCCGAAGTCCGCCCGGTTTTCCCCAGTGTTGTCCCCAATCGGCGGGGACAACACCGAAGCGCATTTTTCGGTGCGCCCCAGGTCGCGGCTCAGGCCCGGGCCCGCTCGGTTTCCTCGAGCCAGGTCGGCTCGTTCGAGGTGTCCGGAAAGCCGTCGTCGACCATCAGCGAAGACGACGAGGCCGACGCCGACCCCGGCAGGTGGCGCAGCTCGTAGCCGCGCCCGTACACCGAGTGCAGCACGAACTCGCTCTCCTTGTGCAGCGACAGCTTGCGGCGGATGTTCGCCACGCAGCAGTCGAGCACGCGGCTCTTGCGCTCGATGCGCGAATCGACCCACAGCGAAGCCAGCAGCCACTCGCGTTCCAGCAGCCGTCCCGCATTGCGGAACAGCAGCAGCGCCAGCTCGAACTCGCGCGGCTTCAGCCGGATTTCGCTGCCCCTGTGCACCACGACCTTGCGGCTGCCCAGGAACTGGTAGTCGCCGAACAGCGCGCTCACCGACTGCGGGTGCAGCAGCGTGTCGTTGCGGCGCAGCGCCTCGCGCACGCGCAGCTCCACCTCGAAGTCGTCGACCGGCAGCACCGCGAAGTCGATGCTGGCGCCCGGCGACTCGTTGCCCGCGGCGGCCAGCACCTCGGTCAGCAGGTCGCGCTGCAGCGCATTGGCCACCAGGAAGATCGGAATGCGCAGCGCCTTGCACATGGCGGTGAGCACCGGCCATGCGCCTTCGTCCTTCAGCACGACCAGCAGCAGGTCGAACGGGGCGCCGTGGGTCACGGCCATCAGGAAGTCGGAACTGCTTTCGAACCGCACGGGCGCGCAGCCCAGCAATTGCAGCCGATGGCCCCAGGCCTTGGCCTGGGCGTCGTCGCAGCCCACCATGGCCACCTGGCGTGAGCCTGAGCGTTGTTCGTGTCCATAGTTTCGATGCGATGGTGCTGGGAGGTTGGAGGGAATGCGGCGGCGCCGCGGCTCAGTCGCCGGCCGCGCGCGGCAGCTTCCAGCCGACGCTGGCGTAGCGGACCCGGTCGCGCCCGGTGGAGGCGGCG
>NZ_MOWM01000019.1 GCF_016082275.1 Variovorax sp. E3
GGCGTGGCGGCGGCGGGTGCCGTGGCGGCCGGGGCTTCAGCGGCGGCGGGCGCGGCCGGGGTCTGTGCGAAGCCGGACGTACCGGCGGCGAGCACGCTCAAGCCGAGCGCAAGAGAGACAAGCAGTTTTTTCATAGTCGTTGTTCTTTCGGGCCTGGACTCGGTCAGAGGGCTTCGCGGCCTGTTTCGCCGGTGCGGATGCGCACGACCTGTTCGAGGTTGTAGACAAAGATCTTGCCGTCGCCGATCTTGCCGGTGCGGGCCGCGCCCTCGACGGCTTCGATCACGCGGTCGACGAGGTCGTCGGAGACGGCCGCTTCGATCTTGACCTTGGGCAGGAAGTCGACCACGTACTCCGCGCCGCGGTACAGCTCGGTGTGGCCCTTCTGGCGGCCGAAGCCCTTGACCTCGGTGACCGTGATCCCCTGCACGCCGATGGCCGACAGTGCTTCGCGCACCTCGTCGAGCTTGAACGGTTTGATGATGGCTGTGACCAGCTTCATGAGTTTTCTCCTTTGGATGGAAATGAAATGGTGCGGCAGCTTGGGCCGCGCCTCGTTGTTTTATTTACAGCGTCTTCGTCAGCGTCAGGATGAAGCGCGCCTTGTTCGGCGAGTAGGTCGTCTGGCCGAAGGGACCGAAGCCGACGTCGATGCCGGGGTTGGCCACCGCGAGGTACGAGCTCTTCTTGTTCGCGCCCTGCACCGAGCCGGTCAGCGACAGGCCGTTGCCGAAGTCGTAGCTCGCGCCCACGTTGTAGTCGACGTAGCTCTTGTAGCCCAGGCTGCGGATGTCGCTGGACATGTTGGTGTAGCCAACCGCCGCCTTCAGCGTGACCTTGGGCACGATTTCCTTGCTGTAGGCCAGGTTCAGGTAACCGGTGTTGGTGCCCTTCAAACCCGAGCCGGCCTTGTTGCCGGCGTAGCCGAAGTAGTCCTTGGACACGGTGTGCGAGTACTTGGCGGTGAACGAACCGAAGGTTTCGTTGGCGTAGGTGGCGCCCAGGTACAACTCCGTGGTGTTGCCCGACGAGTTGCCCGGGTAGATGTAGGTGAGCGCACCCACGTCCATGTCCAGCGGGCCGGCCTTGAACTTGTAGCCGCCGTACACGTCCATCTCGATGCTGTTGCCCTTGAGCCAGTTGACGCTGGAGTTCCAGTTGCCCACGTAGAAGCCGCTGTCGCCGAAGGCGTAGTCCAGGCCGCCCTGGATCGCGGGCTTGAAGCCCTTGGTCTTGGCGTAGTCGTTCTTGCCGAGCATGTCCTGGTCTTGCCCACGGAACTTGTAGTTCGTGGTGAGGGACACGTTGCCGGTGAGGTTCGGGGCGGGTGCTGCCGCCGGTGCTGCCGCGGCATCCGTCGTGGCCTGCGCCAGGGCGGCGCCCGACGCGGTCAATGCAGTAGCCAGAACGATCAGCGCCTGGGCGGCGGTACGGTGCGTCATCGGGAAACTCCTCGCAAGTGTGTTGTTGGACCTGGGAGGCTCAAAGCAGGGAGCGTGCCAAACTGCACAAATACCTCTGCCCCAGGCGGTGCGCACGGCTCGCGTTGAGAGCGAAATCGTTACAACGCTTGTTTCGGCTGGTTGCAGCTCCCGTCTGGAGCGCACCACGGCGGGCACGCCCCAGGCGACCGCACCATCTTGGGGAGAGGGAGAGGAATGAGTCTGTCTTTGGTGCAAGGCCGTGCCTTGGTGGGGCTGGAAGCGGCCAGCGTCACGATCGAGGTGCATCTGGCCAACGGCTTGCCCAGCTTCACGCTGGTCGGCCTGGCGGAAACCGAGGTCAAGGAGTCGCGCGAACGCGTGCGCTCGGCCATCCAGAACGCGGGGCTGGAGTTTCCGAACAACAAGAAAATCATCGTGAACCTCGCGCCGGCCGACCTGCCGAAGGACTCGGGGCGCTTCGATCTGCCCATTGCACTGGGCATCCTCGCGGCCAGCGGGCAGATCGACGGCGCCAGGCTGGCCGGGCACGAGTTCGCGGGCGAACTCTCGCTGTCGGGCGAGTTGCGGCCCGTGCGCGGCGCCCTGGCCATGGCGCTGGCCCTGCACACGCGCGGCGTGGCCACGCGGCTGGTGCTGCCCCTGGACAGTGCGCAAGAGGCCGCGCTGGTGCCCGACGGCGAGGTCTATGGCGCCAGGCATCTGCTGGACGTGGTGCGGCAGTTCGTCGTCGACAGCGAGGCCGCATCGCAATGGCCCGATCCGCCGGCCGACGGCTGGGCGCGGATTCAGGCGGCGCCCGCCGCGAGCGGCCCGCGCTATGCCGACCTGGCCGACGTGAAGGGCCATGCGAGCGCCAAGCGCGCGCTCGAAATCGCGGCGGCCGGCGGCCACAGCCTGCTGATGATGGGCGAGCCGGGCTCGGGCAAGTCCATGCTCGCGCAACGCTTCGCCGGGCTGCTGCCGGCGATGAGCATCGACGAGGCATTGGAAAGCGCCGCCGTGGCCAGCCTGGGCGGGCCCTTTGCAACGTCGCGGTGGATGTCGCGGCCGACCTGCTCGCCGCATCACACGTCCAGCGCGGTGGCGCTGGTGGGTGGCGGCTCTCCGCCACGGCCGGGTGGACACGCACTCAGTTAGGCGCAACCACGATCGCAGTTGCGCCTAACCAAGCATGGGAAAACTTGCGTCATGGCGGCTTGGTGACGGCCAGTCGCCATGAACGGCTGCAGCATCCGGCCACTCGCCGTTATCTGCCATAAGGCACGGCATACCGCGAAAGCAGTTGTTGGAGTCGTGTGCCGCAATCCCTTAGTGCGACATCCGCCACGACAGTCAGAACCGCCAGCGATGAACGAGGAAGCCCGTCCCGTTTTGCCGCGTCTTGCTCACTGATCCGAGTCCTCTCGCTCCGCGGGTCACCAATGTCGAGTGATCTCTCGCCGATTTGCACGCTCCCCGCGAGACGAAGCGCGTCATACTGATCGGGGCCGAGATTCGCCGGAAAACCGTGCCGACGTAGCGCCATAAGTGAACGGCGATCCGCCCCGCCGTCAGGGCCGCGCGCGTAGTCGTACGCCAGCAGGTGAGCTCTCTCGAACTTTTCGTAGTCCAGGTCGCAAAGAAACGGGGCGAGACGATTGAGTGAATCGCCCTCGTTATCACCTTCGGGCACGCAGATTGATTCAGCTTCCTTGAGTGCTGCAATGACCTGTCGCAGGCTTGGCTTTCCGACCATCATTGCCAACCCTCCAGGAACTCCACTGCAACATCGCCAAACAATTGACGAGCGCGCTCCGAAAGCATCGCGTGATAGGACTCCATGCTCGGCATCGCGGCACGATACGACCCCCATCTGGTTCCGGAATTCTGTAGCGTGGCGCCGACCGTGGTCGCCATGACAATTCCAGTTGGCTTCTGTTCAAACACCACCAGAAGTCCAGCGATCGGTTCAATGCGCAGGCACAAGAACTTGTTCTCCAGCACCAAGAGTGTGGCATCCAGCCAGAACGGAGCCAGTCCCTTCAGGGCTTCTTCATAAGCGCTGATCTTGTCGCCAAAAAGGGCGGCGGCCGGCTCGCCGGCAACGCGGTGCTTGAAATAAGAGCCAGGGTGGGCGAGCGTGACAAAGCTAAAAACCCCTTTCTCTTTGCAAAGCCGGTTGACCTTTTCGAGTGTTTCGAGGTAGTCGTTGAAACTGCTGTAACCCAGATACTTCGCATAGAACTCGATGCGCTTTTGGTGGCCTGCGCCCCGATCAAGTTCATGCAAGATTGATAGACAGAGCTCCAGTTCACACTCGTCCGCCTCCGATCGTTTGCGCGATTGCAGCGAATCGATCGACAACCCAAGACGGTGCTTGAAATGCTTGACGTTCGACAGCTCTTTGAAGTCTTCCGGCTTGAACGGCATCATGATCATGCCGAAATAGCACCAAATGGCCAGGCTCTCCGCGTCCCGAGGGTCTACGGCAGGCTTGGCAATCGGCAGCTGGAACGGCAGGTGCGAGAAAACTTCTGCGGGTAGCGCCGCGGAGATTAGTGCAATGTCTGCACGTTGAGCATCGAGCTCTGTTGGATAGGGGGAAAAAATCATCTTGCGACTCCAAAAGGCGTAGAAAACCATGCCACGGTCGTGGCTAACTAGGTTTCCGACAGGAGTCGTCCTGATTCGGCTGCCGCGCGTTGCGCATGAGCCATGCCTCGGATGGCACGCTCGTAGTATACGGCATCGCTGCGGCCAATCGCGGGCGAAGCCCAATTGAGCATTACGATAAGGCGCAAGCTGCCACGCGCTACGCTAGCCCCTCAACCCGGGGCCGATATTGGACACCGCCAGTTCGCGAACTCGGTTTCCTCCCGCCTCGTTCACGCTGGGGCAGACGCATTGGCGGCCCTGTCTCACTGCACGCTGCTGAGGTCGCGAGAGCGATGAGGCGGCTGAAGTTGCGCTCGATCATTTCGAGCATCGACGGGATCGGTTGCCCCATTCCCCGCTTTTTTACGCTTCCTTCAAGCACCGGTTCAGTGGAGCCCTCGGGCAAGGCATCCCTCGCCCCAAACCGGGCCTAGACGGTCATCATCGTCACCTCATGGTGCAGATCGATCAGCGCGAAGGCCGCGGCTGGCTGGTGATAACCGATGAGCAAGCGCTCGCTCACGGCGTGCTCGAGTTCGGCTTCGCAAGACACCAAGCGATCTGCCGGCTACGTGATGTGATGATCCGAGCTTAGCGGAGTATCTGGCCGCTTCGACGACCTGCAGAACGGCAGGGTCGTTGGCCGAGATTAAGACCGGGGCGAGCAAGGAGGTTTACAAATTTCTTGTGGCTCTCAAGCTCTCAGCCAGATGCCAAAAAATCAGCACAAAGGGGGTCAGGTGGGCGACGTCGACGAACTGTTCGAGAGAATGCTTCCGTTTTCCTCGGCTGTATTCGAGTCGCTCGTTCCGCAGACCTGATAGCCTAGTTTGATCATCAGCCGGTGCCTCGTCGCCGTCGTGCTGGCGCAGCTTCTTGCTCATCATCGTCTGTTCTTGCTTCCAACTTGGCTGAAAGGCAGCTGCGCCGTGGACTGCCTACAGCCGCCTTAATTCTGCAACTTGATCGAATCGTCGGATGGGCCACCGCTATTTCTCGAGTAGTCGCAATAAAAAACTCTTTGGCCTATTTTTTCCCGAGATGAGGCTGCTACTGGAGTACCGCCCGACGCCAAAGGCGGGAGGTACCACCAACGAGGTGACTCCGCCAGAGGTGGCTATGGCGAGCTAGACGACTACCGTAAAAGTGCGCCATGAGCTGAGTAACGTTCAGCCCTCGCCTAAGACGGTTGACCCGCGCCCATTTTGATATGGATAACTCGGAAGAAGCACATGAAAGACACCGAATACATTGAGTCAGCCATCCAGCGTTGCCTTGACTTCATGCTGCAGCGTCCTCACAAGAAGGCCGGCACTCGACGAGTCATTGATGCCCTGGATGTGCAGGAGCCGGCCTGGGCACAAGCTGCGAAAAACCCGGCCTTCGTTCGTTGGTTGGTGGAGACCAATCCCAAGACCGCCAAGCACCGGGCTCACATGCTTCTCGGCACCATGGAGAACCGGGACGAAGCCGGAGTCGTCGCAGTTTTCAAGCTGTTCCGGCGACAGCTGTCAGGGCTCCGCGACTTCGGTTACGGAGTGCCTTCGGGGGAAAATTCTGGTCATCGAATTGGGGACATTCTCTATGGCAAGTACGAAGTCGTCGAGCGCTTAGGGGTCGGCGGTTGCGGAGAAGTCCTTCTTGTCTACGCCCATCCCGAGCACTTCGCCGGCTTTTATGCACTGAAGCTGTTGCACACAGTCGCACCGCCGAATAACCTCAGGCGATTCGAACATGAGTCGAAGCTGCTCCTCGGGCTTGAGGGGCACCCGCACGTGGTCGCCGCGCGCTTCATTGAGAAGGAAGGCGACCAGATAGGTCTTGTCATGGACTACGTGGCACCGAACGGGGAAGAACTCGTCACTCTGCAACACCACATAGCCCTTGGCACCATTCCATTTGCCACGCAGCTGAAATGGGCAGTCCATTGCTGCGCAGGGCTCGCGCATGCGTACGGGCATGGAGTGACTGCGCACAGGGACATCAAGCCTGCGAATGTGCTCATCGACGGCGCGGGAAATGCAAGAATTTCCGACTTTGGCTTGGCGGCGCTTGGCATCGTTCCCAACATCCGAGCGGACCACTCAAATTGCGATGGCATGCGCATCGGGCCCATGCTCACGCAAGACGGCGCAACATTTGGTACGCCACCATACATGGCACCAGAGCAGTTCGATAGTGCACGTGCGTGTGACTGCCGCAGCGACATCTACAGTCTCGGTCTCACGTTCTACGAGATGGCTATCGGGCACATGGCGTTTCCGATGGGCGACAGACGGGGCATGGGCGTTTTCCCCTGGTACCGGTATGTGCATCAACAGGGAGCTCTCCCGGAGTTCAATTCCCCTTTGTTGCCCATCATCGCCAAGTGTTGCGCCAAGGGTCCTGAGGACAGGTTCCAGACGATAGAAGAACTGATGACCGCGCTGAGAGCCTTGGGCTCGTCTCACGGACTTGAGGATCTGGTATCTGTCGAAGACCGTATGGATAGCTTAGCGATGTATGCCAAGCTGGCCAATCAAGGCGCAGCTCATGCTCGATTCGGTGAGCATGAGATGGCTGTGAACTACTTCAGGCAAGCGATGGAATGCACTTCATTGGCACAAGTGCATCTGGACCTTGCTCAAAGCCTGTACGTACTACGCAGATACGAAGAGGCCGTGGAAGTGCTAGCGCAGGATACCTCTGACCCATCCGCCTATAAGGAAAATCTGTCGGGCATTTGCGTTGTGAAGCTTTACGGCTGGGCGCCTGCGCTACCGTACTTCGAGGCGGCCATTCTGCGTGACCCCATCCATTTTGCCAGTCACGACAACTTGGTAAAAGCGTTCCACGCCACGGCACAGCCCGCAAAGGCTCTTGAAGCGCTGAACGCGCTGGTATCACTGACGGGTGCAAGGGCTGAGCACTGGGTGTTGAAGGCCGAGACAGAGCTGCAACTGGGCAGCATTGATGAGGCGTTCCGTTCGCTAGGTCATGCAGTGAGTCTGGACGACAAGGCCTTGGAGTCAGTGCGTGCTCGCCGGGTCTCCGACGAACTCACCCTGCGTTCGATTCAACGTCGAGTCAAGCGCCTCTTGGGTGTCGAGTTCAACGAGGGTAGGCTGACCAGCGCCATCGCTGCGGCGCTCCATGTTCTCGAACGGGTTGGTCCCAACATGGCTGCAGTAGTTGCCGCCATGCGTAAGGAGGAGCCGGCAATAACCTACGACCAGGCCGAGCGGGTGTTCCGCCAGATCCTCTTGGCACGAGTGCCGGCGTCTTAACGAGAGCGTTCACCTCTTTGGCGTTTGACGCCAAGTGCGGTGGAGTGCGCATACCTAAAACAGGGGATGCGCATCTCCCTTCAGGCGATAGAGTTCTCGAACTCCTTGGAGGGATGTCAAATGGGAACCTTTGAAAGTCTCGAAGAAGTGGCCAAAGATCCTGGTCTTGTAGCCTTAGCTATCGAAAGATCGCCATGACGACGAAGCGGATCGTGGGAGGAAAAATCCTCGGCGGCTTCGCAACTGCAATGTTGATGCTGGCTGCACAGCCCGGCTGGGCCGACGACGTTCCGGCGGACAAACTCACCGAACAGGAGAAGCAGCGTGCCTTGGAACTCGACAAGGCCAAGATGTTTGCTGCGAAAGAGAAGGACCTTCTCACGGTCAAGAACGAACTGGAGAAAGCCAAAGTCGATGCTGCGACGCCCGCAACAGCCGCTGGCGTCACGCCGCCATCAGGGAGTTTTACGGGCGCCAAAGAGATGACCTTCGCGATGTACATGGTCTCGCTCGAAGGCCTCGAACTCGCTGCACAAGCCCTCTGCGACGACCTTTCGAACAAGGGCATCACGAAGGTGTACATCACAAGCAAGGATGCCATTGAAGCTGCAGCAAAGGATCTGGCGATCGGTCGGGCGCGCGAGCAACTCCGCAATAAGCTGAGTACGGCCGACTTTCAGGTGAGGCAGATGACCAATGAGATCAACGGTACGGCGGGGGGGGCGAGGATCAGCGCAGCATCCTTGACTGCGGTCGCCAGCGGCATCGACGTGGCCACCGGACTTGTAAAGGGAGCCGCGGGGCTCGCCGCGCTTTTCAAGTCTGAACGCACACTCCAGAGCGTGGACAATTTGCTCACACAGACGGAGATGTCGGCCGCGCTTTCCATGTGCGCAAATGACCCCGGCGAGACAGCGGCGCCCGCGGTGAACTACGTGGACAACGATTCCACGGCCCTGGACGCCAAGATCGGTCAGATCATCAATGAGGTGAACCAGATCAGCATTAAGGCAAACGGGTTGGACAATGCATTGACGGCAATGCTCGATGCCTCAGTCAAGCTGGACGAGGAGATCGCCGCTGCCACCAGGGCGAAAGACACCTTTAAATTGAAGGCGCTTTCCAACCGAAAGCCGCCCCCCAACTTCGACGCGTTCAAGACCAAGGCCGCAGGTCTGGTCACGCAGGCCGAAGCATATGTCGATACGGTTTATCAAGTGGACGCGACGTCCGGTCTCTCCCCTTTGATTGTGAGCGCGCAATTCCGCGCCATCAAGGAAGCGATGGCTGCAACCGGGCGTCTAACGCTGGTTCTACTGAAGTCCGGCGGCTACACGCTGACGACGAAGCGGCTGCTTCTGAACGATCGAGTGGACTATGCGGGCGGCTTGGCGATTCGTGCCACCGTCACGGCCGCCGACGCAGCCTCAGCTACGACCGTGTCTTCTATCGCGACAGCGGCTGGATCCGGGCCGACTTCGAGAGTTCCGGTGAGAAGCTCAAGCGCAGGAACTTCGAGATTCCCAAATGAAGCTCAACGCGGCGCGCAAAGCTAAGCAAGTCATCCAGCGCGACATTCAGGACACGCTGTTCGAGCATGTTCAACAACTGGCCAACCGTCCACCGGGTCAGGCTTGGGCGAAGAACAAACCCGCGATCCCGCTGCTGAGCGTGGGCATCGCGCAGGGCGCGGGCGCCGGGGACTATCGCGTCGCTGTGCGAATCTGTCGTCACGGCTATCGCGTGGAGACGCTCAATAAGGTGTTCGCGCGCCATCGGGCTGCTGACATGGACCTGCGCTATGTGGGCCGAATTTTCCCCATCGGCGTCGCGCCAATGTGGATCCGCAGCGGCGATTCCTCGGTTTCGCATTACCTGACCGGCACAGGCACCATCGGTTGCCCAGTCACCGACCTATCGACTGGGGAGCGCATGTTGCTCTCCAACAACCACGTCATCGCCCTTGAGAACGACGCGGTGCTTGACGATCCGGTGATCGACCCAGGCGCCGACGATGGCGGCAGGCCCGAAACCAGCACCGTGGCACGCTTTGCCCGCTGCGTGAAGCTCGATTTCTCCGGCGAGGCCAATGTCGTGGATTGCGCGGTGGCACGCATGACTGCTGGCGTTAGGCTGGCGCCGCCTGATGGCGCAGGCTTCGTCTATAACCCCAGCCTTCCGCCCGCGCTGGCCTCAAGGAACTCACTGATGCGAAAGATTGGGCGTTCCACAGGTCTGACGAGCGGCAGGGTAACGGCCATCGAAGTCAGCGACTTTTTTGTGGACTACCAAAATGGTCCTGCTGCTTTCAAAGGACAGATAGAGGTCACCGGCATTTCAGGCGCATTCGCGGCGCACGGCGACAGCGGATCCCTGGTGGTCAATGAGCGCGGCGCCGCGGTGGGGCTGCTGTTTGCGGTCAGCGAGACCGGCGTTGCCTACGTCAATCCGATCATGCCGGTGCTCCAGCAGCTCGGTGTTGCATTGTCGAGTTGACGAGCCTCCGCCCAGTAATTCGCCACCGTATCCGCTGCATGCCAACATGCCCGCCTCGTCTTCGGCTGTCAAGGTGACCTGATGCATTTGCTACGCCTACAGCAGATCGAGGCGCTTCAAGAAATCAGTGCAATTTGGCAAGAGCAAGGCGGGCGAAGTTCTTGGTCGCATCAAAGAGGCAATGGCAGTTAGGTGCGCCCGCTGTTCCGTTCTAAGTAGCCGCGGCGGGCAATTCTGCTGATTCCTTTCTAACAAAGAAGCCGCTTCAGACCACGGCAAGGCTGCGAAACTTATCAACCTAGTGGCAGCCAAACCTCAGTCTGAAGAGCGCCGCACCGACGCACTCGTTCCCGACTTCGACAGCATAGCGAACCGACTCCGCTTGCACGAGACTCCGGGCGTTTATGCAAAGTCAGGCCGTCGCGTCCGCCGTCTAGGACAAGGTGGCTGAGCTTTGGGCTATTGCGGGTGCGCCAACTCTTCGGCGATTGGGAAGGCAAGCTTTAACTCATCCCAAAATGAAGCGCTAGAAATAGTCTTGTACTTCATGAAATATTGCCGATACCCAAGATCAAAAGAAGAAGACATTGCCCTGCTCTCGACATTCTTGAAATAAGCTTCAAGATCCTCTTGGTAAATTTCAGCGCCTCTTGCTCTAGTAAGATTTTCGCAAACCTTTAATGCCAAAGTCTCGTGAAAGGACCGGTAAATCTGATTGTCTCCATCAAATGCGCAATATGCACGCACCTGCGCTGTCAAGCCATCTTGAAATTTAAACATTGCCGTCGCGTGTGTAATTTCGTGGCATAAAAGAATTCTAGCCAGGCTTTTCCCGGAAATACCGATTTCCTTTGCCTCAGCTGCTAAAGCCGATAGATTGGTGAAAATTGCTGGAGGGGACGGAGCGAAGTAACATGCCTCAGCCTTGCTATCGACCCTCGACGCGCCGCTGCCGTTCTGGCAAATTGCGTATCCCTTTGCGCAAATTACGTTTTAGTCGATAAAAACGAGTCGACGTATATTCGAATCCGAAGTTGTTGTTCCAAAAGTCCTTTTGGAACTCGTAGATCATTCACGAGAATGTCGAATACGATTTCAGAGTATGGGCCCAAATTATCTCGCGCTACATCGAGATATTCATCTGCAGTCATAGCTATCGCCCCCCTAAATTTTAAAGGATAGGATCATTGCGCGCGCTTGGGCGATCCGACCTTGTTGGGCCGAAGCGTATTTGCATTTTCGAAGTAATCGCTCGCGAGAGGCATGAAATTTCGTCTTCCTTGGTCCAGATCCGCAGGAAGAGTTCTGGCCGTACAGAGCGCCGCATCGCTTGCGTCTAATTTTGAAGCTTCGAATACCCAAAACTAGGGTTGACACGAGTTCGCCGACATGGTTGAAAGTTTTATCCAATCGCGATCTTGTGAAAAAATGTTTCCAAGGACCTGCTGCATTTGGGTCACGCAGCTGTATATTTGCAGCATTATTCGAGGAGACAACGTGCCCCGTAGAAAGCCCTGGTTAGACGATTTGAGGCGTCGCCTCGTTGTAAATCCCATCCTAAACGACCCCCGAAGCAAAGGCGGCTCTCTTTTGGGGAAGAGTTTTGATTGGGTCTATCAGCACGTTATCAAAGGCGGGCAAGCAGAATTCAACGAACACCTTGGGACTTTCTCTCCGAGAGATCGTGCGATGCTGTACGCGTACATTAATCAAAAAGGCCACGTCGATGAATTGATCCACGCCTTCACGAAGTTCGCTCCGAACTTGGACATGGTGCATGGCGCTACGATCGTTGATATCGGATGTGGACCTTTCACCGCCGGACTCGCTTTGGCAAACGTCGTGGGAAACGGAGCGGCTTTCCGGTATTTCGGTGTTGATCGCGCAGCTTCAATGTGTGAATTCGGGTCGGAGCTTGCTCAAGAAGTGAGAGCGTTGGGCGAGATGAACTTGAAGACGCAAGTCAGCTTTCACGGGTCGGTGGATGAGATCGATTTCGGCGCGCGGCGCGCAGGGGAGGTCACTGTTTTTGTGCTTTCCTATCTTCTCGCGAGCTCGTCGCTGGATGTCGAGGCCCTTGTGAACGAAATTTCTGCTGCTCGCGAGCGAATTGGCTGGGGGCCAGCTGTCATTTTGTACACAAACTCGGCTAAAGACGGGCCGCGCGCGCAATTTCCCGCGTTCAAAAAGCGATTAGAGGATGCCGGTTTTCCGATGCTTATCGAGGAAGAGGAGCGTTTTGCAGAGGCGGATAAACCACGCGACATTCACTACGCTCTTTTTTCCAGGCCAGCAGTGGCAAATTTGCCGATAAGCGAGTTTTTTAAATGAAATTGCCTACCTTGAGTGAGATCACGGAAGAACAGTTTGCAGTCGTTGAGTACTCGGTAGACGCTTCGATTTTGGTTGTGGGTCCGCCCGGTGCAGGGAAAACATCGATGGCGATTCTGCGTGCTCGACTTCTGATCTCGCCCGAACATCGCCGCAGTGTAGTGATGGTCACACGCAACCGTCTACTCACGTCGGTCGCCGGGCAACTTGCCAAAGAAAACCAAGCGCTAATCCGGACCGAAACGATGCATTCGCTGGTCGCAGGCGATTACTACCAGCGATTTAACGCATACGTGCCTCAGTCAAGGCCCTTTGAATTCATCTGGGCGGCGGTACTCGAAAGATATGAAAAGGCTGGTGTGCGGCCTCATCTCGATCATCTCGTGATAGATGAAGGACAAAATTTGCCCATTGAGTTCATTCAATGGGCAGTACGTTTTGGTGCTAAGGCTGTTTCTCTTTTCGCTGATGAGGATCAAGCGACCTTGGGCCGTGGTTCGAAAGTCGCGGAGTATCACGCGGCCGGCTTCACGGCCGTTTTACCGCTGTTAATAAATCACCGCAGCACAGCGGAAATCGTGGAGTTCGCCGAACACTTCCATCGAAACAGAGTTATTCCAAGGGCGGCCGCGAGACGAGGAGGTGGGTTCGACCGCCCATGGCTGATAGAGGCGGCAACTTGGGATGATCTTGCAAACACGGTGGCGTCGAGGTATGCCAATAGAGCAGAAGCCCTCGGGGTCATCGTCTTTCGCAAGACAGAAGTCACGCATCTTGCTGCGCTCCTAAGGCAGCGCCTTGGTGCGACCCGCGTCGACAGCTATACGAGCGACGCCGATACCGGGGTCGAACATGCCATTCGCATGCGCGACAACGGCGTTACGGTCATCTGTGGCGAATCCGCGATCGGTTTGGAGTTCGACACGCTGTACCTGCAGGATCTGTGGCGATCGCTGCCGCCCGCCCAGGAGGTGGACTATCGACGGATGTACATGTTGAGCGCCCGAGCACGCGACAGCCTGGTGTTGGTGAACGGCCCCGAGACGCTGACCGAGGCACAATTGGCATCACTACCCGCTCCTCCGATACTTGACAGATGAATTCTCCCGCCGGCGGCCAGCTAGACTTGCTTCGCGCCTCCCCTCCTGAGGCGAGCGATCGACTAGGATTGCCGTTGCTCGTGATCGAACTGGATCACCGAGCTTGGATGCGCTTTCTAAGCGAGGAGTGGTTGTTTTCGGCGAGTGCGGACGGACTCCTACTGGGGGTTGACCAAGCATGTCAAACATCGTTGCCTGCAGACCGAACAGCCGTGGTTGTGTGGTTCGACCCTAGCAAGCTACCTTCGCGCGCTACATGGATCTGGGATGGACAATCTTGGATTAAGGGAAGCGCGCAGGACGTTACAACACCAGGCAAGGTTGTAGCTTGGGACGGTCCACTGCCGCTCTTCGCTGTTCGGCGATTTAGCGTGCAGACTAACGAGCAACGGGCGCACCTTCTGGCTATGGTTCGGAACTTCGCAGACATGGAGCTGCCAACGCAGCCCCTTGAACTTGCCCTGATAGAGCATATAGAACCGCCCCCTGCGCCAGTTCGCGAGAGTTGCAGCTCTCCCCCCGTTGATTGGAATGCACGCCGTGGCGCTGCAGCAATGGCACTTTGGGCCGTACCAACGATTGGACCGTGGCTGGATCTCCTATGTGAATGGCTGTCACAGTCTTCGCCGGCTTTGGCCGCGAAGCGCGTCCAGGCACCTTGGCTCGCAGCATCCCCTTGGTCGGATCAAAGCGCCAATGCGGGCGTCACGTCATCCCCTTTGTGGCAGGCCATCCTTGAAGAAGTGAGAGCGGCTGAGTTGGTGGCAGGGTGGAAGCCTAGACTGATACTCGAGAAGATCTGCAAGCGAGCGCGAGACGCAGGCGAAAGCGAAGAGAGGCTGAACCGACTATCTGCCTCAAGTACTGCCCTCCTGCAAGATCGCGGGACGATACAAGAAATTGGATTGAAAGACGATTTGCTCGGCCTGACACTGCAATTAGTTCTGCTGCGCCCCTCGCCGGACCGGTATGTTGGATGGAAAGAAGACTGGCGTTCGGTTCCTCCAGGAGCGTGGTGGACGGGAGCAGTTCTCACGGGCTATATGTGCGGATTTCGAATGCTTCCGCTACATCTGCGCGGCAGCCCGCATGCCCGGCGACTGACCGCTCTAAGCACTTGGCCATCATCTGACTCGAAGGAGGCAGTACCGTGGGGTTCGCTGCCTCGTGCACCTCTGTCTTGGGGCATCGAGGACGATTTGATTGTCCTGCGATCCGACAGTGTTGTACTGAGCGAGCAAAGGTTTAGCAACCGTGGACGTTGGTATCAAGTCGATTTTTCGATTCCGGCGAATCGACGAGAAGCCGAACTGATAGCCCAGAAATTCTGCCCTGAAAAACTTCGCCCGACTCTGGTCTTCGAAGACGGCGACTTCGACATTCTTGGCGATGGACAAGCAAGTGTTTCACCTGAGCGCCGTGTACTCGCTGTAAGAGGACGCATTGAGATTGCGGTCCCTGCAGGCGCGAGAATCGTCACTCAACTTGACGTTTCAGCTTTTCAAACCTGGCTGGCCACCGCCTCGCTCGTTCATCTACTTCCCAAGCCACCTGTAGCGCCCCCGCCGAGCACTATTCCACAGGAGCATGCTGATGCACCTAGGCCCGCAACGACGAAGGATGCAAAAGTCCGGTCGACGAAGAAGAAAGTCGCAGATGAATTTATCAGAGCCGAGATTCCAGAAGGCCTTCAAATAGTCGCGGATTTCGTTTCCTCTTCTGAAGAGAGGAACTTGCTTTCGCTGATTGACGATTCGGAGTGGGACACCGGGATGGCTAGGCGTGTCCAGCACTACGGCTGGCGATACGATTACAAGTCAAAAAAGGTTGATGGGGAAGCGTTTCTTGGACCGCTTCCTGTGTGGGCTGCGGACCTTGGTGAGCGACTCTTCCAAAAAGGCTTGCTAAATGAGCTCCCCGACCAAGTCATTGTTAATGAATACGTTGGCGCCCAAGGTATCAATAAGCACATCGATTGTCCGTCGTGCTTTCGCGGACCCGTGATCACTATCAGTCTCAACGAAAGTTGGGAAATGGTGTTTAGCCGGCGGACTGAGGCAGGCAATGATGAGAAATATAAAGTCTTATTGCCGCGTGGGAGTGCTGCCGTCTTAGATGGAGCGGCCCGTAGTATTTGGAGCCACGAGATACCGCGCCGGCCCAAGGAGCAAGGCTTGCTGCGAGGGCGCCGGGTCTCTATTACGTTTCGGAAAGTAAACACGCCGACGTGAAGACAAAAAGTTGTTGCTTTCCATGAAATCCTCACCTGCGGGAAGGGCGGAGAAGAACTAGGACTGGTTTTACGTCCCAAAGCCAAGACTCGCTGGGTACTTGATAGCCTCGGATAGCCAAGGTAGATCTTGAGCCGCTTTTCGTTGTACCAGCGGATATGGGAATCACCTTTTTTGATGAACTGCTCGATCGTGGCGACCCCAGTCCCGAGGGAGAACAATTCCGTTTTTAGCTGTCCGAAAAGCCTTCGGATGCGGCGTTGTCAGGCGAGCACCCCTTGAGGGACATCGAGCGAATGAGTTTCGCATCTGCGATGCTCGATAGCCAACAAAGCCAGCGATAGTGCGCGCCGCGTTCAGAGTGGATGACGGGCCGGTCGTTGAAATCGACCACCGTCTCAATAGCCGCATCCAGCATCGTATTAACGAGTTCAGCGTCTAAATGCATCCCAATGGACCAGCTGATTATCTATGCTCAAGACGACAGTTACTGCACGGAGATCCTGCACCGTCTGCAGCAGCAACCGAGCGCGAGCGAATAGTAGGGAGCAACCGCGATCAGCGCGCCCTGCGAAGCAACCGTGACGCAGTCCAGCAGTGTCCACCACGCAGCTGCAGCCGAGCACTAAACGCTTAATCGTAGGCAGAGCATGGGCAAAGTCAACGTTCAACGCCTTCACAGGCCAAAGGCCTTGCCACCAAGAGCAGATGAATGTACGATTTTCGTACATTTATTGTTTAATTTTGGAGCATCACCATGGCGGACCTTGCCGAACGGATCAAAGAAGCTTTGGACGCGTTCTGGGATGAGCGCGCGATCCCGTGCGATAGCGGGGAAGCCTCCACCCTTGATGATCTTGTTGGCCCTGTTGAGTCAATGACCGCCGTGGACGTCCTCGTCACACTCGACACAATCACCGGCCTGAAAATTCCCAACACGGTCATTCAAGCAGGGGGCTACCAAACCAAGGACGAGTTCATCACCAAACTGACCGCCGCAGTCCTGGATTACGTAGCCTCGAAGCAAACGCCATGAGTATTTCGGACGGCGCCGACCTTGAGGACCAGCGTGCACAGCTCGCCCGTAGGCTTAAGGAGGCTCGTGACTATGTTGGCTTGTCCCAAGAAGAGGTGGCGTCTGTACTTGGAATCTCTCGGCCCGCGGTTGGGAACATCGAAGCCGGCATTCGCAAGGTGGAGGCGATCGAACTGGACAAGCTCAGCGCTCTCTACGGTCAGTCGGTCAGCTTTCTTCTGACGGGTGAGTTGAAGACCGACGAGAAACGGGTCGCATTTCTGGCGCGAGCTACGCAAGGGTTGTCGGAGAAGGACATGGACGAACTTGCTCGCTTCGCAACATTCCTGCGAAACGCGCCGAAATCCAAACGGCAAGACCCGAAATGAACGAGCGCGAAGCCCTCCTCTCAGCTGTGCGACGCGCTTCAGAGATCCTGGATAAGTTTGAGGCGAAAAAGCGAGTTTCGGAAGGCTACACACGGGTTGATGCCGAGCTGATCGCCAGTGCTTCGGACGTGGTGGTCCTGTATCGAAAGTTCGACCTGCTTCTTGGGGGATTCCTCCGCGAAGATGGTGCCCCAGGGATCATCGTAAATTGGGACAGGCCGAGAGGGCTTGTGCACATGACGTGCGCGCACGAACTGGGACACTTCGCGCTAGGACACGAGAGCACGTCCGATGTCTCTGTGGATGTTGGCCGGAATGCGGCGATGGTGGAGCAAGAGGCGAACCAGTTTGCATATGCTCTTCTCGCGCCCGCCTGGCTGGTTGCAGCCACGATGCGACAAAAAAATTGGTCTCGAAGCCAGCTTCGGCGTCCAGCGATCGTCTATCAACTATCCCTCCGGTTGGGCATCAGTTACAAGGCGATGGTCTGGTCGTTGGTGCGACTCGGCCATCTTGCGATCGCCGATGCGAACCAAATCGTGAACACACAGCCGATCTCGCTAAAACGTGAAACGCTGGACGGAAGGTCTCCGAACGAGTCCAAAAAGGACGTTTGGCTTCTCAACTCATCTGACCGAGATCGAATCCTTGAGCCCGCCATGGGTGATCAGTTCATTTTTGAACTCCCAAACCACGCAGGTTCTGGACATCTCTGGTCCATTGATGAGGTACAGAGCGAAGGCTTTACCTTGCAGCCCTTTGTTCGAGACGCACGACAAGCGGGGAAGACACCAAACAGGCCCGTCGTCATCGGAGGTAACGGGAGTCCAATGCGCTACGAACTGATGGCAGAAGCAGCGTCAGTCGGGTCAACTGCAGAAGACATCGAAGAGGCGCACAGCAAGCTGGTCTCCAAGCGACATTCGCTTGCCGTGCGGGAGTCCACGCCATGGCAGCCAGCGTCGAGCACCACTGATGCGTTCAGCTTGGCCGCCGAATTCAAAGTATTAAAGGCTGGCTTCCCGCAGCCTGAGCGGGAAAGACGCCTCGCGGAAAGCAGAAGCGATCGATGATCGAGGCGATCATCGATTTTTCCTCAAAGTTGGGCGAGGCAAGGGACCAGGGAAGGCGACCAACCTGCCTTGTATTTGCTGGTTCTGACCTCAACGCCGCCGCGAATGACGTGAGCCATTTGAGCGCCGAATTTCTCTGCCATCACGCCGCCATCGCTGCTGCAGACTGGACACCGGCGCGCGGATTTCAGATGGACGAGGTGCTCAGTGCGGTTTCCTCACCAGGTCAACCTCTTGAAGAAGCCTATCCGTACAAGCATGACGACCCAGAAGCGCCGCTCGTCATGCCGAGCGGCGAGTTCTCTCTACATACATCAAGGATCAGCCGCCATCCCGACATGCAGAGCAGTGAGATCGTCTCGAGCGCGCTATCCGGTCAACCGGTAGGCATCGTCATTCAGATCGCTCGATCTGTCTTTACGCCCTCGAACGGGGTCATTGATTTCGACCCTTTCGTGATTCCGGATCAGTACCATGCCCTCATCATTGTCGGTGTGGGCGTTCAGCCAGACACGGCAGATCAGTACCTGCTGCTTCGCAACTCGTGGGGCACCGCTTGGGGCGTCAACGGACATGCGTGGATCTCGGTCACCCATCTCAACCTGCTTTTACTTGAAGGTTTTTTGATCTGATCATGGCTAATCTTTTCGATACCTATGACCGCGTTGTTCCGACGTGGCTCGCAGCCGCCCGACACTTGGACGGCCAACCCGAGCGACAAGCCAGGAATCTGCTGCTTGAGATCAAAAGTCCACTTGCTTTGACGCAAGAAGACCGGGAAATCATGGCAAAGGTCGATCAAGCCTTGGACGCGAAGAACCTTACACTTCGGACGGTCGCCGGTACGATTTTTCCTATCGATGTCTATCGTCGATTCGGGCGCCCGGGTACTATGAAAAGTACATGGCGATGCTGAAGCGAGGTAAGAAGTCGGGCTCCTGGGGCACATATGCCGCCCGCATGATTGATCGCCCTGGCAAGAACCCAGGGGAGCGCATCAACCCGCTAGAGTTGCTCGTGCACAGGCTCAGCGACGCAGGGCAACCCCAAAAAGAAAATGGCGACAAGGTTTCCTTTTCATCCACCTACGAATTGGGTATCGCTGACCCACAGGAAGATCTTGGCGAGTCGGAAGACGTCGGCGGCGACGTCCCAACGTACAACCCCTCACTCGATGGTCGCAAATGGATGGGTCTTCCCTGCCTTTCGCACCTGAGCTTTAAACGGGTGCCGATTGACGGTGGCCATGCCGTCGACTTAACTGCCGTGTATAGATCACACCATTATTGCGCAAGGGCGTTGGGTAATCTCATCGGGCTCGGGCAACTGCTGTCTTTTGTCTCCGCGCAGGCAGGCCTCTCGGTCGGCACACTGAGCTGTTTGTCAACCCATGCAGAGTTGGACATTCAGGAATGGGGAGGAGTCAGCGTTTCGAACGCAATCTTGTTCACCTAAATCGAGGCGCTCTCATAGAACCTAGAACAAGGCCGACTGAGGGGACTCAGCAGGCAGCAGAGCGACGCCGTAGATGCGCTGCATGCCTGCGCGGAATTCAGTGACACCGCCGTAACTGGGATGCCGTACGCATTCGACTTCGACACCAAAAGTTGCGGCGTAAGTCATAGCGTCTTGTCCTATGCATACGACGCGCTTGATACCCAACCACTTGATAAGCGCCGCATTGAGATCCGTGACCATACTCAATTCACGGGCTGCAAATCGTCGGTTTGTCATCGGATCGTTTGGCTCGTGCGGATGAAATGGGAACACATTCCACAGCAACGGCGGCCGTTTGACGCGCGACAAAATAGCCCAGATTTCTGCTGCGGTGCGCTCTGCTATAGCAGGTCCTTTGGTCGCTTTTTTCGGGGAAGAACCAGGGTAGTGCCGCTTGAACAGTGAGAGGCGCGCCTCATCTGTTAAGGCCAGTCCTGTGCGACGTCCTCCACGGTAGCCTAGGTCGCGTCCCATCCAGATCGTATCGGCTCCGAGCTCCTCGACAGCGCCCAGATAGTCTCGAAGATTTCTACGGCGCGTGGCTGGAGCATCCGCAAGATCATGGACTTCACACTGGTCTCGATAAGGGTTGAAAACGCCTTGAAGTTGAACCTCCGCGAGCGCGGCGACGAATGAGCGAGGAGTCATAATTTATCTTCGAGAAGGGGTAACGATGAACCGATGTTCAACGGCCGTCTGATACGTGGCGGTGGGGTGGGGTCAGGCGGGACCACCAATGGCGCAAAGTCGATCGTGTGGTTGAGCATGTCCACTTTGACGATTCCGCTGCCCGCATCCCGCAACGCCCGGAACACCTTGAAGCCGTCCAAAATGGCTCGCTCCCATTGCCACAATGGACATGTCGCTACTTCATAGCCGTCAACCATGTCGCGCACCTGCTTTAGCAAGCCATACTCAAGCTTTCCGATGGCTGTGTTCTCGTAGTAATCGCGGCGATGCGCATGATTGAAGATCCAGGTCGCAATACCTTCTTCGATGATCATGCGCGCGCGCCGTCTTCGTTTTCATCAAGATTCTTGTCCCCTTTGCGTTTCAACTTCAGCAAAGAGCGGATGACCGGCGACCATCCAAGATGCGCGATATACGCTAGATGGAAAACATCGTGGTACCGGTACCCATCGGGCTGGGTCCGGTTGTCCGTCAAGCGATCGCCGATGTTCACGTCGTTGAGGCGTTGAATGACGTACGGCTTACCGTCATCATATTCACGTTCGACAAAGTGCATTTCGAACACTCTTGGAAACTGTTCAATGAGCGGTCTGACACCATCGAATGGCTCGACATATAGAGCTTCGCTCTGAGGCCAACGCGACTCGAACTTCTCAAGATTCAACTGCACAACCTCGATGAACGTCAGCTCGAACATTCCTGCTACGGTGACCATGTCGGCCATAAGTGCGCCCAGCAGATCCAATGCGGAGGTACTCGCGAGGTCCGGCCCCCCTCTGCCATTCATCAGCTGACCAGCATGGCTTGCGAGGTCGGAAAGCTGGTGGTATCGATCCAGGCTCGTCAACTGCTCATGGCACAGCGCGAGGAGCCCGTCAAAGGGTACAAACGTCAAGGCGCCGGAAAGCGCAGGCTTGTTGACTGCGAAACGACGCTGTAGCTCGAGCAGCGCTGCTGATCCGACCTCTTCGAACGAATGCCGATACTCGGCGGCAACCGCAGTGAGATACCAAACGCAGTCGCCGAGCTCCTCTCGCACAATGGCTTGTTCGGCAGCGCCCACATCTCTGTGTGACTTCTTGACCGCTGCCAGCAATCCGCCGATCTCCCCGAACAGGCCAAACCTCAGCTGGTTCAATGCCTCTGCTTGCCCTCTGAACTGATTTGCGGCGTGTGCTCTCTGTTCATATTGCGAGAGTGTCAGGTGAACTCTGGCGATCGTCGCGCTGGCTTTGCTAGTCATAGGTCCGGCCCCTCTTCCGCGAAAAGTAAGCACTGTGACATGGCTGGTCGCTGCACGCTTAGTTGTTGCCGCAAAACTTTCGCACATGTGATCATGGTTCTGCGATCGCCGGGCATTGCGCCCATGCTGAGTGCTCGAGCTCGGATGCTGACGGTCACATCGTAGTGCGGGTAGGTCGACTGCGACTGGAACCAAGCCTCGCGTAGCCCAAGGCGTCGAGCAAACCCGTGCAACTCCCCGAGGGTATCGGCAACCAGGTGGCACCAAAGCTTCCCTCGCCAAGGCACCTGTTCATCATCAACATAGACGGCCATACTTGCGAATTGCAAAATTATGTGCATAATTTTATGCAAAATGTGGACGCATAGCAAGTCAATCCCCGATCCTGTCGCTCTTGGCGCTGAACTTCGCGAAAAGCGCAAGCGACTCAGAAAAAACGCTTCACGACATACAACGTGGGACCTCCATCGACGTCGGCCAACTATCGCGCTTTGAGAGAGGTAGCATGAAATTCATGTCAAGTAATTTGCAAAAGTTCATAGATATTTTGCAAAATCTCGAGATGACCGCCACGTCACAGAGAGGCGTCGCTGATGTGGTTGGCAGATTCGCCGTCATCATGAAGCGGTCTGAACGTCATGCCCGCGCGGGGACTGCACTTGTAGACGCACTTGAACGACTGATGTAACTGACGGCTCTGGAAGCCGCTGTGAAGCGGACATCCGAAACGGCTGGGCCTAAGACCGCACACAGCTTCACCCGTAGCGACCATCTACACCGAGACTAACGCCACATGCGCTCGGTCAGCCGGCGATCAAGATACCGGCTGCAGGTGAGCCGGAAGAGCCCTCACGAATTCGTGGGCCGTCGCGGCGGCTTGCGCTGGATTGGCGTTACTGAGGCGATCCTGCCAGGCCAGAACCGCGACCTTATCGACGTCTGGCACGAGCCGCAGCAGCGCTAGGTAGACCTTGAGCATATGAGTAGAGGCTACGCCAGGTATCGAGGATACGAGGAGCCGGAGCACCCGCTTCGTGCCCGCGTCGCCGCCGGCTAGGCGAGCGGTGGTAGCAAGGCGTCGCATCAGTTCTGGATGGGCGGCAAGCTGTATCACATCGAAATGCTGTTCCAAGCGGTCCAACAATCGACTGACCAAGGCCTCCTCCCGTATCCGATCGCCGATCGCTTCGCAGACCGCGAAGAGGAGCTCCCAAGTCGCTGTGTCTGAAGGAGGCAATGGCATCGCGTCAACGATGATCTTCAGGACCTCTGCGAATTCGGCTTGCGCATCTACCGGCAAGCCCGGATTGCCGTGTGCGATGCATGTGACCAACTTGGTTGTCTCGGATAGAGGGAAGCCAGCGGTACGCGCCCAGCGCAAGTTGACCGCGACGGCCTCCCGTTGCTGCGCTACGTGGCCTCGGCCCTTGTCTATCACCCATCGCATGAAAGTGTTTCGTCCGAAGCTGATGCTAGTCTGCGCAAAGACACGTGCCACAACCGGGAACGCCGCTAGGTAGTCGTCGGTTTGATTCATGAAGCGCACAGCGTCGTGCCCAGTGCGCACACGGTCTGGCCCCATCTCAGCGATCAGCTTTGCGTGCGCGCCGCCTAGCTGGGTTACTCCGGCTTCAATCAAGGCATCGAGCACTTCCAATCCCCGTGCGAGATCGAGGTAATCGCCTACGCTCGCAAGGGACTCCGCGAAAGAGGCAATCTGCACCCAAAAAGAAGTCAACTCAGTCGTCTGCTCGTGGAGGCCGTTCTTAAGAAGGCCCAACCCGAAGCGCCGCTCTCGCGCGTCAGCAATGTCCACTTGCTGCAGGAGCTGCATCTTTAGGTCAACCACGTTGGCACTCGTCCGGCGCAGGATCGCAATAGCGAGCCTTGCGTGTCCCGACCGAAACCGGTCGCCGACCTCGCCGAATATCAGGCCTTCCGCCAGGGCGCGCGCCCACTGCTCAGGTTTCGCAAACATGCGCTTCAGAAGCCGTCTCGGAACGCCTTGATCGCGAATGCCGCAGGCGCACAGGCACAGGAACGCCGAGCGTAGCTCAGGAACTAACTCATCGACTCGCGCCAGCGTGCGGTCGGCGATCTTGTCTAGGCTGGATCCGCGGAGCAAGAGAGAGAGGGCAAATATGTCTCCAGCCCGCATGAAGGTGGAGAACTTGGCAGTATTTTCGTTTCTGACAGGCTGCTGAATCTCATGCATGAGCCGGTTGAACTCCGGCTCTGACACCGAGTCCAGCCTGTACGGGGAGATGTGGACCGGAAAGGGCTTTGGAATAATGTGCTCGTCCTTGGCGCTGGCCAGTACAGTCACTTTGGCGGAGGGCTGACGCCGCATCTGCTCGAGAATTCCAGACTCAGCATCCAATTCATCGCATACGATGATCGTCGGTTTGCAAGCAATCTCTCCGAGGCGGACGACCTCGCTCCACGCTTCTAGGTTGAGATTCTGAGGGTCGATGACCTCGAAGACGAGCGCTTTGCCAGTCCGATGGATGTCCCACGCAACGCGTCTGACCACGGTGGATTTTCCGGAAGCTGAACTGCCAGTCACAAGGACCACCGCCGCGCGCCTACCCATGGCGATGAGCGCACTATGAATCTCTTGGCAGCGATCACGAAGCGCGTCTAGACCGTAGTGGATCGCCGCCCATGACACGCGCCCACTATCTCGGAACTCGCGCTCTACTGCTGCGACATCGTGAAAGGTCTCCTCGCTGGGAAGAAGGCTGACCGGCGAGCGGCCACTGGCCGGATGAAAGTCTGGGAGCCCCTTGAGCGCAAGCGCCGCATCGCGTGCGAATAAGTTGCGCGGAGGCGTCAGCAGCCCCTTGAGGTTGTTCAGGGAATCCCGAATGTGGGCCGGAGGGACGCCGAATATTGCAAGCTTGGCGAATGCGAGCATCTCCTGCTCATGTTGTTGGCCCTTCAGTTGAGGGCTCAACAGCACGCTCGTGTTCCGGAAGACATACTCGGCGAACTCCACCGTTTCCTCCTGCTTGACCACCGGATTCGCGAGGTACTTGAAGTCTTTGACTAGCTTCTTAGCAAGGGTTTTGCTATACGACCCGCGGATCAGGCGAAGCATCTCCTTACCCGTTACTACGCCGCTCGAGATCAGAAGGAACTTGAGTTGCAGCGTCTTTAGACGGCTAACATCAGGCGGTTCGCCGCAGGCGTCGATCGCATCGCACATGAAGCCATGCAGGATCTCCCTGACACCTTCAAAGTCGTATTCCTTCTCTGGCGTGTCCTTGAACTGAATGAAAACCTGTCGTCCGTCGCCGTACATCGCGTCGATGTCCTGGGCACCCTCGTAACGCACTTGGACAAGCCCTTCCTCGCAGAGAAGGAGTCGAGCGACAAAGTGCACAGCATGCGATGCTTGGTATTCGAAGCCTTTCAATGCAACTCGCCCGCCTTGGCGCGCACGAGTGCGGAGGGACTTGCCGTCAACGGCCCAGGACTGCACCTTCAACATCATGAGTTCCATTGCTTCCGGAATGGTGGCCGGCGGGGCCGGGCAACACCTCAGGGGAAGCGCGCGCCGATCATAGTCATAGTCGCGCGAGCAAATCCTCGTTCCTGGTCGTCCGCGGGGCCCGCGCGTCAACGCGCCCCGGATAGATTACAACGCTGTATCCGATCTTCTGAAGCTGTGCGGCGGGCAACACCAGAGTCTTTTCGCCCTCAACCGTGTTTTCCAACATTAGCCTTCCACCGAGCGTCGCAAACGTCGCACTCATATCGTCTGCACCCCACAGTGCCTCGACGAACAGGATGTCTGCACCAGCTTCGGAAGGGGCACCTCCCCGATCAAGTGCCGCGGACAGCCCCTCGACCACGACCGCGTCAGTGTGCGCGACGATCAGTGCATCGGCCGATCGGCCTGCGTCCACCGCTGCCTTAATCTTGCCGATCATTTCGATTTCGGCAACAAGTGTCTTGCCGTCCAGATGACGACATCGCATAGGCAACGTTTGATCCTCAAGCTGGATGGCGTAGCGCCCGTGGCCACTCGCGCTGTGCAAGCCAGACTCTTGCATCAATCAAAGTCAACTAAAGGTATGCTTATTAATTTCAGTCATCAATGGAGTCAATATTTCATGGCAAAGACTTACACACAGATTCAGCAGCAGATCAAAGACCTCCAGGCGCAGGCCGATCGGCTCCGCAAGAAAGAAGCTGATGGAGTACTTGCTCGAATTCAAGAAGCAATTTCTGTATACGGATTCACTGCCAAGGACTTTACTTTCCCGACAGATTCTGGGACGCACGCCCCAGGCAACCGCAAGCGCAAGGCCAATGGAGCCGCGCCGCAGTCATCGAAAGTGAAGCAGCCTGCAGTTGCCAAGTTCAAAGACGAGCATGGCAACACCTGGGGTGGACGCGGCCCGCGGCCGGCGTGGTTCAAGACCGCTCTTGAATCGGGGAAGACTGAGCAGGACTTGCTTGCGGCATAGTTCGCTCCGACAGACTTACAGCCCGCTGCGGCCGGGGGGTGCCCGTCATCATCAGCCAGCCGCGTGATAGCTTCAGCAAAGTCTTCCAGCGGCGTCCGCTTGTAGACCACGCCTGTGCCCTTGCCAATTCCGCGCCGAACCGAGGCAGCTTGGGCGGCCCACTGGCGGCACTTGCCCCGACCTCGTTGCGAAGGCACCGCAGCGCCGCCAGCCGGCACATCACTGTGCTGCCTTGCTTCCAGTGCCGGGCGCTCTCGGGTCGGTTGCGTTAGATGCTTCATCACAAAGAAGTCAATCGTTGGCCGCCTTGAAGGTTCCACAGATGAGGTCACTTACATCCAACGCACCGAGTAGGGAGTTGTGTGTTGGTTACCGCCGAAAATTGAGCTAGTAAACCCAGTAGGGGGTGCGGACGAATACTTGAACTACTAGGAGGTAGTTCAAGTATTTATACGAAGACAGGATTCGAGCGGTCGAGCTGTACATCTATTCCGTTAAACGCGTCAGGGCTACCATTGTTCAGCTGAGTTACCGCCCCAAGAATGCCCTTAAGGGCCGGCACCGCGAATAGGAGCAGCGGCTCGATTTGCCTGTGGCCCCCTACATAAGTCGATCGATGTACCACAGGGCCCATCAAAACCTTGGATAGTTCGGGTTCCGGCCGTATTCCTCATGCAGGTATGGCCGCGGCCGGCGCACCACATCGATGGCCGCCAGTACATCGGTCGACACATCTCTCCACTGCGTGATGGCGCGCCACTTCAGCCAGTTGGGCAGCACGAACCGGTCTTCGGCCCCTGCGCCAGGCTGGCCCTCGAGCAGATACACCTTGCCGTCCGCCGTCAGGCATGCAGCCTCGGGGTAGTTCCATCTCACGATTTCGGCGGACACGTTCTCGCAGCAGATCAAGTGGCGAGTTCCCCCCGCCAGTTCGATGACCTGCCAGCCAAAGCACGGATGCGGAGGAATGTCATCGTGCATAGCCGTCTCCTTCTTGCGGCACGTCAATCACAAGGCCTGGGTTGAATGCGCCGTTCTCAGCGTCCCCGTGCCAGTTCACGTAGCCACGGGGATTGCTGACAACACGGCATCGGTCCACGTAATAGTCGAAGCTCTGGTGTGTATGGCCGTGGATCCAGAGGGCGGGAACCTCGAAGAGCGTCGGCAGCATCTCGTTGACGTATCCGCCAGAAGACCACTCCTGAGCATGCTTCGGTGCGAGAGAGAGTCGATGAGGCGCATGGTGAGTGACGACCACCGTCGGGCCGCTGAATGGCTCACCTAGCTTCCTGCGCAGCCAAGCGCGTTGGCGTCTGTGGAGCAGAAGCGTGTCCATCGGAGTCAGGCGCCGCGCTCCGTGCAGGCTGGACATCCAGGTACACGCCTTCGGATCGGTGACGCAGATCTCGGCATAGTCTGGGAGGAAGCGAGCGCTCTCGGCCATCGCCCGGTGGCGATCCGACAACATGCGCATCGGTCGCCCGGGAAAGCCTGGATCGTCGATGCGGAGCGCGAAATCCGTCCACAAGGTGCACCCCAGGAATCGGACACCGTCGATCACGATTTCGTCGCAGTCCAGGAAGCCGACGCCCACGACTTTGGCTTGGCGACGAATCTCCGCGAGTTCCTCATGCATCACGGAGCCGAAGTACTCGTGATTGCCCGCGACTAGGACAACCGGCTTTCCGGGAAAGCATTCGGCAGCCCACGCAATCGCATGGCGACCGGGTGAATGAATATCGCCGGCGAGGATGACAACGTCGAACTCGACCTTGCCATCAAGCTCGAACTGCTCGAACTCGAGATGCAGATCTGAAAGGACCAGCAGTTTCATCGGCGCATCAACCGAGCGGGTGGCCGAAGCGGCTGCCAATGCTCGTCGAAGCCGTACGGAGGGAACAACGGCCCTCTTCAACAGAAATGCTGAAGATGCAGTGCTCATACAGCCACTGGTTGGTTACAGCCTGCGGATTCGCAGCAGGCACGGCAATCCTGCGCCCGAGTTCATCGGCCGACAGCCAGTTGTTCTCCTCCAAGATTGCTGCACAGCCTTGCCTCTCGTGTTCGAGGTGGAACGTCGACTTCTCTTCAGAGTCACTCATGTTGAAGCTCCAAAGGCGTTCGAGCGTTCAGGCCTTCCAAGGGTCTGGACATCTCGAGCTCAGCAGGAAGGTTAGAAAGAATCCGCAGCTTCATCGGTGGTCCGCCGATTTGGTTGGAAGCTCTACGACAAGCCCGTGGTTGAAGTCATCGTTCTCGGGAACTGCCCTTCTTGAGCCGAGCATGTAGCCACGAGGGTTGCAAATCACACGACAGTTCCCAACCGTATAGTCGAAGCTCGTGTGTGTATGGCCATGCACCCAGAGCACGGGCACTTTGAAGAACTCTTCGGGAAGCTCGCTCACATAAGCCCCCGACACCCAATCTGTCGCGTACATAGGGGCCAGCGAATTGCGATGCGGCGCATGGTGAGTCACCACAACCGTTTGGCCAGCGAACGGCTCTTTGAGCTTTGTTGCGAGCCACGCGCGGTGGACCTCGTGCAAGGACAGCGTGTCTTCCGGCGTCATGAGTCGCTTCAACGACCGCCCACGTTTTCGCATCCCAGACACCTCTTGGCCTTCACGAACCCTAATGGCCCGGTAATCGGAAATAACTCTTCCAGACTCAGATGCTGCCCGCCATGGATCCGAACGAAGCCCGTCTTCGGCTTCTATGCGCACGCCGAAGTCCGTCCACAGCGTGCAGCCCAGGAAGCGCACTCCGCAAACCACAGCCTCGCTGCAATCCAAAGCGCGGACGTTGGTGCCTTCTGAAGCCTGCCGAAGGTTGACCAGCCCGCTGGACACCACATCTCCGTAGAACTCGTGATTGCCTGGCACATAGATGACAGGCAAGCTCACTCCGAAGTTGGTGCCGCGGCGTGCCCAGTGAACCGTCTTCACCGCCGGGACGGCGATGTCCCCCGCAAGGACGACCGCATCGAACTTGACTTCAGGCACTGCGAAGGCTCCGAACTCAAGATGAAGGTCCGACAAGATGAGCAACCTCATGGCGCTGGGTGTCTCACGTTCAGCAGCGCTCGGCGACATCGCGCGGCCGGACGGTAGGAAGCCATCGGAGCAGGTCTATTCATTCCACTCTCCTGCTCTGGCAGAGGTCCAAATGGTCGCTCCCTTCCAGTCCTTGTGACCCTCCTTGAAGGTGTCGGCACGGTGCTCGGCGCATAGCGATGCCCAAGGACCTTGGTCGTTGTTGATTTCGGACGTTGCCCCGCAGACGATGCAGGTAGACCGGAGCTTTGCCTCGACCTGGCGGATGACCTCATTGATCTGAAGAGCAACCGCGTCATGGTTCTCTTTCGATTCGCACACCGTACGCGTCACACTTGACGGCAGGTCGTCATCTAGGGCGACGCGAGACCTGCCCTGCAGCATGTAAGTGAGGCTGGGTGCGCCGTACTTCTCGCTCATTCGGGTCCAATAGAAGCCGCGCCTGTCTGCGCCGAGCAAGGCATCGATTCGGCGGCATGTATCTACAAGGGGCGGAAGCCAACCGTGAAAGATCCGGTAGGCACGCCGATTGTCGGCGCCCTCCAACCGGAACATGTACGGGAAGCGTCCCTGCAGCTCTGTCGAGGTTCTGACCTCGATCTCGACGCCCAGCTCGTGCATGAGCTGTCTTTCGTGATCCACGAGCAATCGTTCATCGATCCTGTCCAAGTGCGTCTTGTAGATCGAAACGATGGCCCGCCCATCAAGTCGCCTTGCTTCGGAGTGTTTACGCACGAGAGCTGCAAGCACGGGGTAGTCGCTCAATACGTACGGTGCTTGCAGGCTGTCGGATGCGGCAATCACCGACGGTTCGGTTCCGGTGGGGACCTCGGACGGCACGATCGGCTTCATGACACCCTCCCGTCGATCGCTCGGAACGCAGGAGCGGTAATCCGAACTTCTGGCCTCCCAATGCCGAGCATTGCAGCTTCGTGTTCCCATCCTCGCACCACATCGAGCACTTGAGCCGCAATGGCTGCGGCGGCGGGCGCGGTCAAGCCGTAGAACGCTGCGGTCCCAACCACCGTGTCCAAGTTCGGCCGGTTGTCCGAGTGATCGAGGTTCAGGACATGAGTCGCCTTGTCACGTCCGGATTCACATCGAAGGCAGGGGCGAGCCGCCAAGCATTCCTTTCGCGAAGGAAACCGTGGTTTCGCAGATGGTCGTCACGGTTTCCCACCGCGACGTTGAAAACAACCCGACGAAACAACTGCGCGAGGTCCTCGCCGATGTGTTGGATACCCTGTGACTCGAGGAACTGTGCGATCTCCAGATAGCTCGCGCTGTCGCCCCTTTTCTTGCCCAGGAGCGTCATCGCGGAGGCGTAAAGCGACGTGTCCCGCCCGTGCGGTCAAAGCGCTTGATGCAGAACGTGCGAAAGCCGCTACCTAGCGACAGCAATTTGGCCTCCGGTACCTCAATCCCTGCACGCCTCGCAAGGTAGTGCACAAGAAACTCCCAGGCGCCGACATCGCGCTTGTCACTCAGCATGGAGAACTTGGCAATCCACAGCGATCCGTCGTCCCCATCCAGGAAACTGACCTTCGGCCGTGCGCCCCCCAAGGATGCTCCCGGAATGCGCAAGGTCGTCAGGGCACGCCGAGATGCCTCAGTCTTGAGGAGTTGATGCAAATCGAGCTCCTGCGCGGCAGCCGCGAGGTTGTGCAGTTCGGCGGCGGGCGGAGCTGGCACGGCGCCGGCATCAATGAACTGCGCTGCACCCGCCGGGCGAAGCCGCAGCGCACCTTGGCGCGTCAGGTCCTGCACCTCACACATGACGTTCCACGCCAGCAGCTCACGCGAACCGCGGCGCTCGTCACGCGATTGAAGCCGCTCCCACTGTGCCATGAGCGTCTGCCCCCAACGGTCGGGGCAGATGTCTCTGAACACGGCGAAGTTTCCGGACTCGCTCGGCGCAAAGAGCAGGTGCTCGCTCAGCGGCAGGTCAGGGCCGAGGGAAAAGGCATGCGCATCGGCGAGCCACGAGCCGGTGTAATGGAACCGGATGCGGCCGCGATCATGAGCAAGCATGCCCACCTGTTGCAGCGCACCCAGGTCGCTGTCGAGCCAGATCTCCAAATCGCTTGCTCCGGAGTCATTGCTTGACCTCATGACGCAGCAGACCACTCAGGGCACCATACAGCGACCGTCATCCTTTTCCGACTGGCCCGCCTCATGACACGTTCGTACCGAAGCGACTCGCTCGGAACCCGTGGCGACTTGGACCTGACTCTTCGGCCTCCTGCTTGCAAAGTGTCATTTGCAGTGTCACGATGCACAGACAGGTTTGCCATGTCATCCCAGAACACATCTGCCTCACGTGGGTCCAAGCGGTCCGCGCACAGCGGCGTCGAGATTGGCGTGGTCGACGAGGCAGAGCTCTGGGCATTCAAGCGTGAATGGCAACGCAAAGACATAGAGAGCGTCCAATCGGGTCGGCGTACCCCTGACCGAATGGGTTGGTTTTCGCGCGAGAAGGCGCAGAGCATGAAGCTCGTCGATTCCCCATATTGACGGACTACCTTCGTCTCATTCGTGGCGCGGAGACCTAGTTGGCGATTGTTGTTCACGTGCCAATGCTTGGTTATCGTTCGAGTGGTTAGGCGCCCTCTACCTTCACCGTTGCTTTCCAAAGGAACGGCGCCATTTGAGTTGATGTGCTCAGTCAAGGAGCCCCGTCGACCCAAGCACCGTCGAGGGCATAGGAGCAGGTATCGCTGAAGCATTGGGGCGGTCTCATCAGCGCGTCTCTTGCTCTTTGTCGGCGATTCGCGGCCAAGTCAGAAACGATCCCATGTCCACACCGTATGCAGCAAACGGCGCCGACGCATCCATCAAGCCATCACGTATGTAGTCGACGGTCTTGTGATGGTGGCCGTGGACCAGGAGTCTGGCGCCAAGCGCAATGGCCAAATCATCCAGCACTTGGAATCCGCGAGGATGGGCAGCCGGCGCTTCGTGCGTGACTAGGATGTCCGCGCTCTGCAAAGATAGCGAATCGATTTCGTCTGGGAAGATGCTCGAATGGTGCTTGCGCGCGTAGCCACCTCTCCAGCCATCCTGTGCAGCGGCACGGCCTCTTTGCGCGTGCCTGAGCAAGTCTTGTCGCGACCTGAATGGCGCCAGATCAGGCGGCGTTGCCGGATCCCAGATTTTCTGCCGGAAAACGCCACCTAGCCCAGCAACCCGATAGCCCGCGATCGTTTCGACTCGGCCATGAAGATTGCGATGTGCAAGCTCCGAGAGAAAGAGATTGTCGAAGTCTTGATCTGAATCAGTGTCGTGATTTCCGTGAATGAACCAGACGTCGGTGCGATCAAGAATCGGGGCCAGTTCCAGTTGCAAAGGCGTGCGTGGCTGCACGTCTCCGAGCAGCACAATTGCCTCTGGCGCATGTTGACGTACCGCGTCAATGGCGATGTCGAACGCCCCATGTGGGTCACCGACGAACAGAATTCGGGGTCTCTCGCCCTCTACTTTCGACATGATCTCGATGGCCTTTCAAGACTTTGACTTGACGCGCTCACTATCGAAGCCTGTTTTTCAAGGCTCGCCGATCAGGAGCGCGATCGTGAGTATTCGGCAGGCTCGTCACCGAATGCAACGGTCATCACGGCGCTCGGCTCCGTAAAAGGCAAGCGCCTGCAGGAGGACCGGGCTCGAGGCCGCCGCCCCCATCCACCAAGGAGTTTCGGCCACTACGTCATAAAGTCCTCTCCGTCCTCAGCTAACCCCACTTGAGCCGTCGTAGTTCACGAGAACAGTGCGATGTCTCAAGCCAAGTAATATGAGCTTTTCCCATATTCGTGTCAAGCACGGATGGTTCAGGGCACTTAAACGAAGTGGCCCTGATGACGAAGAGATCGCAATACGCCCGTGAAAATCAGCTACTCATTGCGATCCTTCTTGAGCTTCGCACCAACATCGGGATGACTCAGGTTGAGCTTGCCAAACGAACCGGACTCCTCCAGAGCGAGGTGTCTAGGGTGGAGAACGGTAGACGGCAAGTCGACTACTTCGAATTGCGGCGCTGGTTGGCGGCATTGAACTTGGACATAGGCACGTTCGACGCAGAGTTGAGCGAGCGCCTGGAGCGTGTGGGTATCACGAGCCCGTTGAAGTCAAAGTAGCAGTTGGATAGCCGGCCACAGGTCCTGCGCGAGTTTGAGTGCATGGTTGGCGTAGACGTCAACAACACTCGATTGATACCGCTGATGCATTGGCCTGCCCTATCGCCGCGCCCTGCAGAAGGGGATCTCGGAGGGAGGGTTTGGTAACTAGATGTGCTGGCGTCGTCCAGAGTTTGGCTAGCTGTTGCCGCCATATTGCGGACCAGCAGGATGAAATCAGCAAACCTGGCGTTGATGGCGCTCGACCGCGTGGATTTGCGCTCCGCATCGGCCGGGTTTGGCGCAGATACCACTCCATCACATTCCTTGGACCGGCGCAGCCCTTGGGAGCCACGGAGCCGGCTTCCGACAGGATGCCGGCGACATGACATGTCGGGTCGACGTGCATTGAACACCGCAACGTGAGAGCCGATGTTTGCAACGTCTGGAAGCGATTTCCACAACTCACGCAGGGCTCACATTCGCTCGCAAGGGCAAGTCTTCTTGGCCTCTATCCAAAACACTTCAATACGTCTCAGGAGTTGGGAATCGATTCCCACCATGGCTGCCCTCAGGGCCTTTTGAGCGCCCCTCTCTAGGGCTGCTCCACGGAACGGAAGGAAAAACGGCCCGCCGTGACCAACCTTGCCCCGAGCCTCATAAAACGCGGTCGCAAGTGCTAATGCATTAATGAGCACCGCGCAAAACGCAACGTCATTCGAACCGTTCCGCGTCGCAGTCCTCGCCGCTTGTTCGACGTCGGACTTGACCCACCGGGACAGATCGCTCAGTGGTCTTTGACTCAGCAAGCTTATCAAGACCGCGCTGACGTCTCGGCCACGAACCTGCTTCGATGTGACACGTCGACCAGGCGCCGAGTCGAGGAAGCGTTCCAAGCCATGAATCAGAGATTGCAATTCCTCCGTGGTCGCCGCACTTCTTTTGGAAAGCCGTGCACGAACAGGTCTTGAGTGCCGTGAGCCGACAAGGCGACCGACACTTTCCCTGTTGACTTTGCCGCCCTGCGATTGAAGCAGCTCTATCGTTCGCAATACATCAGCATCCGTCACGAAGCGCCCCGGCTGTCCGAGTTTGGTTGCCACTACGGACCGCATCCACGGTGGCAGCTCGCACCAATGCTCGGAAAAGTCGACTGTCGAAACGCCTGCGTCGTCCGCAAACGCTAGAAAGCGTTCTGGCCATTCTTCAAGGAGGGGCCAAGCGGCCGCGACGACACACCGCCGCGTCGAGGCATCCAACCGATCAAATGCTGAGCCATGCGCGCCCGCCTTATCAAGCGCGACGAAGGTCGCTTCGAAAGCTCCTACTCGCCTGAGCTTCATCTTGGACCGCGCGCTTAAGGCCAAATTGATAATGCCTCGGAGTCCGCAGAGACGGTCGCGCAAGAAGTCAGACCGCTCAGCTTCAACGCCTGAAACTGATGCCATCGCCCAAACGTCCTTAGAACAGGAGATCAAGCTTTGACAATGCTCTTCGTCGCTCACGACGTCGCGAAGACGCAACCGACATCGCGGACACTCATCCATATCGAGCTGTGAAGTAAACAGCGTCGCCTGGCTCGCAGCTGCATAAGGCCAAGAAGGAAATCCGCATTGGGGACATCTCTCAACCAAACGAGCGCCATGCAGGGGACACGTCAACATGACCGACAGCCGCCAGACCGCACGAAAGTAAACATCGCCATCCTGGCGGAGGCACTCGGGACATGCCATTGATCCCGTACCCAAAGGATGGCGTCCATACCTCAGTGGAATGATCCAGCGCGGGTGCAGCTGCTTATGTTCAGAGAAGCCGTGCAGCAACGGGTGTGCCCAAAGCGTGAGGCCTTCAATCTCTGCTTGGGGAGTACCAACCCTGGTAGCAACTTTCGCAAGAGCATCGCTCGACCGCTGCAAGTCCGGATCGCTGCGCCGCAATTCCGGTGAAAAAACCGGAAATAAGCGATAGGCGTTGAGGGCCCACACACGCTGCCTAAAACTTGAAAGAGACTCACCCGCAAGAGGGATGTCACGCAAGAGGAGCATGGTTGCCACACGGACCTCTTAGTCGGCGAGTCGCTCGCCGTTGCACCAGCGAACGAAATCACCTCTGTCGACATAGTAGTCCCGGAATGATTGAGCATCGGCACTAGCCGCGAACACGCGCAATCTGCTCTTCATAATGTCACGCAAGAACTCTGCTGCTCCTCGCCTGCGCCGGGGAGCTGATACTTGATTAACCAACTCGCTTAAGCAAAAACGCACTTCCACCGGAAGATCTTTATCCAGAATTGCATTTTTGGAAAGTTGACTCTCGAGTTTTTTTAAGGACTTGATCGTGACGAATCTCCTCAGATACGGCTTCTCCGGCTTTGCCAACATCTGACGCCCGACGAGACGACGAACTACCTCCTCTGCAACATCAAGTCGCTCAGCTACCCCTTGATGGGAAAGGGCGCCGGTACACTCTATTTGAATTTCCTTTAGCTTAGAGGTTGCTACAAGATGCACGTCCTTGCCCTTCCTCTCGCAATAAGTAGTGGTAACGTAGTCTTTCAAGAGCTGGGGGCCATGCGTACTAAGGATCGAGCCATGTAATCGGAGCATCGGCGCAAGCGTCGATAGTCGAACGTGCGTGCCTTGATATCGCTCAGGAACTGCCCACTGAACTTCGTTCGAAGTCGGCCTTCCCGCTCGCAGTCGGCCCAAGGGGGCTTGCAGTGCCACGAACTTTCGGAGCTGGCGCCCGCTCACGAACGCGCCCGCCTTCACATGATCTGATTGAGCTAACCATTCTTGAAATTTCTTTGGTAGCCCGACGCTACTTTCAGCGAAAGCCCGCTCGATCGCCGGGAAATCCTTAGATACGACCATCGCAGTCACGTCGTAAACAGCCCGCTCACCTCTTCCATTTTCCTCCGTGCAAAAGGGCGCCAAAAATCGAAGTGCGCGAGCAGCAGTTCGTTCCAGCTCCGTAGAGCAGTCATTGATAGACGCTTGAGCACATACCGCCTCAGCGTATGTCGCCTCCATTGCCTTGACCCATCTCGGAACAGACTGTCGCGGCATGCTAGCGAAAGTCATCCCGCAATCGCACTCGGCGAATGATCTTCGATCGTGGCGCAGTTGAGAATCACATGCGGAGCAGCGGTCTAGAAGCATGCAATCATGATAGGAGCATCGCAGAGTTAGTGGACGATCCCATGCCGCCATGCAGATCGGCCGTTTCTCCGTAAAGCAAATTGGGCACACCCTGGCGATCTGTGAACGGCCAGCACTGGTCGGTCGAAGATTTCTTGGATCGGCATCCGGTATCTCAAAAGCAGGTGCTCCGTCACTAGCCAGCAATCTTCCGCACAATAGAGCTCTGTGCGATGCACCAAGGACTTTAGCGAGCGCCCTTAGACCTCCCAATTCATTCTCTGCCGCGAAGCGTGCCAAATACCCTGGCCACGACTCGCAAGGGTGATGAGCCGGTCTTAACAAAAGCTGCTCTGTCGAAACGACTTGCATCTACTTAACCTTTACTTGGGCAAACGCCTGTCCTGGCTGCGTCAATGGTTCTCCGTCATAGCTTTCTTCAAACGGATTCCCGTTATCAGCGGAAGACCCAAATGTTCTTTTGAATGCAATCCTCAGGTGGGCGCCCGTAATCTGCTCAGAACCACTCTCGAACGCAACCTTGATGCCGTGCTTTAAAAGCGCGCTAAGGTGACCGAACCTTGCATTCGAACCCAATAATAGGCGCACCGAGAGTCCACTATCAGAAAGATTAGATGTTTCGGCGAGTGGGAGCTTCTCGTCAATGGACTCCATGATTTTCGACCAGCGCTTCAATGCAATACCGCGAACTTTCGGGTCGGTGGTTGTCACTACAAACGGGAGTAATTCGACAGTCGCTTGCATACGGCGTTGCAGTTGATCGTTCGAGTCTCTTACAACGAGCGCGTCAGGCGTTCCCATGGCGATCACAAGACAGGGAGTCGCATCAATTAGCTTTCTCACCCAATCGCCGATCGTCTGGATACCTTTGCGCCGCGTGGCTGGGATGTCTTGAAAATCATCGAGGAGAAGCCGGCGAACTCGGCATTTCCGCATAAGTATTGTTATGCGCCTTAATAAATCATCGGCATTTCCCTTTGTATCGGGATGACCCATCGCATTAAGGAGTGCAACGCCCATCGCTCTTTCCGTCGGGGATGAGGGGACTCGCATATACACCGTCGATAAGTACGTCACATTAGGCGTAAAAATGCGAGGATATTTCGTCATTAATTGGTGCGCAAAGGTAGTTTTGCCTGCCCCAGATTCGCCGATCATGAGAATTGCAGAACCGTAGGTGATCGTATCCTTATATTCGAAGTCGTTATCATCAAACGGATAGGCGTGCTCGATCTCGAAAGTTTTGGCATCAATCATGGCCTCCGCATCAGCAAGATCTGAGTGCTTGATGAAAGTGTCTTGAAAGGCGCGAATTCGCTGATCAAGCGCAACACCACGCCAACGCTCGCGACTTACATCTGCACGGTGGTCTAACTCAAAACTTTTTTCTTGCACATTCACCTTTAACCGTCGGCGAGTCATCCAGCCTTGCTGAATCCATGGCCTTTGTAAGTAAATTCAGTCTGCTCGGCTTGGATTGCACGATCTCTTGTACATCGGCGACTTCGCATGCCGGCATGCCAAGGCTGTGTGCTGGGCGGTGCTCTCCCTTTATCTGAACTCGATCTGCCGCTGATCGGGCGTCCCGAGCAGCAGGGTGACCACGGAACGCGTACTTGATAAGAAATGCTTGGCGGCGTGAAGCGATCAACCGCGACGTTTCGAGTTTCGAGACGCTATCCCTCATATCGTCGCGCGCTGCAGACAGCTGCTGCATCGCAAGGCGGGACTGACCTTTGGCTTCGCGCGCAAACGTCTTAGTGAGCTGATGCTGCCGCTCCGTGAGGCCGCGAACATAATTCGGATCTTCTACACAGGGGACAAGAAACCATTCCTCTGCAAGCGGATCCGCGACAAAAATCTGCTCCAGATTCTCGGGATTTACTCGATAGTTCACTCGATGGCTATGCCCAAGCGATCGTCGTAAATCCTCTAGACGATCATTTTGGTAGCGCAAATGCTTTCTTTCGAGGCCGCCGGATGCGCGAAACGCGAGCGTCCCCGGCAAAATAAATTCAGCAAACTCCGCGCAATCCATGCGAGGCGCTCTCAAATCTACGCTAGCAACCTGCTCTTCCCAACGTTCACTCGCGGATCGGCCATCCTCACCTCGCGTATGCATATATTCATCCACAACCCACCGCATCGCGTCTTGCACAAGCTCTTCTAGAGTCAGCTTTGCTGCTCGCATCGCCGGATCGAGTCCGTCCCGGTTGTTTTTCTTCACGCATGCGCCCGGCTTACTGGCGGCGAATATATGTTTGAAAGTTCGATTAAATCCTTCCACAACTGACTTGTTCGTGGGCTCGTGTGGCTTGGAATACGCGTAGTCGACACCGAGGTCCAACATTGCCAATTTGAACGGCTCGGTGGTGTTGTATACGGCGTTGTCCAAAATCGCGAGGCCGAACTGTCCGCACTGAACCCACTGTCGCTGACATTTGCTTAACATCAGCTCCCCCATATTTTTCTTCCGCATTGCGCCAAGGATTGTTGACACGGCTGTTTCGGTTGTTCGCGTCTCTGGCCCTGGATTGGCGCCCATGACGGCCCGCGAATATTCATCAACGCCAAAAGTGAACATCGGTGTTCCCCAGGGAAGGCCGGTGTCTGGATCAATAGCAAAAACTCTTACGTCTACGTCATCAAACTGAACGAACTGCAAAATTCGTCTCGCAGATACGCGTGCTCCGTTGGCTCGAAAAAGCTTCCTAGCGAGGTCCTTGCCGACTCGGCGTTGAGTCAGTTCGCTAGCGGGCACTGTCTTCTTTATCCAGCGCGCGATTGTGATGTCCGCAGGCATCGCAAGTTGATCTCTGGCAGACCGCTCAACATTCACAGATGCGATCTTCTGGCACAGACTTCCGGCAATATCGCTGGTGACAAGCCTCGAAGTCTCATCAGCTTCCTGCTCCGCAATTGAGTCAATGAGCAGCTCTGCCACCGTCGGATCCAAGCGTGGCCTGGACACTTTCAAGATCTCGCCCGTTGCTGCGGAGACCACGTGTTGAGTTGCTCGACCGCGAAACCGATACTGTGGGGCGAGTACTTGGAGATCGCCCCGTGCCGCCAAGACTTTTTTTCTGCGCGCGGTACAGCGTCCAGATCGACATCTCATCTAGCTTCTCACCCGATAAGGCCCGGACATTTTTGACCGCCAATTGGTGCATTTCGCTTTTGGGGTTGAGATACTCAAGACCATTCTGATCTAGCTCGCGCATCCAGTCGACTAGACTCAGCAGCCTCCTCTTCGCCTTGTCGCTGAGACTAAACACCGTTTCTGAAAACGGCACGACCTGATCGGATAGGCCAACTCCCTGTCCTACTCGAAGCTCCAACTTGCCAATGAGCAGAGCGAGATTCAAATCATCTTGTCGCGCAATACGCAACTCTTCGCGATCCTCGCGAGTTAGCACGACGCCATCGTCACGAACTTCATGCACTCGATAGACGTTCCCAAGCCAAATCAGCTCGACACCAGCCTTGAAGTAGTTCGTCGATGATGCGAGGGGGTGTATCTCGGTGGACATAGCTCTGCTCATTGATTGGATGAAAGATGTTGAGGAACACTCGCCCGCGGTATGCAGCGGCGTGGATGACGTCGAAAGTTAATCCGCCTTCGTACAGGTCCTTTACCGTCTTATGGCCTGAGTCCACTGCTTGCGCGACCTCAGCAATGTCGCTCGCGGAATACCCGAGCTTTTGCGCACGTCGCATATGCCAAAGGTTCAGAAATGCTGTACGCGTAAGCGGCCATTGATCGGTCCATATGAGAAATTTCATCTGAGCCAACTCGGATACGCGTGCGACTTGATCTTGCTGATTCTGCTCAGCGGGCGTCAGCCGGGAGAGCGGTTTGACTTCCATTACATATTGAAGAGTTCTGTAGTCTTCAAACATGAAGTCAGGAGTCGCATCAATTCCGTGGAGTTCTTTCTTTAAAGTGAATGGCTGGGACTTGAACCGTTTGACTGTGCCAATATTTCTAAGCCACTCCAAGAGATGCAGCGAGGTGTTTTCCAATCGACCCTCGACCGCTTGTTGCGCGAGTGTTTCCTTGTCGACCGACACATTGCGTTGAGTGGGGCGACTTCTTCCAAGCACGGACCGCGCTGCGTCACCTTCGTACGTGGCTTTGATCCAAGCAGGAGAGCCATGCACGAATACGATCTGTTCAGACTGTGGGGTGGTAAGTTTTTTCCGAGCTGGCATCAAGTGGACTGAATCGAAGTGTGCGTGCCTGTGCGACATCTCGCACAGGTCAACAGAAGTTGGGGCCAAAATACCCGCATAACTGCAGCTCATGGTCCATCACCCGCCCTACTACCGCTCAACAGGCACTTTCATTAGTCTTACACTTCCATCAACCATCCTCCTTCAAAGAGGATGCCATCCCCACGTTTGGGGCCTGTGGTCCGGCGTTCGACGCTGAAATTTGATGAGCACATCTTCCATTGCGACGTCGGCAAGACTCGAAGTCGAGGGTTGGCTTGACGTGTTTTCCGATGATGAGGAGCACGCTCGCGCCCGTTTGATTCACCAGGGGCTCATTCCACTCGGGCGCCGAGGCCGATGCCCGAGCAAGTGCGTTCATTGATCGGGGCCATAAATGGATCTACGAGTGACGTATTGGCAATTGCATGAATGCATCGGCGGTGCTGCAGGATCCTCGCGTGACCTATAAATGGATTGAGCCAAAGGACGACCTCCATCGCATGGCTTTGACCAGCGGGACATTTGAGGGATTTAACGCTGTGGACCCGTATGAGGCACTGCGTGCGATCATCGAATTCCGAGCTGAGGCGCCGAACTTACAACTAGCGGCATGGCACCTTCATCTCGCTGAGAGTCGCGCGGAAGCTGCATCGCGAACCCAGAATTCCGCCCATCTTGATGCGATGGACAGTTGTGGACTTTGGCCAGGGGTTGAGGCCTACGATCCGCCATCGCTTCATGTCGGCAAGGCAACGCAAGTGGCGCGCTTGAGGTTTGAGCAAGTCGAACAAATTGTTCGCGCAGCGGCTCAACGTGATCTACGAAAAGCGAACCGTTCGATTGAGAAGCTGAAGAACCTCGTTCCTGATCGACTCAAAGAAGCATGCTTTTGGATTGGCAGGCCCCTCTTAGACATAGACCATGCGCCGATCGCCCTAACAGTGCCAGTAGAAGCCGATGCGCGGCATGGCGGTCTCATGGCGCAGGGATACGAACGCTTAAGCCATGCCCTTCACATCTCTAGGTTCTCAGATGTGTCACGACAGTTCAGGACTGCAGTCGCCCGGGCAGATCGCGAGCTGACACAATGTAGACATGCGCTGCGCGTTCTGGGAGCGTGGATCCGAGCGCTTGACTTCGAAGCTGCCTCGCCGGTCTGCGAATATTGCTATAGACATCGCGCGACAAAAAAAGCGCTGTGCTAGACATGCGGTCAAGACATTCATCACCGCGGATGCAAGAGCGGGTTCAGCGATTCACCCAGGGTACGTTGCGCGCTTCGCCGCTCTAGCGGGGGGCGCTGAGGCAAAGCGCGCCTTGAAGTCGAGTTTGGAAGTGAAGCTTGAGGACCGAATGACGGTTTTACCGGAAGCAAAGGTCTACGGCGTGCCCGTTGAGCTAACCGCAGCAGTCTCTACGCTTGTTGTTCAGTTGCGTCGTTTGCGCCCGATCCTAGGAGATTCGCTCGAAAGTGCAGTGGCAGCGACGTTTGAGACCATTGCACGACTGGCCATCGAAGCCTACAAGCGCCCCCCCGGGCGGGACGTGGCCGAAGAGGCTGCGCGTCTGAAAAGAAGAAACGGCGCCAAAGAGTTGTTGACCCTGCGGGGCTTCATGATAGTTTGGTGCGCGTCAGGGCGTCCGTTTCCTGAAATCTTCCCCGAGCTGATCGGCTTGAGCCGAGACCCGTCACACCCAATCGTACGCAATGGGTCGCTCGTGGCGCCTCAGGTAGCTCTGGGATTTTTGCGCGAGCGAGCTTGGGTGGAAGCGGAGAATGATCTTCATCGGCGTACAAACGTCGATCGCGACGATGTTCTACGCTTCTTAGCGAAGGCCGCAGTTTCGACTCAATTGCTGCTGACTATGGTTGCAGCCATGACACGATCGCAAAAATTGCGGCACGGGGCGATGCTCCACGACAGCGTGCAAGGCTAAAGAAATATTCAGCTAAATCACGTATTCGAGGAAACCGGTCATACCCCTGACTCCATTCCACTTCGGCGCAGACACTCAGTGTTTGAGGCCGGATGTTCCAAACCGGCCAGCTGCGGCTATGGCTCGCAGGCTCGCCGATCGCCACTCAGTAATGCATCGGATTCGCTCCTGTTGAGCATCCGCCAGAGCTTTCTGCGTGTTCAAAATCTCAAGCACGTCGGCCGCGCCCTTTTCGTATTTTCGCTGAGAACCAACTAAAGACGACTGCGCGGTCGCCAGCAGTGCTTCTGAAGCATCGAGATTCTTGATCGCGGCCTGCGCATCTGAGTATGCCTGCACCACTTCCATGGAAACGCGATGACTCATGTCTTGCAATTCTGCCGAACGCTGCTCAATCAGGGCGTCAGCGCCGGCGACCTTGTACGTCCGTCCGAAACCCTCAAAAATCGGAATGTTAAGGGTGACGCCAACGATACGCTCGTGCGTCTGCACAGTGTGTTGATTTCCATCCAGAAGTGACCCACTTGTTCAAGTGGTTCCAGCCTCCTTCCTTGGCCGGCGCCTTGATTTCCGCGTGTAACGAGCGTAGCGTGCGCCACTAGCCCTCACCCTGTGTGAGCTTTTAGCCACGCCGACGCCGCGCAAGCTTGTTGGCGATCTTTAAGCCTGCGTCCGTATGTCCACCAGTCAATCGAAGCCATCCGTCACCTCGCAGTTGCTGCGCTGGACATGCCCGACATGGAGATCGAGCGCACCAAAAGTGTTGCAGGGGCGCCCTCAGCCGCCATCAACGCCGGCAGCATCGTCGGATTCTCAGCCGACATCGGCGAGCAAGAGCAGGAGGATGTGCTGTACTCCCTGCAGCTCGCGCAACGCGCCGCGAGTGCCGCGGCCGACCGATATACGGCCGTGCAGGATTGGTACAAGGAATACGTGCGCGTGCTTGAGATGACTGGCTGGGTGATGACCGGCTTCAATCTCAACGCGCAGAAGGTCGATCAATCCGAGATCGAGGTGGCCAAGGCGGCGCTGGAAATCCTGGCCGCCGCCGTCACTGGCCCGCAGTCAGTCGTACTGCTCGCGGCCATCAAGGCCATGCAGGGCATGGCCAAGGACGATGGCTTCATCACCCTTTTCGAGCACTTCGGTGCGCAAGGCCGCGTCGGCAACTTCCAGATGAGCGATGTACAGAAGGACGAGGTGGGCACATTGTCCATCGTGACGGGCGCGTTCCAGATCGAGATGGGCGAGCGCCAGGAGAAGTTCCTCTTCTTCAAGTGGCACAGGAAAGGCGTCTCCTTGTGGGGCGACGCGGTGAAAGCCGCCTTCAACCGCACGCACTACGCCACCCTCCGCGAAGCCGTGCGCGAAAGGCTGGGCAAGGAAGGCCGAAAGGCGATCGCGGGCCTGCCGCTGAAGTTCTGAGCGCGGCCTTCGAGAGCCCATGACGCCCAACCACGCGATCGTCATCGGCATCGATCGCTACGCCACCGACCTCTCCAGCCTGAACGGGCCGGTGGCCGATGCACAGGCGTTCGCGCAATGGCTCGTCTCGTCGGGTGAGGTCGAGACGAAGAATCTGCGGCTGGGCCTGCTTCCCGGCGACGAGTCGCCGCCGCTGCCAGCGGCGCTCGCCCCCTGCCGCGTCATCGGCACGTCCCTGGCCGAACTGAACAAGGCGCTGGACGCGTTCTTCGCGCCGCCGCTGCCGCAGGTGAAGCGGCTGTACTTCTTCTTCTCCGGCCACGGCGCGGCCTCCAGCAATTCGTTCTATGGCGAGGAAGCGATCTGCATGGCCGGCTTCGCGGACCAGGACTGGCGCGAAGCGCTGGAGCTGTCGTCACTGCTGGCCACGCTCAATGCCATCCCTGCCGAGCAGCGGCTCATCTTCATCGACGGCTGCCGCAACGCCGTGTCGGAGACGGCGCAGTTCGGCGCCTTGTCGCAGCGCCGCCGGCCCGCTCCGGGCCAGCGCCGCAACTACGTGCTGCGCGCGACAGGTCCGGGACGCAAGGCGGCAGAGCTCGATGGCCGGGGCTTGTTCGCGCGCCACCTAGTCGATGGACTCCACGGCGCGGGCGCCGCCAAGCGCTGGGATTCCGCCGCGCAGGACGGTGAGGGCGGCTACACAGTGCGCTGGCGATCGCTGGGCGAGTACGTGTTCGCGCAGGTGGCGCAGCACCGGGCCGCGCAGCGCCATGAGCAACTGATCTACGAGGAAGGCGAGCATCCGGCCAGCGAGGACCCGGTGCTGACGGGGTACAGCGCCCAGCACTTCCCCCTGGCGACCATCGCCGTGCACTTGGTGGACCCTGCGCAGCCGCCGTGGCGCACGCGCGTTCACCTGCGGCGCAACGACAGCAGCGATCCGGACCTGAGCGACGAGCTGCTGGCCGCGGGCCGCATCGAGTTCACGGTGCCGCAGTCCGGCTGGATGCTCTCGGCGAGCGCCGAGGGATGGTCGTCGCGGCCAAAGACGAAGGCTGTGCTGGCCTATGCCGAGCGAGTCGACGAGGTGCTCGTGCTGTCGCCGGCTCCGTCGGATGGATTCGAGGCCCGGTGGACCGAGATGCTTAACTGTCCCTTCGGCGGGGCGGCTGCGGCGCCCCAGGGCCGGCTTAGCGTCCGCCTCGACGGCTTGCCTCTCAACAGCATCCTGCCGCCCATTCGGATTGCCGTGCGACACGACAGCGGCGAGCTCGTCGCCGACCCCGTGATGGTGGATGCGCTGCCCCTGGGCCCGGGCCTGTATCGCGTGCGCGCCGACACCGCCGGCGGATCGTGGGCCGAGACGACCGTGCTCGTCGAAGCGGGGGAGGCCGTGACCGCCGAGCTGACGCTGCCGCCGTCCGACACGCCCGCACTGGCGCCAACGCTCCTCGCGGCCGGCAAGCCGCCGCCCGTCGGCGGCTTCGCGATGCCTTCCGAACTCCTGGGCCCGCTCGCCGGAACCACGGTCGCCACGGTCGCCGCATTGGCCACCGTGCAGGGTGTGCTGCACTACGAGTACGGACTCTCCCGCCTCGACATCGGCCGTCGGTGGTCCGGGCCCGTGGGCGTCGAAGTGCAACTGGTGGACGAGGGCAGGTCGCAGGCCGGAGCCGGCCCAGGGAGCCAGGCCGTGCTCGTGCGCGCCATGCGCGACACCGATGGCGACGCCGTGGCCCGAGCAACTTGGCGCGGCCATCCGGGCGTGCCGATCTGGTCGAGCAGCCAGTCCACGGACGAGGGCGGGCATTGGATCGAGCTCGATGACCCACCGGCGCCGCAGCAAGCCGGCTTCTCTCTGGCCACTTGCGTCTTCGCGCAGCACGTGACGCTCGTGCTGCTGGACCGCATGCCCTCGGGCGCGGTCGTCATCCTGCAGTATGCGATCCGGCAGGATCCAGATCACCGTCTAGAGATACAACGCTCGCTCGTGCAGGCGGAAGCCTTTCAGCGCGCGCGCGCCTCCGGCCGTGATCCGCTGGCCGACCCAAACGTCCTGGAGCTGGCCCACGGCGCCTGGTTCGAGCCGATCTCCGCGCTCGTTGCCTGCGCGGCGCTGTTCGAGCGCGGCGAAGAAGCGCGCGTGCTGTTCCACGCGATCCTCGCCAAGCTCATCCAACGGGACATCTGCGGCCCGGACCTCACCGTGCTGCGCGCGGCGCGCGCGGCGCGCGACGGCCGGGGCGATCTCGCCTCTGCGCTGGTCCACGACGCCTTGGGCAGCGGGCAGGCGCCGCTGGTCGATGCCCTGTTGGGGCGGCTGATCGACCTGGCGCGGCAGCTGGGTTTGCTGGACGAGCGCACCGCCTGGATCACGGCGGACCACGCGCGCGCCATCGGTCATGCGCTATGGACGATGAGGCGTGACAGGCCATGAGCGAGCCGGACCCTTCGATCGTCACGATCCTGCGCAACGTCCCCTGCGGACGCTGCACGCTGCCGCTCAGCGAAGCGCCTTTGTACATCCATGCCCTGGTGCGCGATGACGACGAGCCCGGCCTCGTTGCGCGCGCGCAAGACGGCACCATCAATCGCATCGTCTGCCCCCACTGCCACCTCGCAGGCTGGATCACCCGGCCATTCCTGTACGTGGACCGCGTGAAGGCACGCGCCGTCTTCATCACCGGCGGGACGTGGCGCCACGATGCAGCGGAGCAGGAACTGCAGCGCCTGCTGCAACAGGCCCTGCACGACGTCGACGCGGAAGTGGCCGCGCTGATACGCGATCGCTTGCAGACCGCCGAGCACCATCACCAGCTTCCAGAGCTGCTCGGGCGCACCGAAGAGGAAGCCGCGCTCGAGCGCCTGGCGCTGGAGGCATTCCGGTTGCGCGAGGGACTGCCACCCAAGGTGCGGCTCGAGCACCTGCTGGAAGACGCCGCGGCCGCAGGCGGCCTCGTGCTGGAGGGTTACGAGCAGTCGCCCGAGTTCGTCGAGCTCGTGCAGCAGGCGGTGCATGCGCTCGCACCGGGCGACGACTCCCGCCGCGCCCAGGCCCTGACGCAGCTCCATGCGACCCTGAGCCGGCAGGCGCGCCGCGCCGACGACGACACGCCGGCGCCAGTTCCGCCCGCTAACTCCCCTACGGAAGAGGCGCCATTGCTCGAGCTCTTCTCTTCGCTGCTGGACCTCGAGGAACAGCGCGCCATCGATGCCGAGATCGAAGGCCTGCTCGCCGCGAAGAACCCCTTGCCGCACGGGTCCAGGCGCCGGCGCGTGCTGGCCCGCATCCATGAGCGCATGAATGCACAGCGCGAGAAAGACGACGCGGCGTCCATCGAACCCTTGCACCAGCTGGCACAGCAACTCACGGATCCGACCGACGACGCAGCGAAGGCGCCCGACGGCGCGGAGGAGACCAATGCGGAATTCGATGCCCTGCTGGCCGCGGCCGCGGACATGCAACTGCCGAACGATGAGCGCCTGGGCGCTTTGCGCAAGGCTTCCGGCCTCCTCCTCAACCGGGGCACGAACCGCGATGCCGCGGTCGTGGCGCGGCGTGCCGTCGATCTTGCCACGGCGGTGGGTGACGAGGCCGCTCTCACCGAAGGCCTGGCCCGGGCGGGCATCGCGCTCGCGCGCCTGCATGACGCACAGCAGGCGCTGCAGTACCTGCAGGCTGCCTGGCAGCGCCTGCAAACCAAGCTCGACTACGAACGGGCCACCTTGCTCGCCCACGTGCTGGAGAGCATCGGATCGGCCCACATGGCCCTGAGCAACCTGCCCGCGGCCTGCAACGCGTTCCAGTCTGCCACCGACATGTTCGAGCAGCTCGGCCGCCTCGATGGAGCGGCCGGCAACCTGCTGGCGCTGGGCGACGCCTGCGCCATGCTGGGCGATGTGCCGAACGCATTAGCCGCGCACCGAAGCGCGTTGTCCAAGGCGCCGCCCGAGAGCCCGCTGGCCGTGCGCTGCCTGATGGCCGTGGCCGGCGTCCTGGCTATGGATGCCGGCGCACCCGACACCACCGTGGAGCTGGGCTTCGTGCCCGGCTCGCACGTGCCGCCTTTCGGCCTCGGCGCCTCCACGCTGGATCCGACCACGCAGCTGGAGCTCCTGCAGGATGAGCAGATGGCGCTCGGCGGAAACCGGCTGCCGGCGGATCTCGATCGGCGACGCGTAGTCTTCAGGTCCTCGCGGACGATGGACGACGGGCGCAAGGTCGTGACCTCGGAGGTCCTGATCGGAGACGAGGCCGTGCGCAGCCTACTCGAGGCCCGGCGCATCGCGCAAGAGCTTGGCCATCACGCGCTGGAAGTGGATGCGTTGATCAGGCTGGCTAACGTCTTCACCAGCTATCGCATGCCTCATGCCGCGCGCAGCGCCCTGGAGCTGGGCCTGCAGCGTCAGGCGCAGACCGGGCAGCGCAGCTCCGAGGTCTCTCTGGGCGTGTTGGCGCGACTGTGGGAAAGCATCGCGCGCAGCGCCTACGAATCGGGGCATGTGGAGCAGGCGAACGAGTGCTGGCAAGCGAGCCTTCGCAGCTGTGCACAGCTGCAGCAGCGCGGCACTTCGGAGTTGGCCCGCACGACCGAGATCGAAGGACAGCGGGCCGTGTCTCTGGAGGCGTTGGGGCAGCACCGGGACGCCGCCGCGGCCTACCGCGCTGCCATCGGCGCATTCGAAGGCTTGCGTGGCCACCTGTCCGAGCCAGGCCACAAGCTGCACGTGCAGGCCACGTCGCTGAACGACTACGCACGCGCCGCGCGCAACCTGCTCGCGCTCCATGCGCAATGCGAGCCTGGTCCCGAGCGCGATGCGCTGGCGGCCGAGGCTTTTCGTCACAACGAGGCGAGCCGCTCGAGGCTGCTGCTAGACATGCTCGGCACGCAGCGCGAAGCGCAGGAGGGGCAGGCACCGCGGCTTCGGCCCATGGCGCTGAAGGATCTCGCGCAGCGCCTGCCGCCGGGCACGGCCCTGATCGAATACGCGCTGCTGCCCACCTACGGCCCCTGCCAGGGCTGCTGGGCCCTCTATGCGGTCACGCGCGAGACGGGCGCCGTTCCCCTGGTGGCCCGGGCAGGGCTTGAGGAGGTCTACGAGACGCGCAACGCACTCTTGTCGGAGATGAATCGCGTGGAGGCGACCCTGATCGAGGCCCATGCGCGCGGCCGGCTGGACGCGGCTCGCTTCGACAGCCTGCTGCGCGACACGAGTCGCGCGGACGAGCTGCTCGAACGCCTGGGCTCGCTGCTGCTGCCCGGTGCGCTGTGGGAGGCGCTGCAGGTCAAGGGGATCACGCGGATCGTCTTCTCGCCCGAGGCCTACCTTGTTGACGTTCCATTCGCAGCCTTGCGCGTGCGCCGGGGTGGTGCCATCGACTACCTCGTCGGCAGTACGCCGCAGGCGGGCATCGAGACGATCGTCGCGCCCAGCGCCAGCGCCTATGCGACAGGCGCCGAGCGCGCTGGCAAGGCGATCGCGCAGTCGTCGCTGCTGTGCATCAGCGACCCGTCGCTCGACCTAGCCGGTGCCCAACAATGGATGCAGGCGAGCGTCGCTGACGGCTGGCCGGGCGTGCAGCCACTACACTTGGCGGGCGCCGATGCGACGCTGCAGGGCGTGTTGGAGGCCCTGCCGGCAAGCGACGCTGTCTTCTACCTGGGCCACGGAAGCTTCGATCCCGAGAATCCGATGCAGTCGGGGCTGCTGCTGCATGACCAGGCTTTCACCGCGCAGGCCCTGCGCGACGAGGCAACCCGACAGCGTTTGGCGCGCTGCGGCCTGTTCGTAATGCTGGCGTGTTCAGGCGCGCGACTCGAATCCGAAGAGCACTGGCAGGCGCGCGAGCTCCAGGGACTCTCGACGGGACTTCTGGGCTGCGGCGTCACAAGCGTCGTGGGCGCATTGTGGCCGTTGTGGGACAGCCTCGCGCGAGATGTCGGCGCGCGGCTGTTCCGTGCATACCGTGCCGGCATGCCCGTAAGCGCGGCCTGCCGCGATGCGCTCTCGGGCATCCTGCAGGCGGGCGGCGCTCACGCACATCCCTATCTTTGGGCGGCCATTCTCCTCACGGGGTCCGCCGCCAGCCACGAGTAGCAGCACTTGCTTCGCTCCAGGTGTGCGCGCCGACTTTGACGCTGGTCATTGGCCACGGGACAGTGACGATGGGCGCGAAGATTGCGCCGCTGTTTCCGCGATTTGGTTGCCTCGATCGCGAGCCAGGTCGCGAGTTTCTCGGCATAGGGATCGAGCTTGCTTGAGCTCGTCCGCTTGGCGTAGCGCGGCATTTCTTCGCCCGCTCGCAGGTACTTCTTTTACGGTGTTGCGAGACAGGCCTGTACGCCTGGCGATCTCGCGAATGGACATCTGCTCGCGCAATCAACACCTCTGAATTCCGCGAATAGCACCTCAAGCTTGCCACTAGGTCAATACTGCGTTTGGGTGATGCTGGACAGCGTGCCTGCGAGTATGTTGACGTCATGCTAAGCGCCATTCTTGACGTGGACAAAATTGCGGGAGAAGCTGCATTTCGAGGACCCACTGACCGACCATGCATGCTCGAAAAGGAACGAGTTTGTCGGATGTGAAATCCCGGCACTTTTGATCACTTTCCATGAAGGGCCGTAGGCACCAGAAGCTGTGAAAGGCTGATGCTCGATCATTTTCCTTCAAGGCCAAAGGAAAGCGGCGCATTGGAAAAGTTTGAACATCGGCCATCGTGGGAGGGGAATGAGAGATTACTCCGAACTAGAAATAGTCATCCAGCGTGAATCTTCTGGGGAATACGTTGCTTCAGCACGCCATCGTGTCGCCTCGGGTGACAACATTACTCCGTTCGTGCGGTTGGCCTTCGATCCGAACGACGATGACCTCTATGCTGGCGACCCCGCCAAGAGTGGGCCAATCCTGGCAAAGGCGATCTTCACTCCCTCCGAACTGCGCGATGCTTTCGTCGCTGCGAAAACATACTCCGCCAGCAATGGCCTCCACCTGCGGGTGAGACTGCGCTTGGATCCTTCCGCAGCTTTGCTGCATCGCATTCCATGGGAGACCATGAGGGATCCGGACGTTCCCGCTGAACCTCTCTTAAAGAACGCGAAATGCGTCTTCTCTCGGTATTTGTTCACGCGCGAGTTCCGCTTGCCAAAGCTGCGTCCAAGGCAGGAGATCCAGGCTGTCATTGCAATTGCCAATCCGAGCGGGTTGAGTTCCATTTTTGACCCCGTGGACACAGAAGCCCAGGAAGGTATCGCGAAGACATCTCTGCAGCGGCTCAAGGCGCAAACGCTAGCGAGCAAGGGAGGCGCCACCCTGGAGAAGATCATGCAGGGGCTGCGCGATGGCGCCGACATTCTGTACCTCGTGTGTCATGGTGCGGTTGGGGAAAGCGGGGCAGCTCTGTGGCTGGAAGATGATGACGGCAAGGCGACCGCTGTGATGGGGGCGGACTTCGTTGCTCAGATCGCTGGCTTGGACCGGCCACCGAGCTTGGTCGTGCTTTGTTCTTGCCAAAGTGCTGGGTCCGGGGGCCTCTCGGCGACCCCATGAGCGCGATTGGTCCGATGCTCGCGCGCGAGGGCGTGCCCGCTGTGCTGGCAATGCAAGGAAATCTCTCCATAGCCACTGCGCAGCTGTTCATGGCGTCCTTTTTCGAGGAACTGTCAGTGCATGGCGAAGTCGACCGGGCTGTGGCCACAGCCCGGCTCAAGGTGATGAGTCGCGCCGATTGGTGGCTACCAGTTCTTTTCACTCGGCTGGATAGCGCAAGAATTTGGTATCCCCCTGGCTTTGGAAAGCAGGATGACGTCATAGACCCTTGGCAGGCGATCGCCGCAAACTTGGAGAGTACTTCCTGTACACCGATTCTTGGTCCCGGAATGTGCGATGCGTACTTTGGAACGAGGCGCGAGCTGGCACTGCAGTGGGGTGAGATGTACCGCTATCCCATGAGTGGAGAAGATACAGAGGATCTCCCTCAGGTCGCTCAATACCTTGCCGTGACGCGCCAGCCCGCGTTTCCAAGGCAGGAGTTTTACAAGCATGTGTACCGACGCCTGATGGAGCGATTTGCTGCGCATGTACCGCCAGAGTTGGCCGGCCTATCGTCTGCAGACCTACAGGAGCGATTGAGCGAAGTGGTATCTGCGGTGGGGAAGTCGCTTCGGGCGGCGGACGCGTCTGGAGCCGATCCTCACGCCGTGCTGGCGAGCTACCGCTTGCCGATCTATGTGACGACGGATCCCAGCGATCTTTTGGTCGATGCACTCAGGGAGCAGGAGGGGGTGAAGTATCCGCGAGTGCGTCTTCTTCGATGGAACGAGGAAGCGGCGGCCTGCGATCAGTCCTATGTTGAAAGCACACCCGCGGGGGTGCCGGCAAAGCCACGCGCGAGTACCCCGTCGTGGTCAAGTTGTTCGGAGATCTCTCGGAGCCTCGCTCTCTGGTGATGACCGAGGATCAGTTTTTCGACTACTTGACGATGGCCTCGGCTGCCAAGGACGCAGTCCCGCCGGCGGTGCGCAGCAAACTCAGTGATAGTGGTTTGATATTCGTCGGCTTCCAGGTCGAGGCCTGGGACTTCCGAGTTCTCTTTCGCAGCTTGCTGCAACTTGAAGGCCGCCACTTGCGCAACGATTACATGCACTTCTCCGTACAGATTGATCCCAACAGCATCCTGGATCCAGTCAGTGCGCGTCGGTACATCGAGCAGTACCTCCAGTCCAAGGCCAAGCTGCGACTGTACTGGGGTGATGTCGCAACTTTCGTGGCGGAATTGAAAACTCAAACAAAGCGCAACTGATGGAAGCGCCGTTCGTTGGCCCGGCTCCGCTGAGCACCAAGAATCGCCTGTTCGGCCGTGACGCAGAGGTGGAGGAGTTGCATTGGCGCGTCGTCGCTGATCGGATCATGGTCTTGTACTCACCCTCGGGGGCGGGAAAGACATCATTGCTGGCTGCCGAGAACGGGTTGCTGAACGAATTGCGTGAGCGCTTTCATGTGTCGCCTGTGCTGCGCTTTTCCGGATCCACGGAGATGCCACTGACGATGCGCCTGCTTGGCCAATTGGAGGCAGCCGGATTTGGATCGATTCAATCCGGAGACTCACTCGCAGCCTATTGCACGCGTGTTCCAATGCCTGCGTCAGCCCTCCCGAAACGACTGCTGTTGGTGATCGATCAGTTCGAAGAACTGTTCACCACTGGCGCGTCGTCGGCAGTGCAGGAGGATTTTTTTCGCCAACTGGGTCACCTGCTCGCAAGTGAGGGCACGCCTGTCTGGTTCATAGCCAGCATGCGCGAGGAATACTACTCTTGGCTGGATCAGTTCCGGGACTTGGTGCCGACACGGCTGTTGAACACTTTTCGGCTGAACCTGCTGAGCCTGGATCAGGCGATCGGCGCAATCAGAGGCCCCCTGGAGACTTGCGGTGTAGAGCTCACGCTCGACTCGTCAGGCAAAGGCGCTCCCGAGTTGATCGCTCTCGAACTCAGCAAGTCCAAGGTACGGACCCCGGATGGGAAGGTGGAACTGGTTCCGGGGGCAACCGTTGAACCCGTTCAGCTTCAAGTCATTTGCGCGAACTTGTGGCGACGGCTCTCAGAAAAAGGACCCGTGACCGTCATCAGCCCTGCGGATCTGCAGGAATTTCGGCTCGACACTGCGCTCCAAGAATACTGTCACGAGCAGCTTGCACGGTGCGCCACCAGCAGCAAGCAAGGAAGTATCGTGCGCGACTGGATTGATCGAAAGCTTCTGACGCCAAGCGGATTGCGCGCTGCGGCCACAGTCGATCCCTCCGACCCTGAGGCGCCGCAGATGGAGGAGCTGAGACGGCTGCAAGAGGCGCATCTGGTGCGGCGCCAATCTAGGCAGGACGGAGAATGGTTCGAGCTGGCGCACGACAGCCTTGCTTCACCAATTCGACTGAGCATCGAGGCGTGGCGCGCAGAACACTACGCGGTGTGGCAGCAGTTAGCGCGATCATGGCACCTGAGCGGAGAAAGGCCATCATTCTTCTCGGGCTTGACACCGGAAAGCCGGGCAAGCATTCCTGACAAGGACGGAGATTGCTCCGAGCGCGAAGCGCGCTTTCTCGAGGCCTATCGTGGCCATCGCTCCCAGAAGATCGCACGGCGCGTTGTTGGCTTGCTTGGTTGTCTGGCTGTGTTGCTGGCCTTCCTTTTCTCCTATCAGTGGCTAGAGGGGAGAGCAGCGCGCTTGAGTCTTCAGTACGAGAAAGAGATGATCGCGACGCAATTTGGACTGCGCTCGATCCTTAGCACCAATCCGCCTTTCGATTTGGCGATGCTTGCGGCTGTAGCGGGCGTTGAACTGGAGGCCGGTCAGCACAGACGGGTCGCCTTTGATGCTCGCGGCATTCTGGGTGATTGGCTGAATCGCACGAGGAACATTCAAACGGTCGAATCCGTGGGAACCGGAAAATCCATCTACGCCTGGATTGCAGATGGACGTCTTCTGGTCGCGGAGCTTGGTGAGGGGCGCCACATGCTCCAAGTGCTGGACGCCGGCAATGGGGAGAGTTTGTGGGATGTTCCTGAGGAGCAGGTAAAACAGGCGCATCCCAACGGTGTCCGGGCGGCCCTGCTGCTCGACAAGTGGTTCGTCACGGGAGGAGAAGAAGGAAGCATCGCACTGTGGGATCTGGTTACCAAGAGGCGTGTGGGGCTTCTTGTTCCGCCAGCCGATGACACCGGTTTTTCCCCGTTGATGCGAAGTCCCATTCGGACACTGGCTCGCTCTGGAGACACTCTCTATTCGGGAAATGAAAACGGCATTGTGGCTGCGTGGAAGCTCCCAGTCGAAGGCGCGGCGCCCGTCCGGCCTTTGTGGACCTACAGGCAGCCTTCGCGCGTTTCAGGTCTGGGTGTACTCACTGGTCCTGAGCGCCTGGTGTCAATTGACATATCCGGCAGCGAGCAGGTAGTGCTCATCAAGCCACCCGCCTCGCCTGGCAGAAAGCCGACGGCGACAAGACTGCAAGCACAGCCGCTGCAGGGTGATGAGAAGGGAGCCTTCTACAGTGTGGCTGTGAGCCCTGACCAGGGTTTGGTGGCTGCGGGCAATGCTGCGGGGAAGATCCATGTCTGGGATTCGAGCGGCAAGCATTTGCGGCGCATCGAGGCGCATTCGGACACGGTGGGAGTACTGCGTTTCCTACGGGACGGCAGATTGCTGTCCGCGGGTTGGGATGGAAAGCTGCGCCTTTGGACACTGCCGCGGGATATACGTGCGGATCCGTCCTTCGTACCGGTTCTCGAATTGTCACGACAGTTGGTCAGTGTGGCACTTGCGCCGGACGAGAAAAGCACCCATGTGACCACCGACTTTGGTGATCAGTTGAGAGTCTCGCTGGAGAATGCTCATCCTCTGGCTCGTGATCTGATCCGGGATGCGAAAGCCTCGGCATTGCAGTCCACAGATGGCGCCGCAAGGTACTTCGCTGCGACATCCGATGCGGTGCTGTCCGGAAAGCTCGATGGTGAAGCAGCAGCGGCAGCTCATACGCGCATTCCATTGAATTCCACGGTTGCGATGGCATTTGCGTCGGCGCGCCGCACGCTATTCGCCGCGCAGAAGAAGGCCGTGTTTGTACATCGAGAAGGTGCGAGCTCCTTTGCGCGGCTCAATGGCGTCGCGTTTGACCTTGAGGAAGTCGAGTCGGTGATCGTGGATGACGACGCTTCGTTGCTGGTCGCGTTGACGAGAACGACCCAGTTACCGATCAAGAGAAGGGTGAGGGCGTGGAGGATTCAATGGAATAGCAATGACGCGGTGGCCTGCGAGGTGGATCTTCCGTCGGACTTTCCCGGCGGCACCGTGCGTCACCTGGCATTCCGACCGAAGTCAATGGAGTTCATCACTGTCGAGGAGCGCATAGGTATTTCGTTTTGGCGGACCAAGTCCACCTCCAAGGGGTGTCTTGAACTTGAGAAGATCAAGGGTCGGGTCCCTCCGGACCTTCCGCGCGGCGACGTCCGGGCGGTGGCATTCAATCCCGACGGAACAGCGCTTTGGGGCGCGAATTTTGCAGGGTTGATCTACAGCTTCCCGATCGGTGAGATGAGATTCACAACCTGGAAGTCGGACGCCGTCAGCGTGCCATCCGCGTTGGCAGTGAGTCGTGCCGGCGCAGTTGCCGTGGGCGATGAGAGCGGGAAGCTCTATGTCATCGAGCCGGATCGAATCCTGCCTTTGCAGGTGGCGCAGGAGTTCCATGGCTCCGCGATCGAGCAACTGGACATCTCGCCCGACGGGCGATGGTTGCTTTCTTCCGGAAAGGACGGCTCGGTCGTATGGGATCTCAGTCTTGAGACGTGGAAGCGGCGCGGCTGTGCGCTTGCGAAGCGCGAGGACTTCATCGATGCAGAGCATCAGAAGTTCTTCAAAGAAGTGACGGAACGCCCGACTAGCTGTGGGAAGAAAGACAACAGCGGGAAGCGATAGCCAACAAGGAGATCTGCCATGCCAAAAAGGACTATTCCCAGTATGCAAACCACGTACTACTTGCTCTCCGTAGACGCGGAAGGCAACGAGATTTCCGATCCGCAGTTGACGCAGCGAAGTACCAGTGACGAGATCATTCGTGTGCTAAAGGCAGAGCTCGTGACCGATGTTTTCATATGGAAACACGGCTGGAAGGGTGATCCTCCGGCTGCGTACCAGCAGTACGACCTGTGGATCGGCGCATTCTCGGAATTGCCGGAGGATCGATCACTGATGGAGAAAGTTCGACCCGGATTCAAAGAGCTCCACGTGGGTTTCCATTGGCCGAGTCTGGCATGGAGTGACGAATCGCCTTTGACTGGCGACAGCTTCGCCAAGCTGGGCGCATCTGGCGTCGATGCCCACGTTGATAAGTACGCGGCATTGCTGGGTGACACGCCAGCGGTGCGCGAGACATTGAGGAGGCTCTTCGATGAGTTGCGAACCCAGTTTGCGTCAGTGGATCTGACCTCGGAGGCGCGCGCCGCTTACCACGCGTTGAATGATGCATTGGCGCTTGGTTCGGACGGCGTGCCTGGTGATGGTGCTGCCGACAGGGAGCCGTTCGACCCGGATCAAGCCATCGAGGCCGCGAAAGAGGAGAACGATTCCTTTGGATTCGCGGATGGAGGCTTGCTACTGAGTCCCCTGCGGCAGCTGACGTTCTGGACCATGAAAAAAAGGGCGAATGTGGTGGGCGAAGGATTCCTGCATGGATTCATTGCTCGCTTGATGTCGGAGGGGCCGCAAGTGCGGGTGCACTTGATGGGACACAGCTTTGGCTGCATCGTGGCGAGCTCAGCCTTGGGTGGCCCGGGTGCGGCGTCACCGTTGCCGCGCCCTGTTGCATCATGCGTGCTGGTGCAGGGCGCCATGTCGGTGTGGTCCTATGCGTCCAACATTCCGTTCAGGGATGGCACCGCTGGCTATTTCAACCGGATTCTTTCGGATTCCAAGGTGAGTGGTCCGATTGTTGCGACTCGATCAAGGTACGACTATGCAGTCGGCAGGTTGTACCCGTGGGCAGCCGGCGTCGCGAACCAGTACGCCTTCGACGGACCTCCTCGTTTGGGGCAGTCGGTGCCTTCGGTATCTGCGGGGTCGAGGCCGAGTGGTTGAGCATGCGGTCAGTGAGCGAGATGTACAACCTCCGGCCTGCAGTCATCTACAACATCGAGGCAAGCCAGTTCATCTCCAAGATCGATGGTGTATCTGGTGCACACAATGACATCGGTGGGCCGGAGATAGCTCATCTGATTTGGCAAGCCGCGCTACCGGTGTGATCATGAGCGCGAGCGACACAATGGAACCGCTGTGCTTCGGGATCGATGCAGCAACCTGTCGTCCCCTGCTGCCGCCTGTTCAAGATGTCGTGCCAGTGCTGCGTGCTGCGGAGCGTCAGGCTAGGGACGCTGTCGGCGCTCCAGTGCCTGACAATAAAGACTGCTGTGTGCCCTACGGAGTGGATCCCAATTCCTTGGCGCAATCCGGCTGGGGCCTGATCTTCAATGCTACCGAGGATTCGGCTCCCTATCTCGAGGCGCTGCAGCCGTTGATTCACCTGCGCGAGGCCGAGTCGGGGGGGCGCTTTCGAGTGTTCGCGGGGGCTGATGGATGGCGCCCCGGCGAGAGTGCGAGCAAATGGTTGACCCGGCATGGTGCTTCGCTCAGCATGATCAGTCCTGTCCATGGGGTTCCATACTACTTGGCCATCGTCGGACCTCCGACGTCGATTCCGTTCTCGTTTCAGTATTCACTGGACATCGTTGCCGCCGTCGGGCGTCTGGACTTTGGCGACCTGAAAGAGCTGGGCGCGTATGCCTCTAGCGTGGCCCAGTTCGAGGCCGATGCTTCACGCACGACGCGCAGAAGCGTCGAAATCTTTGCAACCTGCCACGACTTTGATCGGGCGACGCAGTTGTTCACAGAGCGAGTGGCGCGACCCTTCTGCGCGGGTGATGGAGTGGATTTGCCGATCGGCAAGTCCGCAGGATTTTCTGTAACTCCGATCCTTGGGGCCGACGCTACAAAAGCCGGGTTGGCAGCAGCACTGTCCCGCAGCAGTGGGCCACCGTCGCTGATTTTCACGGGGTCTCATGGAATGGTCTTTGATTCGCAGGACTCTCGACAAGCCGCATCCCAGGGGGCGCTGGTGTGCCAGGACTGGGCGGGCTATGGAAGCATCGGTGCGAGCGATTGGTTCTCGGCGCAGGACGTACCCCTGAATGCGAATGTGCACGGGACCATCCATTTCTTCTTCGCCTGCTATGGCGCAGGCTCGCCAGAGTTTGATGATTTCAACGCCGTGCCGGGCGCCAAGCGCTGTGCACCGGCGTCCATGACCGCGCGGCTCCCGCAGCGTCTGATGACGCTTCCTCAAGGAGGTGTGCTGGCAACGCTAGGGCATGTCGATAAAGCCTGGGCATCGAGTTTTGTGTCGAAACGCGGGAATGCACAAACACAAGGATTTCGAGATGTCATTGACCGGCTGTTGGCGGGGCACCGCGTCGGGGCTGCCACCGATCATTTCAACAGCCAATGGGGCGTACTCGGCACAGAGTTGGCAGATATGCTGCTGGACCGGGAGTACGGCAAAGAGGTTAGCGACAGAGAGCTTCTTGCAGCACGTACCATTCGCGACGATTGCCGCAACTATGTGGTTCTCGGCGATCCCGCCGTTCGCCTACGTCCCAGTTCCCAAACTACGGAAGGCCTGCTGCATGTGTAAGCAACGTCGATAAATGCGAATGGCCCCAAATCTACGGCCACTAAATGCGAATTTTCCGAGAAGCATCGGGTCGCGCAGATTCGAATCGCGTCGCCTTGCTCTGGCTTCAGCGCTGCGCTATCGCTTGGCCAGGCGCTCCGCAACTTCGCGCGTACCGAGGTCTCGCACTGCCGCAAGGCTTTCGAGTTGCGCCGCCCGCGGACGTGCCTTGCCTTTCCCAGTGGTAGATCGTCTGCCCGGAGACGCCAACCAACTGCCCATAGCTCGCCGCGGATAGCCCGATCTTTGCGCGATGTGCCGCCAATTTGGTTGAGCTGAATCGACGTTGCGTGCCCGCAGCCGCTTCATTGTCCGAATCCGGCACTGCGGCGGAGCGGTTCGCTCCCTTCGCAACCCGACGCAGTTCTTTCTCGAGCGCTTTCACTTGGCAGCGTAGCTCCGCAATCGAAGCGCGATGCACGACCGATGCTTTCTTGAGTGTTTCGATCTCGGCACGCACTTCTTTGCGTGCTACGCGGGAGATTTCGGCTTTGAGGATCGAGGGGATATTTGGCAGGATACGCCATTGTCCTACCTTGCACGCCCGCTGCAAGCTTCGATCACACTCATGATGGCCGCGGATAGAGCGCCCTTCCAGCATTCAACTAGCAACGAGGCCTTAGTATTGCGCCCCCAAGGGACACGCGGTGAAGGAGGTCAACATGAGTGGATTCACGCTGTTGCTAACGTGGTCTGGGGCCGGAGCGTTCATTGCAATCGTCACTCATTGGTCGGAGGTTGTATGTTGGTCCAACAAGAATGCGGGACTTGCCGGCTGGGTCCAAGCCATTGGCGCTATCGCCGCCATTGCATTCGCGTACGTCGGGATCAGGAAACAGATCGATCATCTAGAGCAAGCGCGCCTAAGCGACCACGCAGAGCGTGATCGAACACGCCGCGCGGAACGCCTGGACCGCGACATCGACATGGGCGAAGCCTGTGTGCACGTGCTGAGCGATGCGGCGGTCGCCTTGCAATATGTAGTTCGCAAACTGGAACAGGCGCATCGAGGCGAAGCGCTCACCGATTCACCCGGAGAGCGCCTGGAAGCGTCGGCGGTGGCGTTGCAGTCGATGCTCGACAGTGCAGTGCCCTCGCGCCTGCTGGAATGGATCCTCGTGGCGAGGCGCGAGGTGCTCTATGCCCGGGTAGCGTGGCGGCAGATTGCTCGGACGGCTCGCGTCGACGAGGCGAGGATCCGGCGCGCCAATGCGCGAGTAGCGGCCACGCGTACGGCGCTGACGACCGTGCGAAGTGCACTGCAGGACTGGAAATCCGAGCGCAAAAGCATCAACCTTTGACCAACTGTGCCGATCTTGGTGGATTGCCGGTGCCTCGGCTTTGGGTAAGCTGAACGGATCAAGACTTTTCGAAGATAACGCATGAATGCGCTTTCGATTTTCGCGGGCCTCGATTCAAGTGACCGGATTCGTTTCGTGGGTGATGTTCCACGCGGCGCAGAGTGTGGTTGCCGCTGCATGGCGTGTGGTGCTCCGTTGGTCGCGCGCCGCGGTGACGTGCGAACTTGGCACTTCGCTCATGGGGCAAGTCAGGAGCGCCCCGACTGTTATGCCGGAGCGGTAAACCTACTGCGGCGCCTTGCAATCGAGCGGATGAAGGATCTCGGCCTTCCTCCGTTACCAGCATTCAGAGCCATGGTGACTGCACCGCCACCACTGCCACCACTTCACGAAGTCATCGAATGGCAGCCCGGCCATGGGGAAATTGAGCAATGGGAGGCTCGGTTCCCGCAGAACGCACCCGTCGCACTTTTGCGCCTGAGTTCCAGAACAGCCGTGCGCGTCTTTGTGGAGATCGACGGAGCCTCGACTTCACTGCAATTGCCGAATGCAGAGGATGAGGGAGTTCTTCTTTTCACGATTCCACTCCCGTCTAGCAGCGAAGAGTTGAAAGATATCGATGTCGCCGCCCATCACATCGATACCACCTCAAGTTCCCGCTGGATCCGACTCCCCGATGCTGCCGCGAAAATCGACGAGGCACGTCGACGCGTAGAAGAAAAAGCTAGGAAAGTTCACGATGAAACTCAAGCCCTACGACGGATAGGCAACCGGCCGTTGCTTCCGGAACCGGCAGTCCCGCCGTTTCCGCCGTTGACCTCTTTGCCGTCGGCATCATCTTCATCGGAGTTGGACCATTCACCCTGGGCCTCCTGGAGAAAACCGAGATCGGCATTCCTTTGCTATGGCTTGCAGGACGGCTCTGCATGGATCCTATTCACGCACAGGGATGGGCGCCATGTCATGGCCCCCTGGCCCCTCGACGAGGGATGGGACGAATCTATGCCTGCGCGAATCGGAGCGCCCGATCTCGAACTGGGTGTTTACATGCTCGAAAATCAGCTGAAGACGATGATTTACTTGGGCGAGATGCGGCCCAGGGTTCAAAGCGCAAGCACGTGGTCAGATCTGCTTGGCATTGCATGGTTGCAGCGTCAATGAGGCCAAACTTAAGACAGTCGGTACTGTGCGCAGTTGCGCGAAGTCTCTTCGCTCGCGCATCTGCACACGCGTCACGGCTTGAGATGAAGCGGTGCCGGAAGTTATACCTGTTGCCGATCGAACTTCGCGTGCCCCGCGCGTGAAACGCCGTTCAGGCGAGTTCCAGTCTTTGCTGGCGCCCTCTCATGTTTCCTGGATCACTCGTTGCGTAAGTACTCTCAATAATTTTGAGCTGCTGCAAACGAATGAACATGGCCTGCTCGCTGACAACGAATGCGTTCGCCAAAGTCGTGATGGCGGTTTCGTCTCCCAAGTCGTGCTTCAACGCTTCGCTCTCGACCCAAGGCTTTGGCATCAGCAATGCGGCTGCAAATGTGTTGGCCTCACGCTCTTCCTGGGGTGAAGTCATCGAATCGGACTGCTGATACTTGGAGGAAGTCGCTTCTCCCACACGTTGATACATCCGAATGTGTGTGTCCACGATCACGCGGTCCTTGGACATGTCATGCAGCATCAGATGCCCTAGTTCATGGCCGATCGTGAATCGCTGCCGCCGCTGGTTATGAGCTTTGTTCACCAGAATATGTCGCTCAGCACCTTTGACGAGAAGCACGCCAGATACTTCGCTTTCGAGCTCTTCCACGTGAAGGCGGACATTCAGCGAAATGCAGATTTGGTCGACATCAACCTTTCGGCCGATCAATGCGTTTGGGCCCGCCGCGCTTAAGACCTCAAAGGCTTTGGCCTCTATGAAGCTCGTGCTATGTGCCATTTGGCTCTCCAGGGGTTGAACCGAGAATATTTCCAAGGGCACGTCCTAGCATTGGACGCCCAACCTCGGCTTGCTCGCTCACGATGCTTTGAACATCTGCGGTGCGTTGAACACTTTCGGTCTGCACGTCACTCATCGAAGGTAGCAACTCTTCAAGAGGCACCTTCAGAGCATCTGAGATTCGGTAGAGAGAGAAGAGGGGCACCTTCTGTGTCCCCTTTTCGATGTTGGTGATTGAAGTCCGTTCAAGCCCCACAGCATTGGCCAAATCGGCTTGAGTCATGCGTTGCGCTCTGCCGCTGTCTAGCCGCAGTTCGCGAATCTTGTTACCCAACGTTTGATAGAGACGCGCCTCGTCAATCACATCGATCACCTCGCAGTGACGGGATCGTACGCGTAAATTCGCAAAATGTCAACGCGGCTGACATCAGTCATCCGTACGCCATCTGGGTTGACGTTGTAGGAAAACCTCGATTAAATGTGGCCTGCAATCACATACCAGACATGTGACTCACAATGACATTCACCCAAAGGAGCTCGATGACGAAGGACCAATAAAACAAGGGATCAGACCTGTGACAGCCTGACCCCCTGAGTAACTCGCGCAAAGCGCTCGTCGGTGTGAGAGCCCTGAGTGTCTCCGCGAGAAGTTCAGTCGTCAATCGGTCGCAGGGAAGTCCGGAATGCTGCCGGGGAATTCTTTCCCCGTTTCGAACTTTCTTTTCTACAAACGACGAAAGGAGGCTTCCATGCCTTCGAACGACACTTCGCGGCCCGATGAGGCCCACAACGCCCCGGTGCAACGCGCCGGTTCCCACGAAATCCAGGTCGCTGGTCCGGATCTCGAGTTCAAACCCGTGCGCCTGGACGACGCGACACCCACTGGTGCACAGATCGCCGCGGCGCTAGGCCACCGCCCGGATCAGCAGATCACCGTGCTGCACTGGTTCGGCACCACCATCGAGGACGTCCGCCCCGACGAGATCGTGAAGCTGCGCGAGGGCGAAACCCGCTTCATCGCGGCGCCCAGCGACGGCGCCTGGCGTCTGACCATCGATGGCCAGCGCATTGACTGGCTCGCGCGCCACATCTCGGTGGCAACGCTGCGCCGCCTCGCCAACATCTCGGCGGAGCAGAGCATCTATCTGGAGCACGAAGACGAACCTGACGAGTTGCTCGATGAGAACTACCAGCTCGATCTCGGCGTGCGAGGTGTGGAGCGCCTCATCAGCCGCCGCGCCACATGGAAGCTGAACGTCCAGGGTGAGCTGCTCACGCTGCACGCGCCGACGATCGTCGTGCGTGATGCGCTCCAGCAGGCGGGTTTCAACCCGGACCAGGGCTGGCACATCTACCTGAAGGTGGAAGGGCAACCCAAGGAACCGGTTGAACTGGACACGGTCATCGACCTGCGCCGGAAGGGCATCGAAAAGCTGCGGCTGACACCGAAGGACGTGATCAACGGCGAGGGCCCCTCGATGCCGCTACGCGCGTTCCCCGTGCTGAACGTCGACGAGGCTTTCCTCAATGCCAAGTTCCCCTCGTGGGAAGCGGTGCTGGACGGCGGTCGCCAGTGGATCGTGCTGCCGGATTTCACCTTGCCGCCGGGCTACTCCGTGCAGCAGGTGCGTCTGGCGCTGGAAATCCAGCCGACGTATCCCGCAGTGGAAATCGACATGTTCTACATGTTCCCTGCGGTCACGCTGAACAGCGGCGCGCAAATCCCGGCAGCAGATGCGATGGTCGCGATCTGCGACCAGCAGTTCCAGCGCTGGTCGCGTCACCGCTCCCCCGCTGGCCCCTGGAAGCCGGGCTACGACAATGTGAAGACCCACCTAGCATTGGTCGACAACGCCCTGCTGAAAGAGGTGCAACAGTGATCGCGGCCTCGAGCCTGACGCTCACGGCCGAGCTGTACACGCAGGCCAGGATGCACCTGTTTCCAGGCGACGGGTTCGAGGCCGCCGGCATCCTCCTGTGCGCGCGCACGCCGGGTCCGCGGGTACGTCTGGTGGCCCGAGCGTTCGTCGCCGTGCCGTATGACCAGTGCGAGCGCGGGCCTGACCTCCTGCGCTGGCCCGGAGCCGTGATCGAAGAGGCCATCGACCAAGCGGAACGCGATGGCCTCAGCCTGATCTTGCTGCATTCCCACCCGGGCGGCTTTTTCGCCTTCTCCGAACAAGACGACAAGAGCGATCAGGCCACGATGCCTGGGCTGCGGCAGGCGATCGACGCGCCGCACGGCTCGGCGATCATGGTGCCCGACGGCGCAATGCTGGCGCGCCTGTATACGACCGACTGCCAGCCCCAAATGCTGAACTGCGTCACCGTGCCGGGCGAGCGACTGCGCTGGTGGTGGCACGACAGGGCTTTCGCGCACCGGCCGATCGCCTTCACCTCGGCAACGCGCGACGAGTTGAAGCGCATGGTGGCTTGCGTGGTCGGCGTGTCCGGAACGGGTTCCATCGTGGCGGAGCAGCTGGCGCGGCTGGGCTTCGGAAAAGTGCAACTGATCGACTTCGACAAGGTCGAGTCACGCAACCTGAACCGAATCCTGAATTCCACGCTGGAAGATGTGCAGCACGAGCGGGCCAAGGTCGACGTTTTCGAGCGTGCAATCACGTCCTACCGGGGACCTGGTGTCGCTCAACCGCTGAAAGCATCCATCTTCACTCGCGAGGCAGTGTTGCTGGCCAGCCAGGCGGATGTGGTGTTCAGCTGCATGGACTCGCTCGAAGGGCGGCAGATTGTCGATATGCTGTGCGCCGCGTTCCTCCTCCCCCTCTTCGATGTCGGAGTGTCGATTCCCACTCGGCCGGGTGTCGCTGGCCCGCGGATCGTCGACGTTTGCGCGCGCTGGACTATGTACGCCCAGGTGGTCCAACATTGCGTGATCGCGGCGTCTATTCCGATAAGTCGCTGCGGGCAGAATATCTGCGGCGCACCTCGCCGGACGACTTTGCGCGCGAGGTCGCGGACGGATACCTCCCGGGGTTGGCAGAGGAAGCGCCGTCGGTCATTTCTTTGAACACTCGCGCCGCGTCCGACCTGGTCATGGAGTTCATCGCGCGGGCCTATCCGTTCCGCGACGCGAGTATCGATGCTGCAGTTCGCCGCCGGATCAGCGTCGCCGAGCACGAAGACGACCGCAGCGACGAGGCCGTATTCACGAGGGCACCGAACCCTCTGCTCGCAAGTGGCGATGCAGAGCCCTTGCTCGGGCTGCCGCCGCTCGGGCGCCAGGCGGTGGGCTCGGCAGGGAGGAATTGACCGTGGGTACGAGCATGTTCACTTGGTGCAAGCGACGCATTGCGGGGTGGATTGATAGGTTCGGCCCGGCCCGCAAGCTGATCATTGTCAAAGGGGACAGCCTGCCCACGCACCTGCCACGTCGAAACCTGATCCTTGCGCGAGATGATGGCGAAGACTGGTGCGTCGGCATGAAATGCCCTTGCTGGTGTGGTCGCAGTATCGAGCTGCTGGTGATCCCCGAAGCATCGCCGCGCTGGAACATCGTGACCGACGACGCCGGTCGGCCGACACTACATCCGTCGGTCTGGCTGAAAGACGGGTGTCAGTCGCATTTCTGGCTGCGAAACGGGAAAGTGCAGTGGTGCCAGTGATGTCGCACTAATCGCGATTCGTCGTCGACTATGCAAAGCAGCAAGCGCGCAGATCTGACCAGCACTGCATAGTCTGGCGTTCGACAACTTCCAGCAATGAGGGGCTGCCCAGAGGAGTTCTTTTCTGCCGGAAGGTACTCCAGCGCAACGTTCCCCTCTCGCCCCACGTGGCGAGAATCAACAACTTACGCAAACTTTAGTCAAAGTTACGCGTAACTGTGATCAATTTTGCGTGCAACTATGACCGGATTCAATTGGCGCGCCCGTGAGGGTCCGTGCACGCATGTTGGCCCGGTTGCTTGTAATTCAGTTTCAGTCAGCTTTCATCAAAAATTCAGGTTGCGCTTAACTTATGTCGGACGAGAGGACCTAAGTCGTTGATATATAGGCGGAAAAGTTGGGAGCCCGTTGCGCTTAATTGGGTTCGTGCCCACCGGGAGAAATCTCGCGTGCGCACCACGGCGTTCTTTTTCTGGACGAGTTCCCCGAGTTCGCGCGCTCCGCGCTGGAAGCACTGCGCGAACCAATGGAGACCGGCACGATCACCATCGCTCGCGCCGCGCGACGCGCCGAATTCCCCGCGCGCTTCCAGCTGATCGCGGCCATGAACCCCTGCCCTTGCGGTTACCTGGGCGCAACGTCGAAGGCATGCCGCTGCACGCCGGACCAGATTGCGCGCTACCAGGGCAAGCTCAGCGGCCCGCTGCTGGACCGCATCGACCTGCACATCGAAGTGCCCGCCGTGTCGGCGCAGCAGTTGCTCGATGCGCCCGCGGGCGAGTCGACGGACAGCATCCGCGGCCGCGTGATCGTGGCACGCGAACGCGCGATGCAACGCCAAGGCCATGCGAACCAGTCGCTGCAAGGCAGCGCGATCGACAGGCACGCCGGGCTCGACGACACGGCGCGCAAGTTCATGTTCAATGCGGCGGCCAAGCTCGGGTGGTCGGCGCGCAGCACGCACCGCGTGCTGAAGGTGGCGCGCACGGTTGCGGACCTGGATTCAGCGCAGAGCGTGCAGGTCGGGCACCTGGCGGAGGCGGTGCAGTACCGCAGGGCGCTGCGCGGCGTGGTTTGAATCGGGCCGGGTGCCCGGCCCTTTGCGCCGACTACAGCAACCCGCGCGCGCCCAGGTTGCGCATCAGCGCGCCGATGCCGAAGGTCCACGGCGCGGCCTGGTCCGCGTGCACCACGCGGTTGACCAGCGCGCCCAGCTCGGGCGCGCCGATGCGCACCCGGTCGCCCACGACATGGGTGAACCCCTGGCCGGGCCCGTGGCGGTCTTGCGTGGGCGCGAACATCGTGCCCAGGAACAGCATGAAGCCGTCGGGGTAGGCGTGGTGCTTGCCGACGGTCTGCGCGACGAGGTCGAGCGGGTCGCGGCTGATCTTCGACAGCGAACTGGAACCTTCGAGCGTGAAGCCCTCGGGGCCCGTGACTTCGAGCGCGACGGTGATGCGGCGCACGTCGTCGATGCCGAAGTGCGCATCGAACAGGCGAATGAACGGGCCGATCGCGCACGAGGCGTTGTTGTCCTTCGCCTTGCCCAGCAGCAGTGCGCTGCGGCCTTCGAAGTCGCGCAGGTTGACGTCGTTGCCGAGCGCGGCGCCCAGCGTCTGGCCACGGCTGTTCACCGCGAGCACGACTTCGGGCTCGGGGTTGTTCCACACCGAGCCCGAATGAATGCCGACGTCGGCGCCCGTGCCCACGGCCGCGAGCACCGGGGCCTTGGTGAAGATCTCTGCGTCGGGGCCGATGCCCACTTCGAGGTACTGCGACCACACGCCCTGCGCGATCAGCACTTCCTTGACCTTCATCGCTTCGGGCGAGCCCGGCACGATGTCCGCGAGGTTGTCGCCGAGCACGCCGCCGATGGCCGCGCGCGTGGCCTCGGCCTTCGATGCGTCGCCGCGCGCCTGTTCCTCGATGACACGCTCCAGCAGGCTCGCGACGAAGGTCACGCCGCTGGCCTTGATGGCCTGCAGGTCGCAGGGCGCGAGCAGCCAGGGCTTGCTGGCATCGCGCGCGGTCTCGTCGCTGTTGGCCAGCACGTCGTCGAGCGAGGCGATGCGCGGCGCGCTCTGCAATGCGCGGCGAACCACTTCGGCGGGCGCGTCCTTGCCTTCGAGCAGCTCGCTCATGGTCGGCGCCGTCGTCGACAGGTCGTACAGGTGGCCGTCGTGCACGGCCACCAGCACGGGGCCCACGTCGGGCTGCCAGAGGCGGCCGACGAGGGTCGCGCGCCCGGCATCGCTGGGCAGGCTGGAAGCAGTGGAAAGATTCAAGGGCATGGCGTGGTGTCTCCGTGAAAGTGTGCGCTACGCGTCATCGTAGCGGCGCCTCCGGAAAACTTCGGCCAGCCCCTGGTCAATGCCCCGCGCCGTGGGCCGGCGCGGCGCGCACGCGCGCCACCTGGGCGGGCAGGTCTTTCCACGCCGGCTCCTGCGGCGCGAAGCGCGCGCGCATGTAGCCGGCCAGCTCGGCGATCTGCTGGTCGTCGAGCGCCTCGCGGAACGCGGGCATGAAGCCGATGTCGCGCGTGGCGGGCTCGCGCACGCCATCGAGGATGGTGCGCAGCAGGTTGTCGGGCTGCGCGCTCGTGAGGTTGCTGTTGAGCGCCAGCGGCGTGTTCACGCCGAGCAGCGTGGGGCCGTTGCCGTCGTGGTGGCACGAGGCGCAGGCGCTGTCGAACATGCGCTGCGCGGGGCCGAGCAGCTGGCCCTGCGTGCGCGCGGCGTTGTCGACCATCTGCTGCGCCACGGCCTTGGGATCGGCGACGGGCTCGGGGTTGAAGGAGCCAGGTACGTGGCCATCGCGCGCACGTCTTCGTCGGGCAACTGCTGCATCTCGTGCACCACCTCGGCCATCGGGCCGCCGGCGATGCCGTGGCGCTGCGTGTGGCCGTGGCGCAGGTAGCGGTAGAGCTCGTCGGTGTCCCACGGCACGGCGGACTTCGACAGCTGCGTGAGCGCGGGCGCCTCCCAGCCGTCGATCATCGCGCCCGACAGGAATGCGCTGCCGCCCTGCTCCGCGCCCAGCGCGTTGCGCGGCGTGTGGCAGGCGCCGCAATGGCCCAGGCCGTTGACGAGGTAGGCGCCGCGGTTCCACTCGGCGCTTTGCGTGGCCACGGGCTGCATCGGCGTGGGGTCGTGGAAGAGCGCGTTCCAGCCGGCCATCAGCGGGCGGATGCTGAACGGGAACTTGAGCTGCGACTTCGGCGTTTCCGCGCGCACCGCGGGCATCGACATGAAGTACGCATAGAGCGCCTGCAGGTCGTCGTCGCTGGTCTTGGCGAAGGCGGTGTAGGGGAACGCGGGGTACAGGTAGTGGCCGTCGCGCGAGACGCCTTCGCGCATCGCGCGCTGGAACGCGCTGAACGACCAGCGGCCCAGGCCGGTGTCGGCATCGGGCGTGAGATTGGTGGTGTAGAGCGTGCCGAAGGGCGTGTCCATGCCGCGCCCACCCGCGTTGGGCACGCCGCCCGGCGCGGTGTGGCACACGGCGCAGTCGCCGGCCGCGGCCAGCACGCGCCCGCGCTCGATGGTGGCCTGGCTGTAGACCGGCGCGGTGAGCGACACGGGCGCGATGGCCGAGCGCCAGCCGAGCAGGCCGGCAACGACGCCGATGCCGCCGACCACAAGGGCCGCCCCCGTGGCCCACAGCCCCTTGCGCGCAGGCCAGACCGCATTGCTCCTTCCCCCTCTGGGGGAAGGCCGGGATGGGGGCACGACGGCCTCACCATCACCACCCACGCCCTGCCCGCCCCCACCCGGCGGCGGAGGCAGCAAGCCCCGATTCAACTCCGCCAGCACCGTCTCCGGCGTGAACGGCGGCGACCTGAACCGCACCCCCGTCGCATCGAAGATCGCATTGGCGATCGCCGCCGTGCCCGGCACCGACGACGACTCGCCCGCGCCCAGCGAAGGCTCGCCCTGCCGGGGCATGTGCATCACCTCGATCACCGGCACTTCGCGGAAGTTGATGATCGGGTAGCTGCCCCATTCGCGGCTCGCGACCACGCCCGAAGGCAGCACGCCGGGCAGCAGCGCGCCGCCCGTGGTGCCATCGCCCTGCTGCTGTTGCCGCGGCGCGAACGCCACCCGCTCCTTCAGCGCCCGGCTCGTGGTCTGGATCACGTTGCCGTGCACCTGGTGCTCGACACCCGCGGGGTTGATCATCAGCCCCGCGTCGTGCCCCACCACCACGCGGCGCACATGCACCTCGCCGGTCTTGCGGTTGACCTCGACGTCGGCCACCCACGCGGCCCACGCCGCGCCGAAGCCCGGCCACTTGCTGTGGATGTAGCGCGCGTACGCAAAGCCCTGCCCGAAGAGAATGTCGCCGCCTTCGCCGAGCCCGCCGTCGGCGTTCTCCTGCGGGCCGGTGCGCATGCGCCAGCCGGCCTTCCGCGCGGTGGCCTGCACCAGCTCGATGGCGCGCGGGTCTTCCAGGTAGCGCAGGCGGAACTGCACCGGGTCGACGCCGGCGGCGGTGGCCAGCTCGTCGATGTACGACTCGTGCGCGAACGAGCTCGGCAGCGCCGACACGCCGCGCAGCCACGAGGCGCGCACGATCGGCGCCATGTCGTTGACCTTCACGCGCAGGTTGTCGTAGCTGTACGGTGGGCGCGCGGTGCGGTCGCCCATCTCGTAGGCCTGCGCCACCGGCTCGACCGTGCGCGTGAGCAGCAGCGCCAGCGTGGGTGCGCCGTTCGACGGGTACGAGGTCTCGAAGTCGTAGGCGGCCACGCGGCCGTCGGCCATCAGCCCGCCTTCGATTTCCATCAGCTGCGCGGTGCCCTTGGGCTCCCACGCATGTTCCTGCTCGCGCGTGAGCTGCACGCGCACCGGCGCGCCCACGGCGCGCGCGAGCAGCGCGGCGTCGGCGGCCACGTCGTCGGCGCAGTTGCGGCCGTAGCAGCCCGCCGCTTCCATGCGCACCACGTCGACCTGCACGTCCTGCACGGCCATGAGCTTCGCGAGATCGGCGCGCAGCACGTGCGGGTTCTGCGAGCCGGCCCAGCAGCGCAGCTGCATGCCGCTGCCGTCGGCCGGCTGCCATTCGGCCAGCGCGCACGACGGGCCGATGGACGCATGCATCTGGTAGGGCCACAGGTAGGTGCGGTGCATCGGCTGCGCGACCCCCGCGATGGCGCCGTCGACATCGCCTTCGTCGACCAGCAGGCGCTGCGTCGACGGGTTGTCGCGCAGGGCCTGCGCCACGTCGCTCAGGTCGGGCATGCCGGGCCACGGCTTCCACGTGACGCGCAGTTCGCGCAGCGCCTGCTCGGCGTGCTCCTCGCGCTCGGCCACGATGCCGACGAAGTCGCGAATGACGACCACGGCGCGGATGCCGGGGATGTGCGCAATCGACGATTCGTCGACCGCCTCCAGCGTGTTGCCGATGAACTCGCCGTGGTCCGCGCCCGCATACGGCGGGCGCACCACGCGGCCGTGCAGCATGCCGGGCACGCGCATGTCGTGAACGAACACGAGTTCGCCCGCGAGCTTGGCGGGAATGTCGACGCGCGCCTGCCGCGTGCCGATGAGCCGGTAGTCGGCCGGGTCCTTGGGCTGCGCCTTGGGGTCGAGCCGCAGCACGGTGCGCTGGTGCGCGACCAGCTCGCCGTAGCTCACGTGGCGGTCGGGTGCTTCCGTGACGCGCACGATGCCGTTGCGCACCTGCAGCGCCTCGGCCGGCACGCCGAGCCGCTCGGCCGCGCGCGCCAGCAGCCAGGCACGCGCCTGCGCGGCGGCCAGGCGCAGCGGCTGCGAATGGATCTGGATCGACGCGCTCGCAATCGTCGCGCCCTGGTTGGGCGCGCGCGCGGTGTCGCCGAGCATCATGCGCACGCAGGGCATGCCGAGGTCGAGCTCTTCGGCCACGATCTGCGCGAGCGCGGTCTGGATGCCGGTGCCCAGGTCGACGTGGCCGTTGAGCGCGGAGGCGCTGCCGTCGTCCCACACGGCGAGCAAGACTTCGTCGCCCTCGATGGGGTTGCTCGCGATGAAGGCGGGCTGGCCTTTGGCCGGCGGGGGCGCGGGCGGGGTCTCGCGCAGCACGAGCAGCACGCCGTCGGCGGCGAGGAACTCGGCGCGCGTTTGCGGAAGGTCTGCGCGGCGTGTCATGGCTGTTGCGCCCCTTCCCTCTCTTGCTCCCTCTCCCTTTGGGAGAGGGTTGGGGTGAGGGCTGGCGGCGGTAGTGAACGCGGTGCT